>CAVRQQ010000001.1:0-52210 GCA_963723355.1 uncultured delta proteobacterium
GAACATATGGAAGGTGGACATAATTGATTCTCTGTCTCGATAAAATTCAAATTTGAAAAGCGGCAGTCTTTATAGTATGCAATACAATCTCCCGCCCCTTTTCGGTCCTGAGATGAAACATTGGGGAGGGAAGGCCGAATTGAAAACGCCCCAGACATGTGCCGCAGCCACATCCCAGTACCGGAGCACACTAACGCTTAATTCCTGAGACCTCAAATTTTCAGAGAGAAGGATACTCCGGACCAGACATGGATCGGAGGACAAAAAGAAGAGCGACCCCGGGAAGGTCGCTCCTTGTAAAGATGGTCAGGATGACTGGATTCGAATTAGCGCCCCCTTGCTCCCGAAGCAGAGGCCTTGGCAAGTTTAGTAGGGTGTCACATGTATAGAGTTCCCAAGTATTTTTGTGTCTCCTCCAGCATGTTTACTGAAAGAGACTTCTGAGGTCCCTGCAAGAGCTCCATCCCTTATGCCGAAGCGTTTTTTATTAAAAGGGTCAGCGGCCTCAGTATTGTCAATAAAGGACCAGACAGTACCGCTCTCCATGTCTGCCTGATAGGTTCCGAATTCTAGACCGCCACCCTTGAATTTCTTCGAATGGTGAAGATTGCCGTCGGGCGCAGGCAGAAGCAGAACCGTTGTCTGCTGCTCGTAAGGGCCAGAGTAGTGGCCGGTGCTGTCAACATCGGTAGACAGCGTGTAGCCAGTCTGAACCGGCATCCAGACGTCCTCTATTGTCGATTGTTTGCCCGGGTTGTAGCTCACAAAAGCGAGTTCGACGGTCCCCTGGCTGTCTGCGCCGTTGACCTTGGCTAATCGCCAGGTCATAAATCCCTCAAGGCCGTTTGACTGCTGCGCCACGCCGACCAGGTCGCCGCTCAGCATGCCCTGCCATTGGTCATGGTGGAAGACGAAATAAATAGCACCCTTTAAATTCCCATACTTGTACTCACTGTAGGCATAGCCCCACCCGGCGTAATCACCTGAAAGGATGGTGACCTTCTCGATCAATTTCATGCTGACTTTTCCCTGTGGCTGGGAGTTGACAGCCAGGAATTCAAGATGGCCATTTTTTTCGATACTGACATCGACCCAGGTCTTTTCCGCTGTTGGTGAATACGGTGCAGTCAGGTTGAATTGCGTTTCCCCAGCGAAGGAAACCGATACCAAACAGCAGCTCAGGATAATCATCAGTCCCCATATTTTGTTCTTCATGATTCTCCCCTTCGAGGCCTCATATAGTTTTCTGAGTAAAAAATATCTCTCATTTTCTTACCGCAACAATTGACCCGAGTCCATCATGGGCACCACTTCTATCAGCCGGTGCGTCACCCCAGTCACTGGTGCCCCAGGCCGCGCCATGGGAGTGACAGGTCAGGCAACCGGTACAATCATAAGCGTGCCAGCTATAAGCGGCCACCCAGTCAGAATGGCACTTGACACAGAATTGATCCCCCAACTGCGGGCCGATGTTTTCCGGAGTCGGATCGGTGATCACAACCGGACCATCTGTACCCTGATGCCAATTTGCAGGATCCTGATGACCTGCTAGCGTTCGGGCAGAATCATCCAGGAATTGACTCCCTTCCACATAATCACGCAGCATATAGGGGTTCCCGCCCGGGTTGGTCGCGGCATCATAGGAACCGTGGGCATCATGGCAGGCGATGCAATCCATCTCGGGCACTTCTGGTGCGCCTGAATAGCCTCGCCATTGACGTTTCGAATCCCCGCCATGGGGCGCATTCGTCCAGGACGCATCAATCCACCAGGGGCTGAAATCATAACTGCAGGAGTCAATTCCACCGACAAATGAACAGTCATTGCCGTCACAGGGATTGCAAACGTATTGAAATCGTAGTTGAAACTCCGCGACAATTCAAGTCGAGAGTCGCTGCGATCTTCATCGCAGGTACCTGCCGGCAGCCATCGACGTCTGCCTGAGCAACACAGTTGTCAGCACAATCGTAAACCATATCGGTGCCGCAGCTGGTGTTAGGAGTATTCAAGGGAGGCAGTCCCCATTGTCGAAGCTGAAAATATTGCAGTCAAGGTCCAGCGGCGACTGGTCATCGCAGACTGCCATCATTCAGAGCCTCATTGACAGTCGGCCTGGGCAACGCAGGCGCCGGCACAATCATAAACCAAACCCGTCCCGCAGCTTTCGCCCGGGATGTTGGCCGGCGGCTCAGTGTAGAAAGCCGGCACCGAAACCTCTGCTGGCAAAATCACATCATTGGGGCCGTGATCACCCGTGTGGCAGGACAGGCAGAACTCATTCAGCGTACCGGTCCAGGCGACATTTCTGCGAAAGGATCGGTCATTTTCTGGGAAGCAGCCGAGGTATGGGCGCCATGGCAATCGAGACATTCGATTTTCGCGCCGGAAAAAGCCTGATCAGCATCACTGATATCATGATGACTGTTCACGGCACGTTGCTGCCTTCATAGCCGAAACAGAAGTCTCCATACCACTCGTTCCACTGCACGGTTCCCATGAACCGTGTGGCGACATCCGGCGGCAGTTGCCGTTGGCAAACGGATCAGCGGGTCGAGTGGCGCACCAGCCGTGTCGCCCCGTCGGCATCATGGCAATTGGCGCAGAAGTTGGAAAGATCGGGATCCGAGGTTAGATCGGCTGGGTAAATGAAAGCATATCCCGCCCCACCGTCCGGATCGAGCAGGTTGACCGTGCCGTTTGAATGCTCCGCACGTTCGCTGGCCGTGGCGGTTGCATGGTCCGGATGATCATGGCAGACCTGGCACGAAGCCGAATCGAGGACCGCTCCGTAATGTGCATGGGGGTCAGCAACCGGGAATTCACCTTTGACCGCCCTTCGCCCGCCAGCCGGAACATTGTCGCCATTGTCGACAAACTCTGCATGGCAATAATTACACTCCAGGGTAAATCCTGCATCGTACCATCCTGCTTTATAATCCCGTTCAGCGGCAAGCCGGAATACCAATCCTGATGGCAGGGGTCGCAGACATCGGTCTCGCTGAGTCATACAGGCTGTCGCCGTTGGTATCGGTTCCAGATTCAAAGTCAGGCGGGTTCGCATGGCAGCTGGAACAGCCGCTGATACCCGCGAGTTCGATGTGCAGAGTATGCTTGCCGGTGGTTGGCAGGCCATGCCCGATATCCGGGACCTTGTCGGTGTGGCAGCTTGCGCAGGTCGTGCAGCTGTTGCTGGCAATGGCATTCTGGACATCCGCCAGAGGTGCCGATCCGCTGCCGTCGTAATTATGGCAGCTCGCACAGGTACTGGATGACCCGTCCTTGATCCCGTCAAGGTCATGCTCGACAAGGATGGTTTCCCAGGTGCTCAAGCCGAGCGACGTTCCATTGGCAAAATCGTAGTCGTATGGCAGTCGGCACACCCCTCTTCGCGGGCTGGGATGTGTCGACGCTCGGATCATAAAAGACTTGGTTGGTTTCCGGACTGTGATGTTCAGCATGGCAATCGAGACAGCTGACCGGGGTGCCGTTCATCCCCTCCTGAATCATCTGCCTGACTAGTCCGGCATCAACGGTCGTGCCGGTGTAGCCGTGGCAGAGGGCGCAGTCGGAGCGGTGCAGGGTGTCAACATCGGCCTGGCTTGCCAGGGTGCCACTGCCCGGCGAGCCGAGAACGCGTGTCGCTGGTATGGCAGTCGGCACAGAGCCGTCAATGACCCTGTTGTCATGGGCCGTCTCCGTTGATGGATCGCGGCGCGGTTCTCGTGGCAGGTATCGCAGGTGATGGGAGTGGCTGTTCCAGGCTGCGAAGACCTTGGCCATGACGACATCATCGCCGAAATTATGTTCATCACTGATCTGGTCATGGCAGGAGTTGCAGACGATGGTCTCACCGGCGGCCATGTTGTTGCCGGCGGTGCGGACCGTTTGTCCGTAGTGACCGGACAAGATGTTGGTCACCAATGCATTGTGACAGGCTGCGCAGGTCGTATCCGGGGCCGTGAACAGAGTCATGAACAACGTCCCATTGAGTCCGAGCGATCCCATGGCACATGCCGCAGTTTTCTCCCGTCGGGAGGAAAGTCCTCGGCAAAGGTCAGGTCCGATCCGCTGCAGTCCTGGTCGATGCCGTCGTAGGGGATCTCCACAGCGCCGGGGTTGATGTTGGCATTGTTGTCATTGCAGTCGTCGGCACTGCCTGTACAGGATCCGGTCGAAGTGTAGCTGTCCCCGTCACTGTCGAAAGCACATTCTGCAAGGGGTGAAATGACCTTGGGAGTGTCCGCACCAGCGGCGACAATCATCGAACCATTCCTGATGGTGATGCTGCCAAGTAAGCTCGTGGGCAAGGTCTTGTCTATGAAATTACTGTCGTAGCCACCGTCAAGAATCGCAGTGCCGCTGTCTAAGAGCAGGTTTTCTGTGAAAGTTACCCGAGAGTAGCAACTTAAAGTCAGGCTGGAGGTTCAGAACATCACTGGCATAGTTATAGGCATCCTGGATGGAAGACGACGTGTAGGCGTGCCTGCGATCTTGACTTCACCGAGTTGGAGGAGAACAGATCGCTGCATGGATTGACTCTTGGTAAGGGCAGAAACAGCAGGAAAAAAACCAACAAAACAACAAAGGGCCCCTTACGCATCAAATCACCTCCACCCGTTTGATTCACAACATTATCGGTTGATCCGGAACACTCACAGCAGCGCATCAAAAGCTTAAACACGACTGCATCGACATCGACTCGCATTGTACATGCACCCGGAAAAACTTTATCGAACCAATGTCGAACGCATTATAATGCAATAATAATGCCGATTTATTACGTATTTTCAATATGTTAGGTACATCAGCCATGCCAGTCTCTCGCGATGAACGATAAATGACTAAAAATACGGGGATTAAAAATACGGGGAATTTAAAGAAAAAAAACTCATGTAGTATTTATAACTTTAAACAGCACTTATTGAGACGTGACATATTGGCGGGCTCTGGCTAATTGACGGCTTGACATTGTCAAAAAAACGTGGTTATTTCACGGTGAGGACTTGTCGAGACACTGGCGAGACTAAAAGGGTCCTTCAAGCATCCTGTTGTTAATCCTGAAAGAACTTCCGAATACGTCATGAAGTTCAGCTTGCAAGACAACTATGGCCCGTCCAGACTGACGGGCCATGATATCTCTTAATTGTTCAGTTGACGGCCCTTAGCAAGATCATCACAGTTGTCATGGGTTTACCAATGCATACCACTGCAATGGTATTGCGCCATGGCAAATTGAAAGATCGCTGCAGATATCGAGCCGTTAGTCCCAAGTGTTGCCTCGGTTGTGTCAGAGCCCCAGAACGGTCAGCCCGGGAGACAGTTCGAACGTCGTGGTTTGCAGATTGCTGATGGTGAAGTCTGTGGCTTTCGCAGTGGATGACCAGCTTAATACGAGCAAAAGAGAACGATGTAACGGAGTTCCTCTGCATTGTTGGCCATGGCGATCTCCTGACTTTTGATTCCTGAACTAAAGAAAAAAAGCCCCACTTTCCGGAGGGAGAGAGTGGGGCAACGGGTTTCTATGGGTTTTTCGTTGAGGGAACATGGAGAATGATGCTCTGTTGTATTAAATCTTACTGATTTGGTCAGATATATCAATAGAAAAAAATGCCCTGTCAAATTGTAATCTTCGGCGCAGGTGTGCTATCAGACTGCGCTATCTCTATAGTTCAATGATTCTAGTTCATTTATAGAATTTTGCTATGCATAGCGCAGTTTCGTAGCGCAACAGTTCCCGAAGCAGAGGCTTTCACTTTGCTTCTATGTGCGAACGGGTTGCGGAATATCCAAGAAGGGGCTAAGGCATGTTTATTTGGTGACAGGCTAAATATCGTCTTGCTTCAATTCTTCAATGATTGTTTCCATTTGTTCTTTGACATTCATGGCAGCGTGAATTGCGAGAGGATTATTGATTAGATCCATGATTCGAACAGGGTCTTTAACCATAACCCTGATCATACCGTTCCCTGGTTCATAGACAACGATGTTGCAGGGCATCAACATACCGATATCAGGATCAGCTGAAAAAAGTTCCTTTGCGAATTCAGAGTTACATGCCCCTAAAATTACATAATTGCCTATATCTTTAATGCTTTCTCCTTCGACAATTTCTTTTAAGTCCATTCGAGTGAAAATGCGAAAGCCGCGATTATTAAGAAGTGTCTCAACTCTACTCAGGGTTTCGTCAAAACTTAGTGTGATTTCAGTACCAAATCCGTATTTGCAGTCGCTTGTCATAGTTCTCTCCAACACAAAGGATTTGATTCATTCTATCAAAAATCGCTACGAATGTCGCAGGCTACGAAATGGGTTGCTTTTTATGCCAACAGAGTTCTGAAATGGAATCGTTTGGACATAGCGGTGCTCCTTTCTGTAATTTTGTGTACGCAGATTAGGTAATTCTTTGGGTTACGAATGGGGATGTAGGTGTTTAGTGGCTTTGTGAAAAGTCAGTGGGAAGGTCCGGTCCTATTCCGGTCCTGAGGTGAAAATTTGTGGGAGGAGGGGAGGCAGAAATGAAAAAGCCCCAACCGGGGATGGCTGGGGCTTTGGATTAAGCTGTTGAAAATTTAGTAGGCGACTTTGATGGCTGCAAGTTCTTCTTTAGTCAAATCTTTGAAGCGTTTGAGAGTCCATCCACCAACCCATGATTTGAACAGGGCGAGATTCTGTTGGCGTTCCTCTTCGTTGCTCCCCAGATGCTGGTACATATTCCCAGGTTTAGAATCATCTAGTCTGCGCATCAATGCTCCAGTGTCTGGCCATCCAGTAAAATAGACCAAATATGTGTAACTATCCATACGTGGCCCAACTCCTTCAGCAAGCCACTTTTCCTTGTCAAGCTTGAAGGCTTTGTATTCAGGCGCTGATTCACCATGACAAGCACTACATTGACTATCAAAAATAGGCTTGATGTGTTCCCTGTAGGTGACCTCTGAAGCATATGCAACTGAAGTGAATAACAATGACGCTGCAACGATTGCTACAAGTTTCTTCATGTTTTCCTCCTTTGGAAATGAAATTCGTTTTCATTTACACTGGGGGTGCGTTCGCTGTCAATTATTTTGTGATTAAATATTACTTATTCTGGTCTGAGGAACATTGTCGCCCAAGACATGCCCCGGAGACCAAACCCAGCCCAGAATCGCACCAAAACTATATATCTTGAAATTCTGAAAAAAAAGAGCCCCTAAGCTCTGGGGGGGGGGTGAGCAAAGGGGCAAGAGGTTTTAAGGAGGTTTTGAAGAAGTTTTTGTTTGATCTCCGAGTTGCCTGCCACAACAACTCTTTGATGGTTTGTAGATTATCTGAATCAATCAAGGAAATATACGTGTGAACCCGTAAACTTTTCGCTAAAAAACCACGAAAATAGACTGTGCAAAGACACAGAAAATCATGAAACGCCCCAGAATAGCCCCGGAGACAAAACCCCGCCCCGGAACATCCAAAGCCGCCATTCTCTGAACACTCCAAATTGCCAATTAGAGATGACTTTCGGACCAGACATGGCCCGGAGGACAAAAAAGAAGAGCGACCCCGGGAAGGCCGCTCCTTGTAAATACTGGTCGGGATGACTGGATTCGAACCAGCGACCCCCTGCTCCCGAAGCAGGTGCGCTACCAGACTGCGCTACATCCCGTTTCAGTCTTTTAAGTCCAATTTCAGACCGGGACTATTATCACATAAAGTGGCCGGTTGGCAAGGCATTTTACTCTGCAGGTTGTGGAGGAAATGGAATTTTTCGCTTCATCTGACTCCAGATTCCTCCCCACTCGTCTGCTTGTGTTTTCTTGTCTGTGCTGATATTGATGGAAGAATGAAACTACTGATGCTTTATACGGACAGGTTTGCCTATAATCCCGCGGATAAAACTCTTGGAGATCAGCCCGATTGCCACGAACCGGGTGAGATTCTCGATACGGTAGTAGGTTTGATCCACGCCGAGGCGTTGGATGAAGAAAACGTTTCCGGGGTGGAGAAGAAACTGGTCAAAAACCTCAAATGGGGGGCGCGCAAGAACGACACCCTTCGGGTCGTTTTGCACAGCTTTTCACACCTGGCCGAAACAAAAGCCTCGGCGGAATTCACCAAGGCTTTGCTGGCACGGACCGAAGAGCGCCTGACCGGTGCCGGTTACGAAGTCTGGCAGACTCCGTTCGGATATTTCCTGGACCTTGACCTGCAGGCCCCTGGTCGCTCGACGGCGCGGATCTTCGCATCGTTCTGATTACGTGGAAAACATTTAACGCAAAGGCGCAAAGAACGCAGAGAAAAACGTCCCGGTTATTCCTTCAACCTGACCCGCAGTTGCCCTTCGCTGATCTTGACCTCATCGATTCCGTCAGCAAAGCTTTTCCAGAAACCTTTTTGATCGCCGAACTCCTGCACCAGGTCGACATTTTTCATGTTACCGAGCCAGGCGTTGGGAAGCGGCACTCCCCACAGGCTGACACCCCGTAGGGCAACCACAGGTCGCTGGTCGCGGTACGACATCTCCAGTCCGGCCGTCACCTTGAGGGTCTTGCCGCCGAGGATCGGGAACTCCTCGTCGAGCGGGATCAGCAGCTTGGCGCTGGCCAGGTCCTCGGCAAGATCGATGGCCAGTTTCGAGGCCAGGTCGGTATTCTTTGCCAGCAGGGCATTCAGCTCTCGCTCGGTCAGGATGATCTCCCGGTTGGCGTCGTTTTCCGTATAGCGTTCCGGCTGCAGACCCTTGCCCTGGTCAGGCTGCAGACGATTTTTGTGCAGGGCTGGGGAGCGCTGCATCGAATCGAGCCGCTCCAGCTTTTGCTCCAGGACCTGTTCTTCACTGTTGCTCAGGGTGACCGGTCTGAAAGGGCCGGGGAAGAGGTAGAAGTAAACTGCGGTGACGGCGACCAGAGTTGAAACAGCGCAGGCCACAACGACGATGCCGAAAATTTTCAGCCAGCTCTGTCCGGAGCCTTTCTGCCGGGTAGGGGCGTGCTGTAGCTCGGGGTATTTTTCAAGCGGGTTATCCATGTTCCATCCTGGGGGGCTCAGCGGGTTTCGACAATCAGTTGACGATAGCTCGCATAGGCCTGAAAGCCGACCAGGGCCTGCTTTTGGTAGATGCTCGTCGGTACGGCGGTGACACCGAATTCTCTGGCACGTTGCCAGTCATCATCAACATGGGCAGCGTAGCTGTGTTTGTCAATGACCTTGAGTGCTTTATCGGGGTCGAGACCTACTGACCCGGCGATCTCTGCCAGGATATCCGGGGTGGCGATGTTGAGCCCATCGACAAAATAGGCTGTATAGACAGCCATGTGAAAGGCTTCGCCGGCATCTTGTCCTTCGGCCCATTTGCCCAGTTCCTGGGCGCGACGGCTGTTATAGGTGCGGGTGCGGTCACCGAAGGGGAGGTCGAGCTCTTCTGCCACTTGTTTGCAACGCCGCATCATCGCCTCGATGTCATACCTGCCGGCAAACAGGTCCGTCAATTCCTGGCCCTCCTCCGGGGTGTCCGGATGCAGCGGGAAGACACTCCAGCGGAACTCCAGGTCGAACTCCTCGCGCAGCCTGTCGGTACGCACGGTACCGAAATAACACCAGGGTCAGACGTAATCGAAAAAAATTTCCAGTTTCTCCATGTCATCAACCCTATCAGACCTGCGGTAAACAGCAATCTCGTGTTTTGTAAAAAGTGACGGGCTGCCTGTATATACAGGCAGCCCGTCCTCGTTGGCCGTCGCATTTATTTCAAGATGCGGACGGTTGGTTAATTGCGCCACGAGCCGCCGAGCCACAGGCCGGGTTGGCTGATGACGACACCGAAGCGGTTTTTGTAAGGCTTGTAGTCACGGTACGCGATCCGTTTTTTCACATCATGACGATGGTTTTTGGCGTGGCGGTGTTTGTAGCGATCGTGGCGATCATGACGGGCGTGGATCCGGTCACCCTTGCGGTCGAGGTGGCGGTTGATCTGTGCACCTTTGGCGCGAAAATGTGCCGCCTGCTTGTAATGACCCTTGGCTTTGGCTCGATCCGCCTTGTGCTCGAAGCGGTGCTCGATGCGGTCACCCTTGCGATCCAGGTGCTTGTCGATCCTTTCCCCCTTTGATACGTACTTGCCGTGGTCATACTGCCTGTTGCCACGCTCGGCCAGTGCCGTCGTGGCAGAGAATACCAGCAGGAGCATTGTTGCGATGGTCAGTAAGTTTTTCATGGTTCTGATCCTTTCCTGGCTGTGTACGCAATGCTTTTGCTAATTAGGACGGATGAACAGGGAAAGGGTTTACATCAATTCAAGATTCAAGAGCTGACCCTGGTTGTGTATACTGGCGAAATCCATGGGAGGATCGAATGACCATTGCATTATTGGCCACCGTCATCTGTGTTGTCTGGGCGATCGTTGCCTTCAATCGGCTGGTGCGCGACTCCCAGCAGGTGAAGACTGCCTGGAGCGATATCGATGTGCAGCTCAAGCGGCGCTACGACCTGATCCCCAAACTGGTGGCGGCCGTTGAGCAGTACGCCCGCTACGAGCAGTCGACCTTGCAGACCTTGATCGAACTGCGCAGCCGAACCGGGCAGGTCAGTGATGTGGGCGAAAAGGGTGCTGTCGAATCACAAATCGGCACGGGTCTGCGTAGCCTGATGGCCCTGGTTGAAGCCTACCCTGAACTCAAGGCTGACCAAAGTTTCCTGCAACTGCAGGCTGAGTTGACCGAGGTGGAAAACCACATCCAGTACGCTCGCCGTTTCTACAACGGTTCGGTGCGCAACCTGAACACGCGCATTGAAACCTTCCCCGACCTGATCATCGCCCGTTTATTCAATTACCGACCTGCAACCTTCTTCGAACTGGACGATGTAGCGGAAAAAAATTCTCCGGAGATCACGGCATAATGTCTTCGCAAAACCAGAGTGTTAGCCACCAAGACACCAAGTCACCAGGAAAAAACATCAAGAGTTCATCGGCCTTTCTTCGTGTCTTGGTGCCTTGGCGGCGATTATTCAGTGATGAGCGCAAGCGTCATGTCGTCTGGCGTGCCTGTCTTGTACTGCTGGCATTTATCTTCATGTTTGCCCCGTTGGCCCGTGCTGAAGAACGCATCCTCGATTATTACAGCGACATAAAGGTGTTCGCCGACGGCTCTATGCAGGTCACGGAGACGATCCGCGTGCGTGCCGAGAAAGTGGAGATCAAGCGCGGCATCTACCGTGACTTTCCGACCGACTACCGGGATCGTCTCGGCAACCGCTACCGGGTCGGTTTCGAGGTGGTCGAGGTCAGGCGCGACGGCCGGGCAGAGGACTGGCACACCCAGTCGATCGCCAATGGCGTCCGGGTTTATGTGGGCAACAAGAATGTTTACCTCGAAAGCGGCGATTATGATTACACCCTGACCTATCGCACCAACCGGCAGCTCGGGTTTTTCGACGATCACGACGAACTCTACTGGAATGTGACCGGCAACTTCTGGAGCTTCCCGATCGACAAGGTCCGTGCCCGGGTGGTCCTCCCGGAGGGGATTCCGATCGAGCAATTGCTGCCTGAAGCCTACACCGGGCCGCTCGGTGCCAAGGGCCAGGATTACAGCGCCTCCGTCGACTATGATGGCAGCGTGCAGTTCGCGACCACCAGGAGCTTCGGCAAGGGGGAGGGGCTAACGATCGTCGTCGCGTGGCCGAAAGGCTTTGTCCATGAACCGACCAACCGCGAGGAAGTTAATTATCTGCTGCGCGATAACCTCAGCTGGGTCATCCTGCTGATCGGCCTGGCTGTGCTGTTGTGTTACTACCTGCTGGCCTGGGTCATGGTCGGTCGCGACCCCGAGGCCGGCGTGGTCATCACCCGTTACGAGCCGCCCCCCGGCATGACCCCGGCCACGGCCCGTTTTGTTGAGCGCATGGACTATGATCACAAGACCTTTGCCGCGGCGATAGTCAACCTGGCCGTCAAGGGCCTGGTAGAGATCAATGAAGCCGATAAGACATATACTCTCAAGCGGACCGGTAAAGTGGCAGAAAATCTCGCGCCCGGCGAGAAGGCGCTTCTCAAGCATCTGTTCTACGACCTGCAAGGCGGATCAATCACCCTGAAGCAGAAGAACCACGCGACGATTCGCAAGGCCCTCAAGGCTCACGAGGCAGCTTTGCGGCGCAACAATGAAAAGCTTTACTTCATGCGCAACCGGGCCTGGCTGGTCCCCGGGATTTTCCTGTCGATCCTGATTTTTGCCGGCGTGATTTATGGCCTGCCGGGAACAGAGATAAAGATGACCGGGCTGTTCCTGTCGCTCTGGCTGAGCTTCTGGACCCTCGGGGTCTTCACCCTGGGCTCCAAGGTCTGGCGGGCCTGGCGCTCGATCAGCTCGCCAACGGATACGATCGGGGCGATTTTTATCACGCTGTTTTCCATTCCGTTCTTCGCCGCCGAAATTTTTGTCGCCGGTCTGCTGGCAACCCAGGTGTCCGTGACCATCCCTGTCGCATTAATCAGCGCCATCTGCATCAGCGTCCTATTCCATCACCTGCTCAAGGCTCCGACGCGCGCCGGGCGCCGCCTGCTTGACCAGCTGGAAGGTTTTCGCCAGTTCCTTGAAGTTGCCGAACGCGACGAGATGAACTTCCGTAATCCGCCGGAGAAAACCCCGGAGCTGTTTGAGCGCTACCTCCCCTATGCCCTGGCACTGGGTGTCGAACAGCACTGGATGGAACGTTTCGCCGGGCTCTTCACCCGGCTCGAAGCAGCGCGGTGAGCACTATCGGCCAGTCTGGTATCATGGTCACCACTGGAATGTTCATGACCTCGGCGGCTTTTCCAACTCCATCGGCAATTCCCTTGGCTCGGCAGCGGCTTCATCCTCATCCGCACCAGGCTCTTCGTCCGGTTCCGGAGGGGGTGGGTCTTCTGGTGGGGGTGGCGGAGGAGGGGGAGGTGGCGGGTGGTAGGCCACGGGCGATGCCCGCGGAGGAACGCGGTACGGGGGACGCGGTTCGCGTAAAGCAAAGCGAAGAATAGAATTCAGAGACAGGCCTATGGTGCTTTTCTCCGAGCTTTGCGTAAATAAACTCTTTGCACTGTTTCCGGTCTCAACAAAAAGGCCCTGGAAATCAATCCAGAGCCGGGAACGGGCTTTATGTTATTTGGCTGGTTCAGTGAATCTCTTTGCTTTTCTTACCGGGTTTGGTCCCTTCGATCGGGATTTTCCGGCCGCTGATTTCCTTCTTGGTAACCGGTATGGTTACTTCGAGCAGGCCGTTCTGGTAGCTCGCATGGGCCTTGTCAACGTCGGCGCCAGCTGGCAGTGTCATGCGACGTTCGAAAGTGCTCAGGCGCGATTCCCGGAGCAGGTAATCAACCTCCTCCTTCTTGTGGCTTGAGGTACGCTCGCCGCGTATAATCAGCTCGCCACCATCCATCCTTACATCCAGTTTGTCGGTGTCTACGCCCGGCAATTCAGCTTCGAGATGGAAGACACCATCCTTGATGTAGCTGTTGACTGCAGGCGGAGTTGTCAGGAATCGACCTTCCCCTGTCTCGCGGCTTGAGCCGAACATGCGCTTGAACAGATCATCCATTTCGCGCTGCAAGGTGCTCAGCTCCCGCATTGGGTCAAAACGAACAGGCAACATGGTTTATCACCTCCTTGTCTCGTCGGCCCGTTCCCGATAAAGACATGGTCTGCAAATTAGTATTGCTTCATCTCAACTATATCCCTATCGGGGTGTCTGGCAAGTATCATGATGCGTTTTTTTTACCGTAAGCGGTTAATTTAAAATGTAAAATTAATGAGAAGCGGCGAGGTCACCCCGCAGCTTGACGGTTTGCAAGGCAGTGACTTGATGGTCCGCAGAATGGCTCTTCGGCGATGAATCGCAGAGAAGTTTGTAAAGATCATGTAAAACCGCGTGGATCGGCGTTTTTGGATAGCGATCAGGGCTTGTAGCGGGCAGGGAAAAAACATATAATCAACAGTTTCTGTCAACTAATCAGGTTCGTCAGCAGAAAATGGCAGTGCCCGCAGCTTGAAATCAGGGGCCCCGGGGCCTGGAAAATTATTTTTTTGAGGGAGCTTTGTTTGCAAAAGTCGCAACAGAAATCGACCAGACCTCTCGGGGTGTTCATGCCCGGTGAAGAGGTGGCCGCTGGCCCGGCATTGGTTGCCGGTCTGCGTCGCATCAATCGACCTCTCTATCTTTTATCACAGGATTCTGGCCGCAAGGTGATGACCGGCGCGCCTGTCACGACAGCCAAATGCAGCGATGGTGAACTTTTCAACGGCATGGTCCTGCCCTGCGCACTGGAAAGCCTCGGTGATGCAAGCTTCTGTCATGATTATGGACTCCGTTATCCTTACGTGGGTGGAGCCATGGCCAAGGGGATCAGTTCGGTGGCGATCGTCGAAGCTCTGGCCAAGGCCGGCATGCTCGGCTTTTTTGGTGCCGCCGGTCTGCTGGTCGAAGAGGTCGAGACGGCCATTGATCAGCTGGAAACCCGTGTCCCGGGAATGACTTACGGCTTCAACCTGATTCATAGCCCAAGCGAACCGGAACTGGAAAACGCGCTGGTCGATCTCTACCTGCGGCGCGGCGTCACCCTGGTGGAGGCCTCGGCATTTCTTGCCCTGACTCCGGCGCTGGTGCGCTATCGGACCCACGGGCTCAGGCGCGATGCCGAGGGCCGCGTGGTTGCCCCGAACCGTGTGATCGGCAAGGTTTCCCGCGAGGAGGTTGCGGCGAGATTTTTTGCCCCGCCGCCGGAGCGTTTTTTACGAGAACTCGTTGCTTCGGGTCAGCTGAACGCCGAGCAGGCAGAGATGGCCGCCGAGATTCCGATGGCCCAGGATGTCACCGTCGAGTCCGATTCCGGCGGGCACACTGACAACCGTCCGGCCCTGGCGCTGTTCCCGACGATCCAGGCACAGAGAAATGTCTGCCAGAAGCAGTATGATTACACACAGCCCCTGCGGGTCGGTCTCGGTGGCGGGATTGCCACGCCGGCTTCGGCGGCAGCGGCTTTCGCCCTTGGGGCGGCCTACCTGGTCACCGGTACGGTCAATCAGGCCTGTATCGAATCAGGGACCTGCGACGAGGTGCGCCAGATGCTGGCCGAGACCCGGCAGGCCGATGTGATCATGGCCCCATCCGGCGACATGTTCGAGATGGGCGTGAATGTCCAGGTCATCAAGCGCGGCACCATGTTCTCGATGCGCGCGGCAAAACTCTACGAGTTGTACCGGGCGCACAAGAGCATCGAGGATTTACCGGTCGCCGAGCGGGAAAAGCTGGAAAAGACCGTGTTCCGCAAAAACCTCGACCAGGTCTGGGAAGAGACGCGCCGTTACTTTGAACAGCGTGACCCGCGTCAACTGGAGAGGGCCGAACGCGACCCGAAGCACAAGCTGGCGCTGGTGTTCCGCTGGTATCTTGGCCAGTCACCGGTCTGGGCAAACCAGGGGGTTTCTGACCGCAAGCTCGACTACCAGATCTGGTGTGGCCCGGCGATGGGCGCTTTCAATGAGTGGGTCAGAGGGAGCTTTATGGAGGTGACCGGTCAGCGCCGGGTCGCCACGGTAGCGATGAATATTCTCTTTGGTGCGGCCGTGCTGATGCGGGCCAGCCAACTTAAACTGCAAGGGGTCAACCTCGAAGACGAGGCGGAGCTGACCACACCCCTTGAGATCGAACAGATCAAGGAGTTCCTCAGTTGAAGAACAACAACTTCGATGAGAACCGGCAAGCTGAGGCCATGACGCCTCTGGCGATTGTCGGCATAGGCAGTCTTTTCCCCCTGGCCGGGGACACGGGAACCTTCTGGAGCAATATCAGGCAAGGTGTCGATGCGATCACCGAGGTCCCCGAAAGCCACTGGCGTTCCGATGATTATTTTGACCCGGATCCGAAGTCTCCCGACAAGGTGTACGCCAAGTGCGGCGGCTTCCTGTCGCCGGTGGATTTCAACCCGATGGAGTACGGCGTGCTGCCCAACGCCCTGGAGGCGATCGATACGTCGCAGCTGCTTGGCCTGGTCGCTGTCGAACAGGCCCTGCAGGATGCAGGTTACACCACGGACAAGGAATTCGACCGCGACAAGGTCAGCGTGATCCTCGGTGTCACCGGTACGCTCGAGCTGGTCGTGCCCCTCGGCGCCCGTCTCGGCCATCCTCGCTGGCGCGAAGCGCTCAAGGATGCCGGCATCGCCGATGCGATTGCCGAAGACGTCATGCAGCGCATCAGCGACTCCTACGTGCCCTGGCAGGAGAACTCCTTTCCCGGCCTGCTCGGCAACGTGGTCGCCGGACGGATCAGCAAGCACTTTGATTTTGGCGGCACCAACTGTGTCGTCGATGCCGCCTGCGGCAGCTCGCTGAGCGCCCTTAACCTGGCCGCCCTGGAGCTTGCGGCCGGCAAGGCCGACATGGTGGTGACCGGTGGTATCGACACCTTCAACGACATCTTCATGTACACCTGCTTCAGCAAGACGCCGGCGCTGTCGCCGTCCGGACACGCGCGACCCTTCGATGCCGATGGTGACGGCACAACCCTCGGCGAAGGGCTGGGAATCGTCGTCATCAAGCGCCTGGCCGATGCCGAGCGCGATGGCGACAAGATCTATGCCGTGGTCAAGGGCATCGGTGCTTCGAGTGACGGCCGTGGCGCGGCGATTTACGAGCCGAGCTCTGCCGGTCAGCAGAAGGCGCTGCGGCGGGCTTACGCGCAGGGCGATGTGGACCCACGCACCATCGAGCTGATCGAGGCCCACGGCACCGGCACCAAGGTCGGTGACGCCGTTGAGGTTTCGGCGCTCAAGGAAGTGTTCGGCGAAGCCGAAGAGCCCTGGTGCGCGATCGGTTCGATCAAGTCGCAGATCGGTCATACCAAAGCCGCTGCAGGTTCTGCCGGTCTGATCAAGGCGGCGATGGCCCTGTATAACAAGACTCTGCCGCCGACCATCAAGGTCAAGCGGCCGCAGGAGACGGTGACTGCGAGCGGCTCAGCTTTCTATGTCAATACCGAGGCCCGCCCGTGGATTCCGCGCGCCGATCATCCGCGCCGGGCCGGAGTCAGCGCGCTCGGCTTCGGCGGCAGCAACTTCCACTGCCTGCTCGAGGAATATCAGCCGGTCAAAACGGCTGCCGACTGGCAGGGGGATGTGCAGATTGCCGCGTTCAGTGCTGCCGATGAGCAGGGGCTGGCAGGCTTGCTGGAAGGCTTCCCTGCATCTGGCGACTGGAACGATCTGCGCCTGGCGGCGGATGCAAGTCGCAGCGCTTTCAATTCGCAGCAGCCCTGTCGCCTGGTGATGGTGTTTGACAAACAAAACTCCAAACCTGCCAGCCAGGTGCAAAGCGCCCTGAGCATGCTGCGCAGCAAGAACGGCGCCGAATCATGGAGTACCCCGGACGGAACCTTCTTCGCCAGAGGTGAAGCCAACGGCCCGCTGGCGATGCTGTTTCCCGGCCAGGGAGCCCAGTACACCGGCATGCTCCGTGACCTGGCGATCCAGTTCCCCGAGTTCCTCGAGGCGTTCAAATCAGCTGACCAGGCGTTTATCGCCAATACCGGTGGCAAGAGGGGGCGTCTCACCGAGCTGGTCTACCCGCGGCCGGTCTTTGACCAGGAGTCAGGGGATAAGAACGAAGCGAAGCTGCGCGCAACGGACGTTGCCCAGCCGGCGCTCGGTGCCGTCAGTCTGGGCGCACGTGAAGTCCTAGCGGCCTTCGGCGTCACTGCCGGAGCCTATGCCGGCCACAGCTATGGTGAACTGACCGCGCTCTGCTCGGGCGGTTATTTCGATGCCGACGCCCTGCATGCCCTGTCGCGTCTGCGCGGCGAGCTGATGGCTGCCGGTGAAGGCGACCGGGGTTCAATGCTGGCGGTCTCGGCCCCACTCGACAAGGTCGAGGCGTTTCTCAAGGATTCCGGTCTGCAGCTGGTCCTGGCCAATCGCAACACTCCGACCCAGGGCGTCCTTTCCGGCGCCACCGCTGAAATCGAAACAGCGGCTAAGCTGCTTCAAGAGCAGGGCATCTCTTACAAGCAGTTGTCAGTGGCTGCGGCCTTCCACAGTGAACTGGTCGCCGACGCCAGCGGTCCATTCGGCGAGCGTCTGCAGGAGATTCCCTTCAGCAAGCCGGCCGCCAGCGTCTTTGCCAATACCACCGGTGCGGCCTACCCGGAAAAGCCCGAAGAAGCCCGCGATCTGCTCGCCGCCCAACTGGCACGACCGGTTGATTTCGTTGCCGAGATCGAGGCGATGTACGCCGCCGGCCAGCGCATTTTCCTCGAGGTCGGCCCCGGAGCCCGCCTGACCGGTATGGTCAAGGCCATCCTCGCCGATCGCGAGCACCAGGCGATCGCCATCGATTCATCGAACGGCCAGCGCTCCGGTATCAACGATCTGGGCCGCGCCCTGGCGCAACTGGCCGCACTCGGCTGCCCGGTCGAACTGACCCGCTGGGATGAGGGCTATGCCGCTTCTTATGCCGAGAGACAGGGGAAAAAACGCGGCATGACCGTGCCGTTGACCGGTGCCAACTATTTCAAGAAACCGGCAAAGAGGCCGCCATTGCAGCAGCAGAGAACGGATCGGAAGCGCGGCAGGACGCGGAAACAGCAGTTGCGCCTGAGCCCGCGGAGGCAGCCGGCTGTCAGGCCTCCGCCAGTCCAGCCCCCAGCCCCCGGTGTCCGGTTCCCTGCAGGAAGCTTTGCAGGTCACGCGGCAGAGCATGCAGGCGCTGCAGAGTCTGCAGGAACAGACCGCGCGTCTGCATCAGCAGTTTTTGGCCGGCCAGGAATCGGCGACCCAATCGTTCCTGCACCTGGTCGAGCAGCAGAACCGTTTGCTGCAGGGACAGCCGCTGGCGACAGCAACGCCTGCGCAAGCAGTTGCCCGGGAAGCGGTCCCTGAACCTGCCGTTGCCGCAGCAGCAGACGGGACATCCGGAACGCGGGACGCGGGACGCGAAACACCAGCCCCCAGTCCCAGCCCCCAGCAGCCGCTCTTAAGCCCCCAGCCCCAGCCGCCGGTGTCAAGCCGCCAGCCAGGCGACAGCCGTTGTCGACAGCAGCCTGGTTGCAAAGACGCTGCTTGCGGTGATCGCCGAAAAAACCGGTTATCCCGAGGATATGCTGGAGTTGGAGATGACCCTCGACGCTGATCTCGGCATCGATTCGATCAAGCGGGTGGAAATCCTGTCCGCCCTGCAGGAGCAGCTGCCGGATGCGCCGCCGGTCAAGCCGGAAGACCTCGGCAGTCTGCAGACTCTTGGCCAGATTATTGACCACCTCAGCGAAGGGATGGTCGCGGCGCCCGCAGTGCCTGCCACCGAACCAGCTTCCGTCGATGGTGAGCTGGTCGCCAGGACACTGCTTGCGGTGATTGCCGAGAAAACCGGCTATCCCGAAGAGATGCTGGAACTGGAGATGACCCTCGATACCGACCTCGGCATCGATTCGATCAAGCGGGTGGAGATCCTGTCCGCTCTGCAGGAGCAGCTGCCGGATGCGCCGGCAGTCAAGCCGGAAGACCTCGGCCGTCTGCAGACTCTTGGGCAGATCATCGACCACCTGAGCGCCGGTATGCCATCGACAGCGCCTGCTGCATCCCATGCAACGGCAACGTCCGCAGGGCCGGCCATCGACAGCTCCACGATCTCGAGCGTACTGCTCGCGGTGATCGCCGAAAAGACCGGCTACCCGCAGGATATGCTGGAGATGGAGATGGCTCTGGACACCGATCTCGGCATCGATTCGATCAAGCGGGTGGAGATTCTCTCCGCCCTGCAGGAGCAGCTGCCGGACGCGCCGGCGGTCAAGCCGGAGGATCTGGCTGTGCTGCAGACTCTCGGGCAGATCGTCGATCATCTTGCCGCCGCTGGTGAAAAGACTCTTGCCCCTGTGGCGCAAGCGCCTGTCGCCGGCCCGCTGGACCGCGAAGCTGTTGCGGTGGCCTTGCTCGAAGTGATTGCCGAGAAGACCGGCTATCCGCAGGAGATGCTGGAACTGGAGATGGCTCTTGATACCGATCTCGGTATCGACTCGATCAAGCGGGTGGAGATCCTCTCCGCCCTGCAGGACAAGCTGCCGGCAGCGCCGGCGATCAAACCGGAACATCTCGGCACCTTGCAGACGGTCGGCCAGATTGTCGACTTCCTGGCCAGCGTTTCGGGTGTTGCCGAGCCGGCCCGTGAAGCGGGTACCGGCTTCGAACCACCATCGGTGGGTAAAGGGATTGAACGTAAAGTCCTGAAGACGGTGTCGTTGCAGCGAAACGAAGATTGCTTGTCGCTCAAGCTGCCAAAGGGTGCCCGAATCTGGGTCACTGACGACGGTGCCGCACTGAGTGACGCTGTCTGCGCTCAGCTTGCCACTCATAACCTGGTCGCGGAAAAAGTGTCCCTCGACCAGCTTGATTCTCTCGCCCCGGCGGAGAACCTTGCCGGCCTGGTTGTCCTGGCACCGTCGACCGGCACAGACGACCGTTTCATAGAGAATGCCTTCCGCCTTATGCAGCTTGCCGAACCGCCCCTGAATGCCAACGGCCGCAAGGTCGGGGCGTTTCTGACGGTCGTGTCACGGCTGAACGGGCACTTCGGGTTGATCGAAGGCGGTCCGGTCAGCGACGCCCTCTCGGGCGGTCTGGCCGGTCTGGCCAAGACCGCAGGACACGAGTGGCCGGATGTCAGCTGCAGGGTTTTCGACCTGGCAACGGACCTTGCCGATCAGGCAAACAGTGTAGAGCTGCTGGTCACAGAGTTGCTTGTCGATGGCCCACAGGAAATCGGTATCACCGACCAGGGGCTCTACACCCTTGAACTGGTTGAACAGAGCCTGCCCGATGAAACGGTCGATACGCCGGTGAGTTATGGCGATGTGGTGGTCATCAGCGGCGGGGCTCGCGGTGTGACCGCCGAGGTGGCTGTCGCCCTGGCGGCATCAAGCCACGCGACCCTGCTCCTGCTCGGCCGCAGTGCCGTGCCGCAGGCCGAGCCGGACTGGCTGGACGGAGTGAGCACCGAGGCTGAAATCAAGAAGGCGCTGATTGCCCATGCTGATGTGCCGCTCAAGCCGAGAGAGGTCGGGCAGCAGTGCCAGACAATTCTCGGCAACCGGGAAATTCGCGCTACCCTGCAACGCATCAAGGAGGCCGGAGGCCAGGCACTTTATCGTTCGGTCGACCTGCGCGATGCTGATGCCGTGGCCGAGGTGGTCCAGGAGGTCCGTCAGGAGTACGGGCCGATCAAGGGCCTGGTGCACGGCGCCGGAGTTCTGGCTGACCGCCTGATCAAGGACAAGACCACCGAACAGTTCGGGCAGGTCTACACCACCAAGGTTGGCGGCTTGCGCAGTCTGCTTCATGCGGTCGCCGATGACGATCTGCGCTTCATGGTGATGTTCTCGTCATCGACCGGTCGTTTCGGCCGGACCGGCCAGGTCGATTATGCCGTGGCCAATGAAGTCCTCAACAAGATTGCCCAGCAGCAGGCCGGGCTGCGCCCTGACTGCCGCGTGCTGTCTCTCAACTGGGGCCCGTGGGATGGCGGCATGGTCACCCCAGCCCTGAAGAAGGTCTTTGCCGAAGAAGGTGTCCCGGTGATAGACCTCAAGGCCGGTGCCGACTACATGATGCAGGAGATTGCCACGGCGCCGGGTGGACCGGTGGAGCTGGTGATTCTCGGCGGCGACGAGGCTGCGATTGAAGACCAGGCGCAGGCCCACGAGAATATCTACGTCTCCAAGGCTTTTGACCTCGAACTTTCCATAGAGCAGTATCCTTTCCTCGCATCACACGTTATCGACGGCAGGGCGGTCCTGCCGATGGCCGTGATGATCGAGTGGATGGCACACGCTGCGATCCACAATAATCCGGGTCTGCGTTTCCACGGTTTCAACGATCTGCGTGTCCTGAAAGGGGTGACCCTTGAGTCGGGGCAGACTCACACCCTGCAGGTGATGACCGGCAAGGCATTCAAGAGCGGCGGGGTGCATGTGGTCCCGGTAGAACTCTCCGGGATGACAGCCAAAGGTCAGCAGCAGGTCCACTCGCGGGCCAGGATCGTCCTCGCGGCCAGTCTGCCGGAGGGCAAGCCGGCCATGGCCCGGCCGGAGCTGCAGGCTTACCGCCGGACCATAGAGGAAACCTACCGGCCCGACCGGCTTTTCCACGGTCCTGATTTCCACGGCATCCGCGAAGTGATCGGTTGTTCCGGTGACGGGATTGCTTCGGTCGTCCGCCCGGCACCCTTGCCGACCGAATGGATCAGGCAGCCGCTGCGGAATTCCTGGTTGGCCGATCCACTGGCGCTGGACAGCAGCTTCCAGCTGATGATCCTCTGGAGCTTCGAGCGCTACAGGTCAGGCTCCCTGCCGGTCTTCGCCGGACGTTACCGTCAGTACCGTAGATCGATTCCCCGAGAGCGGCGTGGAAATCCGGATTCGCATCACCCGGCAGAGTGCCAGCAAGGCGGCAGCGGAGATCGATTTTGTCGACCCGGGCAGCGGCGCCCTGATCGCCCGCATCGAGGACTACGAATGTGTCATTGATGCCTCGCTGAACGCGAGCTTCCAAAGGAACAAGCTGCAGGGAGCTGCCTGAGCATGAAGCACGGTCAGTCCGTAGCAATTGTCGGGGTCGGCGGCATTTTCCCAATGTCACCGACCCTCGACCGTTTCTGGGAAACGATTTCCGGAAACGTCGATACCTCGCGTCAACCGCCGCAGGGGCGCTGGCTGCTGGACCCGGAAGAAGCCTATGAGCCGGCGATCGGTGCGGCGGACAAAATCTATTCGAAAAAGGGTTGCTACATAAACGACGAAAGCGACCCGTCTGTCATCGCGGGGCTGGATATCGCCCCCGATTTCCTGGCCAGTCTTGACCCGATGTTCCGCCTGCTGTTGCGGGCCGGTCACCAGGCCTTCCGGGATGGCCGGATCGACCAGCTTGACCGGCAGCGGGTCGGCATCATCATCGGCAACCTGGCACTGCCCAGTGAGCATTCCTCAACCATGGCCAGGGATCTCCTTGGCCGCACCTTTGAAGAAAAACTGCTTGGCGCCGAGGTTCAATCAGAGCTGCCGAGCGTCGCCCCGCTGAACCGTTACGTTGCCGGCTTGCCGGCCGGTCTCCTGGCCAAGGCGCTTGGCCTGGGTGGCACCTGTTACACGCTCGACGCTGCCTGCGCCTCATCTCTCTATGCCATCAAGCTGGCCGTTGATGAGCTGCTGGCCGGACGCGCCGATGCGATGTTGACCGGCGGCCTGTCTCGTCCTGACTCCCTGTATACCCAGATGGGTTTTTCCCAGTTGCACGCCCTGTCACCGTCCGGCACCTGTTCGCCGTTCGACAGCAAAGGCGATGGCCTGGTGGTCGGTGAGGGGAGCGGCATGTTCCTGCTCAAACGGACCGAGGATGCGGTGCGCGCCGGTGACCATATCTATGCCGTGATCCGTGGTATCGGTCTCTCCAATGACCTCGGCGGCAGCCTTCTGGCGCCGGCTTCGGAAGGGCAGCTGCGGGCCATGCGTGCCGCCTACAAACAGGCGGGCTGGTCGCCGTCCGACGTCGATATGATCGAGTGCCACGCCACCGGGACCCCGGTTGGCGACGTGGTTGAATTCTCCAGCCTGAAAAGCCTGTGGGGAGACCAGGGTTGGCAAGCCGGGCAATGCGTGATCGGTTCGGTGAAATCGAATATCGGCCACCTGCTGACCGCAGCCGGGTCCGCGGCCCTGATGAAGACCCTGCTGGCGATCAGGGAGCGAACCCTGCCGCCGACCGCAAATTTTGCCCAACCGGCCAAAGGGGTCGATCTCGAGCAGAGTCCATTCCGTATTCTGCAGCAGCCGAAGCCGTGGAAGTCACGCAAGCAGGGGCAGCCGCGCCGGGCGGCAATCAGCGCCTTCGGTTTCGGTGGCATCAACGCCCACCTGCTGGTCGAAGAATGGGTGCCGCAAAAGCCGGTCAAGAGCTCGGTCGCCTATCATCCGTCTTTCAAAAAGAAACCGCAGCCGGTGGCGATCGTCGGGATCGGCGCGCATGTGGGTCCCTGGGACTCGATCGACAGCCTGCGTTGTCGCCTGCTGGGGGGAGACCTTGAGCAGAAGCCGGAATCGCCGACGACGGTGGTGGGGAGCGGAACAGAGCCAATGGTTCAAAAGCAGCGGATTCGATCAGACTGATTTCAAGGGATACTTTGTCAAGGCGGCCAACGCGGTTCCGGGCAAATTCCGGATTCCGCCGAAGGAGATCGAGGAGATGCTGCCCCGGCAGCTGCTGATGCTCAAGGTGGCCGACGAGGCGTTGCAGGATGCCGGTCTGAAGAAGGAGGACCTGCTCTTTACCGGGGTCTTTATCGGCACCGGCCTCGACCTTAACGCGACCAACTTCAGCTTCCGCTGGGGGGTTCAGAAGTTCGCCCGTCGCTGGGCAGAGCAGCTGGGCCTGGAACTGACCGATGCGGAACTGGATGAATGGATTGTCGCATTGCGCGATGCAGCCGGACCGGCCCTGAGCGCCAACCGGGTCATGGGGGCGCTCGGCAGTATCGTTGCCAGCCGGGTGGCCAAGGAATTCCGGATTGGCGGGCCGAGCTTCACCCTCTCCAGCGAAGACAATTCAGGGCTCAGGGCCCTTGAAGTCGGGGTGCGTGCCCTGCAGGAGGGTTCGATCAACCGGGCGATCGTCGGTGCGGCCGATATGGCCGGTGACCTGCGCTGCGTACTCGGTCAACATCATGCACAGAATTTATCAAAAAGCGGTACGGCCAGGCCCTTCGACAAGGACGCTGATGGCACCATGGTCGGCGAAGGGGCTGCTGCGATCATTCTCAAGCGCCTCGACGATGCCCAGCAGGATGGTGACCGGATCTATGCCATCATCAAGGGCGTTGGTACGGCAACCGGCGGGCGGGTGGAAAGCTGTGATGCCGATCAGGATGCCTATCATCAATCGATCGAACGGACAATCAGGGAGGCGGGTGCAAAGCCGGAATCGGTCAGCTACCTGGAAACCCATGGCAGCGGTGTCGCGGGCGAGGACGCCCTCGAAGCTGACACCCTGAGCGCCCTGTTCGGTGCCAGCGAGTCGCCCAATCCCTGCTATATCGGCAGTGCCAAGGCCGACGTCGGCCACACCGGTGCTGTCGCCGGTCTGGCATCGCTGATCAAGGCGGCGCTCTGCCTGGACCAGCAGCTCCTGCCGCCACTGCGCAATCTGCAGACGATGCGTTACGAATGGGTCCGTGGCAAGCGCCGTTTCATCGCCCCTGCCGCGGCACAGTACTGGCTGAGAAACCGGGCCGAAGGTCCGCGGCGGGCCATGGTTGCCGGTCTCGGTGTTGACGGGACCTGCTCCCACGTCCTGCTCGAGGGGGTCGAAAGTAAGGCTGGCAGAGCATTCAGGCACTTTTCTGATCGTCCTCTCGGGGCCTCTGGACGAAGGTCTGTTCGCGCTCGAGGCATACGATGTCAATGGCTTGCTCGAAAAGATCGATCGACTGCGCGAGTTTGTTGCCATGGCCCCCGGTAAAGGCATCGAACAGCTGGCGGTCCGCTGGTTCCGGGAGGTTGGCAGCGCTCCAGACAACAAGCTCTGCCTGGCCGTGGTGGCGTCAAACCGCTCGGAGCTTCTCGATCAACTGGAATACGCGGCGCAATCGATACAGCAGAACCCTTCCGGAATACTCGGCAACAATGGCGGGACGCTGCCGACACAGCTTCGCGACCGGGTTTTCTACTCCCCTGATCCCCTCGGGTCCCAGGGCCAGGTCGCTTTTGTCTTCCCCGGCTCCGGCAACCATTTCGCCGGTATGGGGCGAGAGCTCTCCGCGCGCTGGCCTGCTGTGTACGATTCCCAGGATGCTGCCAGTCGCTTCCTGGCCCGGCAGTACCTGCCGGAGCATTTCTGGAAAG
Source organism: uncultured delta proteobacterium (assembly GCA_963723355.1). Taxonomy (GTDB): domain Bacteria; phylum Desulfobacterota; class Desulfuromonadia; order Desulfuromonadales; family BM103; genus JAFDBW01. Next base: position 25,882 of record CAVRQQ010000001.1, read on the forward strand.
ACCAGCTGGCTGAAACCCTGCACGACAATCACAACGCCCTGGTGATCGGCCAGGTGGCCCTTGGCACGGCAATCAGCGATCTGGTCCGCAGCTTCGGCATCGAACCCCAGGCTGTGAGCGGTTACAGCCTGGGCGAGTCAGCCGGACTCTTCTCGTTCGGCGCCTGGCGGGATCGGGACGGCATGTCGCAAAGGCTCAGCGAATCGTCGCTCTTCACCGAGGAGCTGGCCGGCGAGTGCAAGGCCGCACGCAAGGTCTGGGGGCTGAACAAGCGCGACAAGGTGGACTGGGCCCTCGGTATCGTTGATGCCCCCGCTGACAAGGTCAAGCAGGCCCTGGCCGGTCGGGACAAGGCCTACCTGCTGATTATCAATACCCACCGCGAATGCGTCATTGGCGGCGACCGGCGGCAGGTTGAAGAGCTGGCCCGGGAGGTCAACGGCCATTTCTTCCCGCTCCGTGGTGTTACTACGGTCCATTGTGAAATCGCCAGGCCTGTGGCGAAGGCCTATCGCGATCTGCACGTCTTTCCGGTCACCGCACCGGAGAAGATTACGTTTTACAGCTGTGCCCTGGGTAAAAGCTATCAGGTCACGACCGACAGCGCCGCCGACGTGATTCTCGGCCAGGCGCTGGACACGGTTGATTACACCAAGGTCATCGAGCAGGCCTACGCCGACGGTGTGCGGATTTTCCTCGAAATGGGCCCCGGCAATTCCTGCAGCCGCATGATCGGCAGTATCCTCGACGGCCGCCCGCATATGGCCAGGGCCGCCTGTTATCCCGGCCAGAAGCCGACCTCGCTGATCCTGCGCCTGCTCGCTCACTGCCTTGCCGAACGGGTGCCGGTGAATCTGTCGGCGCTCTATCCGGACAGTATCGAGCTTGCCGCAGAACTGCTCGGTCCGCGGATTGAGACGACGATTGGTGGGAAGGCTTTTGTCCTGCCGGCGTTGCCGGAACGAAAAATCAATCATGCAAAGCCGGGACGCGGGACGCGGGACGCGGGACGCGAAAAGCTTTTAAACGTTGCACCTTCGGCGGCTTTGAAGGTTGATACAGGAGCTGACCCGCTGGTGGTGCAGATGGCCGAGACCGCGGCATTGAATGCAAGGACCCACGAGGCTTATCTGCAGTTCGCCAACACCATGGAGCGGACCCTGACGGAGAATATTGCCCTGCAGATGTCAGCTGATGCAGCGGATTCAGGTGCGGAGGCTGGGGACTTGGGGGCTGGGGGCTGGCGTCTGCGCGCTTCGCGCCTCTAGCATCTCACCAGTCCCCAGCCCCCGAGTCACCAGCCCCCAGCCCCCAGGCCCCCAGCCCCCGCTTCTAAACAGGGAGATGTGCATGGAGTTCGCGATCGGTTCGATCGCCAGGGTGCTCGGCCCCGAGTTTGCCGAAGTCGACAGCTACCCGACCCGGGTGCGATTGCCCGACGAACCGCTGATGCTGGTCGACCGCATCATGACGATCGAGGGAGAGCCGCGCTCGATGACCAGCGGACGGGTGGTGACCGAACACGATGTGACCGCCGATCGCTGGTATCTCGACGGCGGCCGCATTCCGACCTGCATCGCTGTCGAAGCCGGCCAGGCCGATCTGTTCCTGTCCGGATACCTGGGGATCGATTTCCAGGGCCAGGGCAAGGCGGTCTACCGGCTGCTGGATGCCGTGGTCACTTTCCATCGCGGCCTGCCGGTGCCGGGCGATGTGATCCGTTACGATATCAAGATCGACCATTTCTTCCGCCAGGACCAGACCTACCTGTTCCGCTTCAACTTCGAGGGGACGGTCAACGGCGAACCGTTGCTGTCGATGAAGAATGGCTGCGCCGGGTTCTTCACCGAGCAGGAGCTGGCGGCCGGGCAGGGGATTGTCCACACCAGGCTCGATCTGCTGCCGCAGCCCGGTGTTCGACCAGATGACTGGCGGGACCTGGCTCTGATGCAAAAGGAATCGTACAACGAAGAGCAGGTGGATGCGATCTATGCCGGTGACCTTGGCAAGGCCTTCGGCCCGCTGTTTGCCGGGCTCAACCTCAAGCGGCCCTATACCCTGCCGGGAGGCTATCTGAAGCTGGTCGACCGCGTGGTCGAGCTCGATCCGCAGGGCGGCCGTTACGGCCTCGGCCAGATTCGCGCCGAGATGGATATCGATCCCCGGGACTGGTTTCTGACCTGCCATTTCTGTGACGACCATGTCATGCCGGGTACGCTGATGTACGAGTGCTGCATGCACACCCTGCGCATTTACCTGCTGCGCATGGGCTGGGTCGGTGAAGACGGCACGACCTGGTGCGAGCCGGTGCCCGGTATCGACAGCGGTCTGAAATGCCGTGGCCAGGTCATCGAAACGACCAAAACCGTCACCTACCAGGTCAGCATCAAGGAGCTGGGTTACGGCCCGGAGCCTTTTGCGATTGTCGATGCCCTGATGTTTGCCGACGGCAAACCGATCGTCGAAATCCCGAACATGTCGATCCGCCTCGCCGGCCTGACCAGAGACAAAGGTCGAAGCGCTGTGGTCTACCAGCCTCCAGCCCCCAGCCCCCAGCCCCCGCAGTCAAGCCCCCAGCCTCGGGGACAGTCCCCATACGGGGACAGTCCCCTTATATGATTATGACAAGATCCTGGCCTTCTCCGCCGGCAATCCGTCCGAGGCTTTCGGTGAGCCATACCGGGTTTTTGACAGTGAACGCAAGATCGCCCGGCTGCCCAGGCCGCCCTTCCAGTTTCTCGATCGGATCATCGATGTCACCGGTGAGCCGTTCAAGCTGGTCGAGGGCGCGACCTGTGTCGCGCAATACGATGTGCCGGCCGATGCCTGGTACTTCAAGGCCGGGCGGCAGCCGGAAATGCCCTTCAGCGTCCTGCTCGAAACCGGTCTGCAGCCCTGCGGCTGGCTGGCGGCCTACCTCGGCTCCGCCCTGACCAGCGAGGTGGACCTCAAGTTCCGCAATCTCGACGGCAACGCCGTGCAGCATCGTCCGGTCACCCCGGCCTCGGGTACGTTGACGACCCGGGTCAGAATCACCCGTATTGCCAGCAGTGGCGGCATGATCATCCAGGGTTACGATTTTGAAGTAAGTGACAGTATTGGGCCGGTTTATACCGGCGATACGGTGTTCGGCTTCTTCTCGGCGGAATCGCTTGCCCGGCAGGTCGGAGTGCGTGATGCCAAGCCGTACCAGGCCTGCCGATCCGGAAATAGCTCGCGGTGAAGAGTTCGATTACCCGGTCGATGCGCCGTTTCCGGAAAAACAGCTGCGCATGATCGATCGCATCGAGCTGTTTGTCGCCGATGGCGGTCCGGCAGGTCTCGGTTTCATTCGAGGCAGCAAGAAGGTCGATCCCGCGGAGTGGTTCTTTGACGCCCACTTCTACCAGGACCCGGTCTGTCCCGGCTCGCTTGGCCTCGAGTCTTTCCTGCAGCTGCTCAAGGTCGTTGCGGTGAAGCGCTGGCAGGGTGATGCGACGAGTGTTCTTGAGACCGTGGCGCTTGGCGAGCGGCACAGCTGGAATTATCGCGGCCAGATTATCCCGGAGAACGACAAGGTGCTGGTCGAAGCGGTGGTGACCGCGGTTGATGATGAACAGAGGCTGCTCAGGGCTGATGGCTACCTGTCGGTCGACGGCAAGGTCATCTATCAGATGAAGGATTTTACGGTCAGGGTCAGGGGGCCGTTGTTATAATTGTTAGAAGCAAATTCCTGTCTTTTTTAAACTCCCCGTAACAATCGATAATACTGCCCAATAATGTTACCCCTACTGCGTCACTTCACCGGATATCTTGCCGGAAATTACGACCGCAGCAACGATGTAACTGCCTAACTGTAGGAAGAACCGTGACATTTTGTAAATATACCAATTCACGGGGTTGTGGACTCTGCATTGCATTTATACCTGAGACTTAGGTTCTCATTGCATGAGCCGGTCGGCTCAAGGAGGTGTATATGTCCCTGTATTCCTTGTTCGAGAGCAACCCCCTGACGACTTACCCTGTCATGATCATCCTGGTTCTGGTCCTGCTCTACCTGGCACGGCATCAGGCCCACCGCATGATCCGATCTTTTACCCTGATTGGCGCTCAAGCCCTTCGCCTCGCTGCCAGATCAATGCTGCTGGCAGAAAACAAGCTGCGGCAGCGTAATCGGGAAGTGCTCCTTGCCGCCGGGACGGGTGAAATTGAAAAAGAAATTGAGCGGGAGTTTCAGCGTGTTGATGCCGTGGTCAAGCGGGACCTGCAAACCTATCCCGCATTTCACCGCAGCATGTCCGACCTGATCACCCGGATTGATGACGATTACCGGCAGAGCACGGATGTTCCCCCGTCACCACCGGCCTGGGTTGCAGCGATCGAAGCCGTTGCACAAGTACCAAACAGTGATGGCGGGGTCGCAGAGATTCTCGGTGAGATCAACAAAACTCTCGATCGTCATCACAAGTCGACGATGGATGAGTACCGCAAGTCGAGCCAGCAACGTCACGGCCTGCTGAACAAGATGATGCCGGTCTGGCGCAAATTGAGCGAGACGCTGGACCATGTCGGCAAAACCATAAATGGCCTGCATGAACGCTCTGAGTTGATCACTGTCAAGATGGACGAATATGAAAAGATCAGGAACGGTGCGGATGAAGCGGAACGCCGTCTCTCCTCTTCATCGCTGACCCAGTTTTTCATCTCCGGCCTGGTCATGCTGATCGCGATCGGCGGAGCCATCATCAATTTCAACCTGATTGCCCTGCCGATGTCCGAGATGGTTGGTGGCGGCAGTTATATCGGCAGTTTCAAGATTTCCGACGTCGCTGCGCTGGTCATTATCCTGGTCGAAATCTCGATGGGGCTGTTCCTGATGGAGTCCCTGCGCATCACCCACCTGTTCCCGGTGATTGGCCAACTTGATGACAAGATGCGTAGAAAGATGATCTGGATCTCTTTCGTGCTGCTGTTCACCCTGGCTGGTGTTGAATCTGCGCTCGCTTTCATGCGTGACCAGCTTGCCACTGATCTGCAGGCATTGCGTCAATCCTTGTCCGGCGTCGAGGTTGTGGGGAGTCAGGTTTCAAGCATCATACCGATGGCGGGCCAGATGATTCTCGGTTTTGTTCTGCCTTTCGCTCTGACTTTTGTGGCGATCCCGCTGGAGTCTTTCGTCTTCTCATCACGGACCGTGATCGGACTGTCGATCGGCTTTCTGCTCCGCACCATAGCCTTCCTGCTGCGTCTTCTCGGCAATATCCTGAATCATCTCGGCAAGGCGCTGATTGCCCTGTATGACCTGGTGATTTTCCCGGCCATCTGGATTGAAGAAAAAGTCAAGAAAACGCCAGCAAAGCAACAGCCCGGGTCAATCCCCGAGGAGGTCCACTCATGAGACGATTTATCTGTATGTCGATCGGACTGCTTCTGCTTGTTGTCGGTTGTTCAGACACCACCAGCCACTCCAAAGCGGTCTATATGTTGCTCGACACTTCAGGGACCTACACCCGTGAGCTTGATAAAGCGGCGTCGATTATCAATTATTTGCTCGGCACCTTGCAGCCGGGAGATACCCTGGCCGTTGCACGGATCGACACCGGCAGCTTCAGCGAGAAGGATATCATCCAGAAGATGACTTTCGATGGCCGCCCTTCGGTATCCAATCAGCAAAAGCGGGAGTTCAAGCAAAGGATCGACAGCTTTGTCAAAGAAGTCAAGGGTGCTGCCTACACCGACATTACCGGAGGCATTCTGCAGGCCGCTGAATTCCTTTACGAGACCGGCTCCGGTCGTAAAGTGATCCTGGTCTTCTCTGATATGGAAGAAGAACTGGCGGAAGGGTACGTGCGCGACATCCCGTTGCAACTCGAAGGGATCGAGGTGGTCGCGCTGAATATCACCAAGCTGCGTGGTGACATTATAGACCCACGCAAATACATGGATCGTGTGAAAGACTGGAAAGGGAAAGTCGAACAGGGGCAGGGCCAGTGGCGGGTGGTCAACGACCTGGAGCGACTGGAGCGGATTCTGGATTAATTATCTCCTTTCCGACTCATAGCAAGGGCTCGGGGCAATGAATTGTCCCGGGCCTTTTCACTTTTCACTTTTCCGGACCGACCGTCCTGAATGTCGAAGCCGGAACATATCAAGGAGGTTGCTGCGTTGCATAACAGCGCCAGACCGATCTGATATCATCCGAGCAGCCCTAACAAGTTAACCTCCGGACAGCAATCTGATCATGATCAAGCCGGTCATGCTGCCGATCTGCAAGGGTCTCACCCTGAAGCCTAATAGCTTTACAGCCTTATAGCGAACTTGTACTATGTGCAAGCCTGATATGAATCCAATAACGGTGGTGTAAATGAGATATTCACGAGTCTTTATAGAATCGGTTGGTTACGAGCTGGCGCCGATCGTCGTCACCTCGACCGAGCTGGAAAACCGGTTGAAACCGATGTATGACACCCTGCACATTCCTCCCGGTCAACTCGAAACACTGACCGGAATCGCGAGCGGCGCTGGTGGAAGCCGAACACGAGTATTTCCGAGGGGGCGATTGCCGCGGCGAGGAAAGCACTGCGTGAGCGCAACATCTCCGCTGCGGATATCGGCGCGGTCGTCTACGCCGGGGTCTGTCGTGAACACTTTGAGCCGGCGACCGCCTGCCAGGTTGCATCGGCCTTGGGGGTGCAGGGCAATGCCGCGATTTACGACACCTCCAACGCCTGCCTCGGGGTTCTCAACGGGGTCCTGGATATTGCCAATCGCATCGAACTCGGCCAGTTGCGCGCCGGACTGGTGGTCGCCTGCGAGAGCTCCCGGGAAATCAACGAGATCATGATCGGGCAGATGCTCGACAACCCGACCATGGAGAATTTCACCAAGTCATTGGCGACGCTCACCGGTGGTTCCGGTGCGGTCGCCGTGCTGCTCACCGATGGTTCTTTCACGCCAAGCCGTCGTCCCAGGCTGCTCGGTGGTGTCAACCTGGCTGAACCCCAGCACCATACCCTGTGTCGCTGGGGGATCAACTCGGATGACCCGGAAAACCATGTCCCCTACATGCAGACCGATGCCGTCGCGGTCATGAAGTATGGCGTGGAGCTTGGCAAAAGGACCTGGGCAGCGTTTCTCAAGGAGCTTGACCTGACCAGCGACAAGGTCGACAAGGTGGTTTGCCACCAGGTTGGCGAAGCGCATCAGAAACTGATTCTGCAGACGCTTGGTATCGATCCGGCGAAAGACTTTACCTCCTATGAATTTCTCGGCAACATGGGCACCGTCTCGCTGCCGATCACTGCTGCGATCGCCAAGGAGCGCGACTTCCTGCTTCCCGGTGATATCGTCGGCTTCCTCGGTATCGGCAGTGGGCTGAATTGTATAATGCTCGGTATCCAGTGGTAGTTTTTTCGCCACCAAGGCACGAAGGCACCAAGCTGCGTTAATCCAGGATTAAATCAATGACTTCGTTATCATATCGGTGTCAAATAAGCCTTCAGCCATCTTCGAGTCTTGGTGTCTTAGTGGCAAAAAGATTTTCGCTCGGTTTCATAAGATTGATCCGATGAGAACATCCAATGAGCGATCTCTACCCCTTTGAAAATAATTTTCTCGAGCTGAACGGCCTCCAGTACCACTACCTCGACGAAGGTCAGGGTGATCCGGTGGTCATGGTGCACGGCAATCCGAGCTGGTCTTTTTACTACCGTGACCTGGCCAAGGCGCTGCGGGACCGTTTCCGGGTCATCGCCCCCGACCATATTGGCTGCGGCCTTTCGGAAAAACCGGGTGACGGGGACTATTCGTATACGTTGAAGCAACGGGTCGATGATCTCGAGGCGCTGCTGGAGCATCTGGCTGTCCGTGAACGCATCACCCTGGTTCTCCACGACTGGGGCGGCATGATCGGCATGGCCTACGCCTCGCGCCATCCGGAGAGGATCGCCCGTCTGGTGATCCTCAACACCGCGGCCTTTCACCTGCCGGCCGGCAAGCAACTGCCGCTGGCCCTGAAGATCTGCCGCGATACGAAACTCGGTGAATTCCTGGTTTTGAAGATGAACCTGTTCGCCCTGATGGCCGCCCGGGTCGGCTGCAAGCGCAAGCCGATGTCAGCCGCGCTGCGCGGTGCCTACTGCGCGCCCTATGATACGCCGTCCGATCGCATTGCCACCCTGCGTTTTGTCCAGGATATCCCCCTCAAGCCGGGAGATCCGGGTTATGACCTGGTCAGCGAAGTCGAGGCCGGCCTGGACCGGTTCGCCGACCTGCCGATGACGATCTGCTGGGGGTTGAAGGATTTTGTCTTTGACAGGCATTTCCTCAAGGAGTGGCAGCAGCGTTTTCCGGACGCGGAAGTCCATACCTTCGCCGATTGCGGGCATTACATTCTCGAGGATGCCAAAGACGAGGTGATTCCGATCATCGAACGGTTTCTCGCAGCCCACCCCTTAAGCGAAACGGCCGGAACGGATCAATGAGCCAGCCTGCATCTGCCAACGTTGCCGTGCATCTTCCGGAGATGGCACGTCTGCAGCCGGACACCCCGGCGATTTACATCCCGGTCGGCCAGGATAGTCAGCAACAGACCCGCTACGCACAGTACACCTTTGCCGAACTCGACCGTGAAAGTAACCGTATGGCGCTGGCTCTTCAGTCGGTCGGCATCTGTCGCGGTATCCGCACGGTGCTGATGGTGCCGCCCGGTTTCGAATTCTTCGCCCTGACCTTCGCCCTGTTCAAGATCGGCGCCGTGCCGGTCCTGGTCGATCCCGGGATGGGGGTCAAAAACCTCAAGACCTGTCTCGCCGAAGCGCAGCCGCAAGCCTTTATCGGCATCCCCAAAGCCCAGCTCGCCCGCATCCTGCTCGGTTGGGGCAGGCCGACGGTCAAAACCGTCCTGACCGTTGGCAGGAAGTTCCTCTGGGGTGGCTCAACACTGCAGAAGCTTCTGCACAGGATTCCGCAGGACTCACACTTCGAAACCGCACAGACCCATGGCGATGAAACGGCAGCGATTCTCTTCACCAGCGGCAGCACCGGCGTCCCCAAGGGGGCCGTCTACAGCCACGGCAACTTCTCCGCCCAGGTTGAGCTGCTGCGCCGGGTCTACGATATCCGGCCCGGCGAAATCGATTTGCCGACCTTCCCCCTGTTCGCCCTGTTTGCCCCGGCGCTGGGGATGACCTCGGTGGTGCCGGAGATGGATTTCACCCGGCCGGCCGATGTCGATCCGATAAAAATCATCGCCGCCATCGAAAAGTTCCGGGTCACGACCATGTTCGGTTCTCCGGCGCTGATCAACCGGGTTGGCCGGTATGGTGAGGCCAAAGGCCTCAAGCTGCCAAGCCTGAAGCGCGCGATCTCGGCCGGCGCGCCCGTGCCGGCGCCGGTCCTGGAACGGTTTGCCGGGATGCTGCAGGGCGACGCCCAGCTCTTTACCCCTTACGGGGCCACTGAGGCCCTGCCGGTCTGTTCGATCGGCAGCGATGAAATCCTCGATGAAACCCGTTATGCCACGGATCGGGGCCGCGGCGTCTGTGTCGGCAGGCCGGTGCCGGGGATACAGCTGGAAATCATCAGAATCTCCGATGAACCGATTGCACAATGGACGGACGATCTGAAGATCGCGGACGGCGAGATCGGCGAAATCGTGGTCAAGGGACCGCAGGTGACCGGCAGCTATTTCAACCGCGCCAGCTCCAACGCCCTGAGCAAGATTGCCGACCCGGAGCATGATGGCTTTTACCACCGGATGGGCGATCTTGGCTACCGCGACGCACAGGGGCGCATCTGGTTCTGCGGCCGCAAGGCGCACCGCGTGGTCACCCCGGAAGAGACCCTGTTTACGATCCCCTGTGAAGCGGTTTTCAATACCCACAGCGAGGTGTTCCGCACCGCCCTGGTCGGTGTCGGCGAACCCGGCCGGCAGCGTCCGGTGCTCTGCGTGGAGCTGGAGAAAGGCGTCGATACGGCGGCGGTGGAACGGATTTACCGGGAGCTGCTGGCGATTGGCGCAGAGTGCGAGCTGACCCGCAACATCAAGCGGGTCCTCTTCCACCCGGCGTTTCCCGTCGACATTCGCCACAACGCCAAGATCTTCCGCGAGCAGCTGGCCGCCTGGGCTGCGGAGCAGTTGTCGTGAAGGCGCTGGTCACCGGTGGTGGCGGTTTCCTCGGCAAGGCGATCGTCAAATTGCTGCTGGCCCGCGGCGACCAAGTGCGCTCTTTTTCCCGCAACACTTACCCCGCACTGGCTGAGCTGGGGGTCGAGCAGCAGAGCGGCGAAATCGGCGATGCGGCAGCGGTTGTACGTGCCGTCGAGGGCTGCGACATCGTCTTCCACGTCGCGGCCAAGGCCGGGGTCTGGGGCCCTTACGAGGAGTTCTACCGGGCCAACGTGCTCGGCACCAGGAACGTTATCGAAGCCTGTCGCCAGCATGGTATCCGTCGTCTGGTTTATACCAGCTCGCCGAGTGTGGTCTTTGACGGCACGGACATGGAAGGCGTCGATGAATCGGTGCCCTATCCGGAGCATTTCGAAGCCTTCTACCCGCAGACCAAGGCCGAAGCGGAGCAGCTGGTCCTGCAGGCCAACGATGACACGCTGGCGACGGTCGCCTTGCGGCCGCACCTGATCTGGGGGCCGGAAGACAACCACCTGGTGCCGCGCATCCTCGAACGGGGAGCCCGAGGGCGCCTTGCGCCGCATCGGCACGCGCGAATGCCTGGTCGACACCATTTATATCGATAACGCCGCCACGGCGCATCTGCAGGCCGCCGACCGTCTCGAGATCGGTTCGGTGGTGGCGGGCAAGGCCTACTTCCTTTCCCAGGGCGAGCCTTTGCCGGTCTGGGAGGTGGTCAACCGCATCCTGGATGCCGGCGGCCTGCCACCGGTCAGCCGGACGATTTCACCCGGTCTGGCTTACGCCGCCGGTGCGGTCCTGGAAACAATCTACACGCCTGCTGCGCCTCAAGGGCGAGCCGCGCATGACCCGCTTCGTCGCCCGTGAACTGTCGACCGCCCACTGGTTTGACCTGGGTGCCGCCAGGCGGGATTTCGGCTACGCGCCGCAGGTTTCTTTCGACGAGGGGATCGAGCGGCTGCGGGTCTGGTTGGCGAAGTGCTGACGCTTGCCATTGATGTAAAGAGATGGTGAGGTTTTAGCCTGTTACGATAGTTCCGATTCGCGGTATGCTGGCATAAACTTTTCTGGCTGTTAATATCAAATAAGGAATTTCCGACGAAACAAGAGAGGATCTATGTTTTATCAAAGCGGCCCGGTATCTCACATTCTTGATCCTTTTGGCCTGTTTGACCCTGCATGGATGTTCCACAGGGCAATCGAGAGTTTGGGTGGATGAGAAGGCATCATTCACAGATTATAAAGTCTTGGAGGTCCGTCCGGTTTTTCAATGCAACCGGCGAAGGCCTGAAAGAGGACATCCCGGTCGCACTCACGACTTTGCTCACAGAACAGCTCGAAGAGAGAGGTTTCCAGGTGACAAGCCGTGGCAAGCCAATACCGGAGTACTGATTGTTCAGAGCAGCATTGTTTTTTACCAGGGATGCCGAATCATCAAAGGAACTGCCAGTACAGGGTTAGCAATCCCTGGCGTTGCCAACAGGGCACGACGACGGGTCAATCCACGTGTACAGTGCAAACCCAGTTGATCGACAAAGCCACAGGCGATATCGTTGCTGAAATCTTTACGACCAAGGTCGTCGGGGCATGTTTCACCGATCAGTTCAAGGATCAATGGTTATTGAAAGTATTGGCCGAGGATATCGCCAAGAAAATTGCAAAAATCATGAAAGCATAAAGGTTTGTATGAAATCTTATCGAGAGTCGCGTTAAACAGGTAAGCTTCCTAGTAGGGGTGCTCAAGGTCTTTGGCTGAGAACCGGTGTTCCCGGCGACGAAAAACAGAGGATTGTCTTTCTTCCAAATCTTGATTTTCATAGCATCTTTACCAAGCGCTCGTCTGATCAAGCCCACAGGCAGGACGACGGTATAAAAAACCACGGACAAGATGATTTTCGAAACCACCGTTCCCAGGGCTGTGCTCAATCCGAACCAGAACCTGGCGAAGGGTTTGAAAATCGGCGGGTAGGTCATGGCCACGAGCAGGAAAGCAATGGCCAGCAGGATGAGGAACTGATGTTTCCAGACCTGGAAGCAGATCAAGCAGATCAGGACCAGGGCCAGGCCTGAATCCTTGCACATCTCTGTGCTGATGTTTTTATGGTCGGGTTTCATTTCTCGTCTCCTGATGACCGGTTGGTCGATCGTCAATCCAGGTCGTATTTCTGCTGCCAATAATCGCGGTCGGCGTATTGGGGCTGTTCCTCTTTCTTGAAGAGGAAGTCCCCCATGACCAGGTAATCCATCTCCGTGCCCATGAAGCAGCGGTAGGCGTCTTCGGGGGTGCAAACGATCGGTTCTCCCCGGACGTTAAAGCTGGTGTTGACAATGACGCCATAGCCGGTTTGTTGACGGAAGGTGTCGATCAGCTGCCAGTAGCGCGGGTTGACGTCTTTATTGACAGACTGAATCCGGGCGGAATAGTCGATGTGGGTAATCGCCGGCACATCCGACCGGAGATGATACAACCGATCGTAAAGGGGGCGGGAATGATAACCCTCCGGAAGCGGATTCTGCCGTTCTTGTCGAACCGGCGCGACCAGCAGCATGTAGGGTGACGGCCGGTCGAGTTCGAAGAATTCAGGGATGCACTCTTCGATGACCGAGGGTGCAAAGGGCCTGAAGCCTTCACGGTACTTGATTTTCAGGTTGAGTTTTTTCTGCATTTCGGGATGCCGGGCATCACCCAGGATGCTGCGGTTGCCCAGGGCTCTCGGACCGTATTCCATCCGACCCTGAAACCAGCCGACGACCTGGCCGTCTTGCAAAAGCCCGGCAACATCCGCGCAGAGGCTGCCGAAATCGTCATATCTGCAATGTGCAGCACCGTAACGCCTGGCCACCCTGAGAATCTCCCGGTCGCCGAATTCCGGGCCGAGCAGCGCGCCCCGCATGGCATCACGCCCGTCGGTCTTTTTCGGTTTGCCCAGGTGGAGGTGCCAGCCGGCCAGGGCTGCTCCCAGGGCGCCACCGGCATCGCCGCTGGCGGGCTGGATCCAGATATCTTTAAAAAGCCCGGTCCGCAACAGTTTGCCATTGGCCACGCAGTTGAGCGCGACGCCGCCTGCCATAACCAGATATTCACAACCGGTTAATTCCTGGGCCGTTCGGGCCAGGCGCAGCACGATCTCCTCGGTCACCTCCTGGATCGCCAGGGCCATATCCATGTAGTTCTGGTCCGGGTCGTTTTCCTCTTTGCGCCGGGGCAGGCCGAACAGTTTCTCCCATGCGTCATCGACGCACATGGTGAGTCCGGTGGCATAATCAAAGTAATCCATGTTCAGGAGAAAAGAGCCGTCTTCACGCAGATCAACCAGTTCGCTGAGGATCAGCTCTTTCCACTGTTCAACCTGTTTGGAACCCGGTCTGCCGTAGGGGGCAAGCCCCATCAGCTTATACTCGCCGCTGTTGACCTTGAAGCCGCAATAATAGGTGAACGCCGAATAAAGCAAGCCCAGGGAATGCGGAAAATCGAGCTCGCGCAGGATCTCAATGCCGTTTTCCCGGCCGACGCCTATGGTACAGGTGGCCCATTCGCCGACACCGTCGATAGTCAGAATCGCAGCCTCGGAGAACGGCGACGGGAAGAAGGCGCTGGCGGCATGTGAGAGGTGATGCTCGGGGAAAAGCAACTTCGGGTTTTTGTCGCCGAGTTTCTCAAACTCGTCACGCAGCATCTGACGCATGAAGAGCTTCTCTTTAATCCAGACCGGCATCGCCGACAAAAAGCTTTTCAATCCTCTGGGTGCGAAGCTGTGATAGGTCTCAAGCAGCCGTTCGAACTTCAGGTAAGGTTTGTCGTAGAAGGCGACGGCTGTCACATCCTCGAGTTCCAGGCCTGCTTCCTCAAGCACGTAGGCAACGGCATGACCGGGGAAAGAAGCATCCTGCTTCTTCCTGGTAAACCGCTCTTCGTGAGCGGCGGCGACGATTTCGCCGTCCACAATCAGTGCCGCTGCACTATCATGATAAAATGCCGATATTCCAAGGATTGCTTCCGGCATTGTCCGGGTTCCTTTCTATAGAAGGTCGGGCCTGATCTGCCAGGGACAGTTTAAATCAATCAACTGTGCTCTTAAATCTTGAAGCGGTTATCCCCGGCTTCGAAAAGTTGCCCAATTCATCAGAATACAGCATAGATGAACGGAGCGATCGCCGAGCCGCCGGTCAGCACGATCAAGACCCCGAACAGCATCAGGACAAGGATGATCGGCAGCAACCAGAATTTCTTGCGAACCTTGAGAAAACCCCAAAGGTCTTTGATAAAGTCCATTTTTATAAATCCTTAAAATATTGAGCTGTGAGTCGATCGTGATTATATCACCAGGTCAGCCTCTATGTCCCCGGCTTTTCGTTGATGGGCGTATTGTTTTGATAGGCCTGCCGGGACAGCAGTCGGCCATCGGCATCCCAGGTCATTTCAAGACCGTTCAATGCGCCCTGGTCAAAATCGGCAAAATACTTGAGTCGGCCGTTCTCGTAGAATTCCACCTTGGTGCCGTCGTTGATAAAACGGCCATCGGTGTTGCGACGCACTTGTGCCAGCGAGAGAGGCGCCTGGGAAGGATAGAGGCTCAACATGAGTTGCGCAGGCTGCGGATTTGGCGTCTGTGATCCCATGATCTGCTGGATCCTCGCCAGCGTTGCTTTGGCGCCGGTGTTGTTCGGATTCAGTCGCAGTGCTTCCATCAGGCTGGCGTAAGCGACATTAAGCCGGCCTCGCTTGGCCATGGCATAGCCGTACCATTCGTGGGCCCTGTCATAGGATGGCATCTGCTGGGAGATCAGGAGAAAATTCGCCGCCGCCTTTTCCAGTTGCAGCAACTGCGGTTCGAGCAGGTTCTCGGCCAGTTTCAGGCGCACTTCCATCGCTCCCGGGGCCACTTCCAGGGTATCGTAGAGCATCTGCGTGGCACGCTCGAGCTGTCCCTGGCGCACATAGATCGATGACAGGATGCTGGCCGAGTCGACCGCCACCTGGCGGATGTCGCCGGCGGTTTCCTGGGCCAGCCTGGCGGACCGTGCCGCGTCTTCGAGTTTCCCGGCCCACAGCAGGACGCGCGCCAGGTTGGCCAGCGCCTGGCCGTGGGTCTTCCCTGTCGATCTGTCCTTCGATGAATGCTGCAACTTTTGCGATCGCCTGATCGTTCCAGTTGGCGCCTGGCTGCACCAGCCCCTGGTCAATCATCTTCTGCAGCAGGGCGACAGCCAGGATCTTGTGACCCTCGATAGTTGGATGGACATGGTCGAGGAAAAGTTCTGCCCCGGGGATGGGGTAACCCTTTTTGGCCTGCATCTGGCGTTCCAGGATTTCCACATAGTCAACCAGCGCGACCTGCTGCTCACTGGCGACGTCCTTGACGATCCGGTTCATCGGCGTCAGCGCCCTTAACGGGCAGATATCCTCGTCGCTGGCGATTCGGAAGGCTGTCTTTCGCTTCATCGTATCGTCCCAGGGCAAGCAGCGCCTGGCCGCGCCGGTACTGCAATTCGGCATGCCGGGGATTCTCGGCGGCGGCCTGTTTCCAGGATGCTCAGCGCCTTTTGCCATGCCTCTGTGCGCATCGCCTCTTTCGCCTGGGCCAGCATCTGTTCGGTCCGTTGTTGCGCCGACGGTTCGAGTCCGGGAGTGTGTTGACTTTTGAATGGCGTGCAGTCGTTCTGGCTCGAGGCCGGTGTGACAAAGATCACCTCGGCACCAACCGAACGGGCCAGTGCGACCATGCGTTCGAGGCTGAGCCGGTAATGCTCCAGAATGTTCTCTCGCAGCGCGTCGTCGCGCTTGTAGTGGTCCAGGCCGACGGTGAGGTCGAGGATGGTGTCAACCCGCGCGCCAAGCGTGTCCCGTTTGGTCTCTTCCTGTTGCGGATGAAGCCCCAGCGACTTCATGGCGCTGTTCATCGCTGCCCAGGTCCGGGTCTTGTTCAGGACGGAGACCGTGTTCTTGACCAGGGGAGACATGTCCCTGATCTGGCCATAGGTGCGTTCTTCGAGAAATTCGTTGTGGCCGGTATAGATGATGAACAGGTCCGGCTGGTAATTGATCAACTCCTCCATCAGGTGGGCAACCCGGTAGCTGGCATAGCTGATGCCGCCGGCATTGATCACCTCCCAGTTTCGCTGGCTGTCGGCCATGGGCAGAAATTCGCGCAGCCAGCCGGAAAAAGAGGTCTTGTCATCGTAGGGGCGGCCATAGGTGGTCGAGCCACCCAGGGTGAAGATGCGATAGGTTCCCGGGGCTTTCGTTTGCGGGAAACCCTGGACGTTAAAGTAGCCCCGCTTGTTTTGTGCTGTGACCAGCCACTGGCTGCCGCGCGGGCCGGGTGCGGGGGCGAACAGGGGGGCATTCGAGGCGAAGCCGACAAAAGGATCCTCGGTTTTTAATACGGGCTTGATGCCGAACAGGGCCAGCCCGCCTTCGAGGAGGAGGAAGAAGACCAGAATCTGAAGCCAGCGGCAGCACGATGGCCTGCCAGAGTGGGGTACGCTTTGGGGTTTTATCCTCGGGCGGCTGTTGGGAGGAGTCTGTGTGCAATTTACCCCCCTTGGCCTGATCGAAAAGAATTTTTTAAAGTCATCTTGCTTAAGTCCTGGCGTTACTTGGGCGATTGCTTTAGTTGTGCCCTTGCGGATGGCTCACGAAAGCCGCCTTGCGTTAGCCCCGCGGATTCCGCAGAGCGAGAAAATTAGAGAGATTTCGGGTTTGATTAATATCCTGACATTCTCCCTGCCCTGGGATCGTGTATCGGAAAGCAGGAACTGGTTTGTCGGGTCATAATGCAGATTGTGCGCCATTTTTGTCAAGAGGCTTCACGGACAGGCCTGTTCCTGCCGAAGGTGTCATAAATCCCGATTCTTTGATGGCCCATGATCGTGGCCGTTGTCTCATGGACGCTTTATATAGTAAGGAGTCAATCGGCCTTTCTGTGAACGTTTCGCTTTGACAATAGATTATGCCAGGAGGTGGAGTGCAAAGTGCTCCTGCTAATGTGTCTACCGCCTTTTATAAAGAAGCGCGCTGTTGTCCGTGTGGACGTTTGAATCAGACAGGCATTCTAAAATCCATTCCGGAGTTCCGGGCGAGACTCCTTAGACAATTAGAGAGTGCAAAGTCTGCTTTCGTTTCACCGTGCTTTTGTCAGGTTAAAGTGGCTGTCGTCACGAAAAAACTCAGGCCTTGGTTATTTGGCGTTTGAGTCTGTGTTATTCCACCATTGTTGGTACGTCAAAATGAGAAACTCTGCATTGATCAACAGGAGAATCCCTTTGGTAAGGTCTCCTTTTAGTAATGCATGAGTTTAATAAGCCCCTAATAAATATGACTTTTTAGTTAGAGAGTGACTTTTGTAGTGTTTTTGTTTGATGTTTGGCACACGCCTTGCTCTTTCAGTTCGCCAAGAGAAAATTTGTGGTGAGTTCGGTTTTCACCCTGCATAGGGCGGGACATGGAGACCGACTCAAGACAAAAACCTACAAATGGAGGTAGGAAAATGAAGAAGATGATTGTTTTGATCGCGGCCGCTTTCCTGGCGTTTCCCGTGATCGCATCCGCAGACCTGGTTGGCGACTGCTACGACTGCCACACCATGCACAACAGTGAGCAGAACGCGCCTGTCGTCGCAACAGTCTCCAGCCGAACCTGCTGCGCTTCGACTGCCTTGGCTGTCATGCGCAGAACCCGACCAGCGGTACCAAGGACTGGACCGGCCCTGGTGGTCAGCGTCATTCCTCAGGTCGCTCACGGTGACACCAGCGACAAGGCCGGTGGTAACTTCAACCAGACAACCGCTCGCAAGGTCCACAGTGTTGTTGACGTGACTTCTGCCGGCATCGCTCCTGCCGTGCCTCTGGGCGAGAACGTCAATGACCAGCCCCCGGGACTGCCCGCACACCTCTAACCGCCACGTCTTCACCTCTGAAGGCCGCTGCCAACGCATTTGACATGTTCACCTGCGCCGGCGCCCGTGGCTGCCACGGTACCCGTTCCCAGATCCTCGTTGGTGGCACGGTCGACAACGGCACCGCCAACAACTGGGAGATCGATCAGCGCCGGACCGGTATCGCTGCTATCTCCGGTTCTCACCACAACAACATCGACGGCGAAGCCAAGACCAGCACCGGTTACAACAACGCACCGGCAGCTCCATGACGGCGCAGTGGTTGCCGAAGGTTACCGCTTCATCGTCGGCCTGCAGGGCTACGAGAACACCGCTCGTGAATACGTCAGCGGCACCGACCACAACGAATACTACGGTAACGTGACTGACGACATGGGCGGCGGCTGCGGCGCCTGCCACGTTCAGGACACCGCACAGTCCAACACCCGCGCTGGCCTTCGAGTCCGGTATCGTGTCGATCAACAACAGCATGAGTGGCTTCTGTAGCTCCTGCCACGGCTACTTCCACTCCTCCGGTGGCGGCGACTACGTCGACAACGGCGTCAGCGGCGCCTTCCTGCGTCACCCGTCTGATTACGTGCTGCCGAACAGCTGGCGACTACGCTGCCTACACGTCGTACGATCAACACTGCTCCGGTTGCCCGTACCGACTGGTATCAGCTGCTGCTCCGAGCGACTGTTGTCGCCGGGCACCGACATGGTTATGTGTCTCTCCTGCCACGTTGCACACGGCTCGGCCAACGACTACCTGCTGCGCTTCGACTATGCTGACGATGACCGCAGGTAACTATCCTGACCTGGCTACTTCTCAAGCCCTCGGCGGTTGTCTGGCATGCCACCAGTCCAAAGGGTGTGCTGCCTGCAGAACCGCTAATCCAGGGTTCATCTGTTTAATCAGCTGTAATCGCTGCCCGGTACGCCCTGGCGTACCGGGCAGCAGTTTTATCAGCAAGATTCAGCTGTCAATGTTTAAGAATCTCTTGGGCCGGGCCTGGTGGAGTATGAAGCGAGGATCGGCTATTTTTTTGTCTGATGATGTAGAGCCAACGGTAAGCTATTTGTTGACATTCGACCATTGGGGGAGGTAGAAGAAACACGATTGCGACTATTCGATCTCTAGTAAGGAATAGCGTAACCCAACATGGCCCCGGACGTCTGAATGCACCCAAAAACTGGTCTAAAATCTGCTTTACTTCTGCTTTTCCTCATGGCTTCGATCACCATGGTGCCGCCTGTTTTTGCCGTAGAGCTGCTCGGCAACTGGATCTACCGCGAATCGGGTGGCGACGGTCTCGAAACCCAATCAGAATTCCAGCAACGCTACCAGCTGGGCGTCGGCCCGGCCGTGACTTACCAGCTCACCCCGGCGATCACCGCATCCGGCGGTGTCGGCTATCGACAGACGCAGCGGGATTCCGGTGATGGCTTCGAAACCGTCGAACAGGTCAGCCCCTTCGGCAGCATAAGCCTGGTCAACGACATCTTCGTTGCCACAGCCTCCGCCAATACGTTCACGACCATGTCCGGCTCTGACAACAGTTCCGCCTATTGGAATGCGAGCTCTCAACAGTGCGTGGAATATCCCTTTCTGGCCCACCATTCAATTCAATTACGGGGAGGATTTTTCCGGGGTCGACAACAAATCATTGTTTGACGACAGCAACGGCAAGAACCAGAACACCACGGCCTCGATTGATTGGGATCTCTTGCTGGCGAATTTGTACTATGAATACAACATCAATGAGTTTATCGACGGCAGCGGCGACAGCCTAAGCAAGGCGACGACACATTATGGCCGGTTCGAAACGAACGGGCGATTCTGGAGCGACCGTATTGGCTACAACCTGACCCAGCAATACCGGGAGACCACAACGGAATTCGGCAGCGGTGGCCTGGAAGAGGACGCGGATGGTTTTTTCAGGATACCTGTGGAAGGGCTGGTCTCATATCTGCGTACAACCACGGCCTTGGCCCCGGATCCCGTGATCGAGGATGTTAACCTAACCAACAAGCCCGAGCTCAGTGATCGCATCCTGGATGACATTGACACGAACAGTGTGCCACCTGTCGAGCCTCTGCAGACGGGACACTTCGGTTTTACACCTTTCGACCCACAACCCATCAATCGGCTGTTTTTGTATCTTGACAGGTTCTCAGCCAACCAGTTTGACCCCGACGAGCTTCCGGGTCTGACCTGGCAAATATACACCAAGGACCCAATTGATACATTCTGGTTGCCAGAAATTCCGGATGTCCCGTTTACATATAACACCGATCTGGGGCGTTTTGAGCTGTCCTTTGCGACGATCAACGGACCGGAATTCCTTATCGTCGTGACCAACCCGTCCAGTGGCACGGAACTGGTTTTCACCGAACTGGAAGCGTTTCGTTTAGCCGCGACAGAGGACGGGACGACGATCTCCGAGGTCAAAAGCACGAGTTATCAAACGAATATCGGCGCCAGATACAGGATCACCGAGACTTTGATGACAAGTTTCACGTTCAACTACGATCATGGTGATGATAAGAATGGCGGCGACACCGTCAGAGAGTATGACAGAACGACCTGGAGCGGCAGAATGTCCTGGTCGCCGGTGCCATATGTGACGCCTTCAATAGGTTACAGTGAGAATCGTGAGGAGAACACCGGTCAGGATGATAGATTAAATCGATTGTACTCGGTGACAGTTTCGACCAGACCCCTGCCGTCAGTGAATTTCTCGTTAGGCTACACCCACAACGATCGCTATGAAGACAAGGACAAGACTTATAAAGCTGACACATACAGCCTTTTCGCCAAAGCCTCGATCTACCCGGATTTGTCCGTATCTCTGAATAATTCCTACTCGGTGACAGACACTTTAGACCGGGCTTCTGCAGAGGGATCTTTCGTCAACAACAAGACGCTTACTTCTCGTCTGGATATCACTGCCAGGCTGCATCGATATCTGACCGCCTTCGGCACGGGGAATTATAGCACTACAGATAACGAGGAGACTGGCAAAAGAGAGAATGCGAATGCGACGTTCACTTTGAGCTTCCGCCCCTCGGACCTGCTGTCTCTGTCGTCCTCCTACGCGGCTTTCTTCCTCGATGACGAGCGCTCCAACGCCTTCACTGCCACTATGGAATTGTACCTTTTGCGCACGAATAAGTCGCGCGTGTCTCTGCTCGCCAACCATATACAGGCCGATGAAACCAGCGACAGTTTCCGGGTGATCGGCAGTTGGGATATCAGCGACTATTTCTCGTTCACGGGGAACGGGTCCTATAACATGAACCCGACAAGAGACACGTATGCTTTTTACCTCAGTCTTGCTATGAGGTTGTAAATGCAAATAAAACCGCCTAAATTGTCACATAAGCAGGTAGAAACTAATCATGGTTCATTAACAAAACGGGGAATGCTCATGAGTAAAAACATCGTTGCCATCATTCTGCTGGGTCTGCTTCTGTCTCTGCCGGGGTGCTATTCCGGAGGAGCACCGCCGATCGAGTCATATGTTCGCGAAAATACCAATGTCATGTTGATCCGGACCATAGCCGTGCTGCCGTTTGAGGGCAGCGGCCGAACAGCCCGGATTCGCGAACTGACCATCACCCAACTGCTTGCCAACAATATGTTCGATGTAATTGATAAAGGCCTGGTTGACAAGTTCATGCAACAGGAGGCGATTCAAGGCGGTGCGCCGCTCGATATCTTTACCTTGCGGCGGATTGGTGAAAGTCTGGACGTCAAGGCGGTCATGCTGGGCTCGGTGGAGGAAGTCACCAATTCCCGAGGCAGTGCAAGCTATGATGAAATTACCATGACTCTGCGTATTATCGAGTGTGAAACCGGGCAGATCTTGTGGCAGGCCAGTGGGATGCGCAGCGGATACTCCACAGCCGATCGACTTTTCGGCATGGCGCCGAAGGACAGGTTCCAGGTGACTTTGGACCTGCTTTATGACCTTATGGACACGATCGCGCCTGAAACGGAGTGATTACGTTATCCGTGATCTTTTGTACCAACCGGGTGGGTGAGGAGCCACCGCTCGAATGAGCTCCTGATATATCTTCACAGCCAGGCTGGAGCTGCGTATTTGAACAGATGGATGCTGCGGTTTAAGGTCGATAACTTTACGTAAGACCACGTGGTGTTGATTGCCGACAATATTCTATAATACCAGCAGGTTGAATTGGTCGGTAATGATTTGAGTGATATCGATTGGAATCCAGGGTTTGACTTGTGAGCGCAGATTCGACGTGAAAGAGAGGCTGATTGAGAGGTGACAGTGTAATACACAGGATTCTGTTCCTCGTCTTGTGTTGCCTCTGGTTTTCGGCATCATCGGCGGTGGCAGTGTCCATAGCTGTTTTTCCTTTGGAGGACCTGGGTTCGGGGCGCAGTGATGTCAATCTTTCCATCACCCGGGTCCTGGCCGAATATCTTAGACAAAACGGTAACGAGGTCATTGCCGGCGATGCGGTGATCACCTTTATGGCCAACAACCGCATCCGTAAAGTCGGACAGTTGGAAGCGTTTAATGCTTTACGGGTTCGTGAGGAACTAAGGGCAGGTTTTGTGCTGGTTGGTACAGTCAGTCAACGCAAGGAAAGACCAGACCCGACTCTTGCGCTGACCTTGTCCCTGATAAGAACCACTGATGCCAGGACCGTCTGGTCTTACGCGGGTAGCGTCACGACCAGCGAGCAGCGTAAAGCCCTCGGCGTTGGTGAACCGCTCTCGACCGACGAACTGCAATATCTTTTGCTGGACGAAATGTTCGAGTCCTGGCCCTGGCAGCGCATCAGCGAGGTGCAGGATGTAGGAGCGGTAATCTGGAAACGGTCAAACTCAGCCCTGACTATGTACGTCCCGGTAATGAGATATCCTGTCGCGTGAGCATTCGTGACAGTTGGCCGGTTAACCTGTTCCCGAAGGTTTTTTTCAACGTCGCCGATCAAATCTACCCGGCAACGGTCTCTGATGACGGCAAAACCTTCGAAGCGAACTGGGTTGCAGGAGAGGAGAACGGCAGTTATCCAGTCTCCTTGCTCCTCGAATGGTCCCAGTACGAGCGGACCGAGACGGTTTTGCTGGGCAGCTACGTGATCGATGGGACCCCGCCCTTTCTAGAAGTCGAACTGCGTGGCGGGAAGATCTATCAAGGCATGCCGGTGTTCAATAGAAATGTGGTGATCGTCCCAAACATGCTCGTGCCCAAACCGCTGGCCCGTTGGCGTCTGTCCATCAATTACCTGCTCGGTGATGGTGACAAACATTATGTTGGCGACATGAAAGGTAAAGGCAACATGCCGTCAAGTTTCGTCTGGGAGGGACATGGCTATTACGGTGACGGGACCTACGAATTTATCGTCGAGGCCTGGGATAAGGCTGGCAACAAGGCCGAGGCCAGTAAATTTGCGGAATACAACAAGGCCCTGCCCAAAGTGGACCTGGCGTTGACCCAAAAACAGGACCAGTTGATCATGGACGTGGAATATGCCGGCAAAGTACCTCTGCGTTACTGGAGGCTGGAAATGTGGACCAAAGAGGGCCGCCTCCTCACCGAGGCCGAAGGCAACGAGCTCCCGGTCAAGGTCGGGTTCAAGCCACCTGATCCGGAACTGAATCAGGAGATAACAGGCTTTGTCTTTCTGCAAGATGCTTTCGGCAAGCAGTCCAGGGTGAAGGTTGAAGATCTGCTCCGGAATTAAAAAAAGCGCGTCAGAAAAAAGAAGAGAAACCAACCGGCATCTCCGAGAACTGGGTTGATGAATTTTAAATTTTATCCCGACCTGAATCATCTGATAAGAAGAGCCTGGCTGGTTGCCGTCATACTGCTGTTGTTTTTTCACGCCGGTTGCGGTTACCGCGAACAACTGCCGTATCATCGTGAAATGGCGCCATTCCCGACCGGCCAGGCCTGCAGGGTTGCGGTTCTGCCATTTGCGAACGACTCTGACTATCCGTTGGGTGATGTCATGGTCAAAAAAATTGTCATGGCAGAACTCCAGGAAGCAGGGGATTACCAGGTCCTTCAGGAAGGCGATGTTGCCAAAACGTTTCAGCAACTGCGAATTTATCCCGGCAGATGCCCGACCTTGAGCAGATGCAGATTATTGCGGATCGCCTCAACGCCGAGATCCTGATTACCGGGATCATCCTGGAGATGCGCGAAGACCCGTGGCAATATGCAACAATCAACCCGAAAATCATCATGGAGATCCCATCCGAGATGGCCATAGTGGAGAGACCTTTGGACGACCTATCATCATCGCCAAGGTACCGATTATACGAAAACCATGCACTTCGGCACAATTCACTCAATTGCCGGGTTAAGCCGGCAAATGGTCAAGAAATTATCAATCTCTGGTAAGAAAAGGACTTCCCAATGCACCGTATTCTCTCGACCCTGATACTGCTCGCTATTCTCTTCCTTTTGTCTGCTGGCCTGCCGAGGCTTGGTTTTTTGATGACAACACCCTGGTCTCGATCGACGGCACCGAGTACACTGCCGAAGACTTCAAAAGATGGTGGGAGTTTTGGAAGGAGCCGAGATGAGCTTTCCGGAGACTCCTGACCCCTATATCGACTGGTTGCTGCTCGCCCGTGAGGGGCGGAGCATGGAATTGGACGATGACCCGGGATTCGATCGCGGACAAAAGTTTTCCTTATCTCCAGAACGCTGTTAAACTCAAGTACGAAGCTGTTGACAGCCAGATTAACGTCACTGATGCTGAGGTCAGAAAAAGTTACGATCAAGAGTACGCTCCACGTTGGGGCCTGGAAGGGATGGAATTCCCAGATGAAGCAGCGGCTTAGGCCGCCTGGAAGGAACTCGTCTGGCTCATTGACGATTGAGGGCCTCCTTGATCGCGATCCTGAGTCCGGGGGGCCCGTCAAGGACGCCGAAGTGGTGCGACCCAAAGATCTGGAAAAGGCATCGAAATGGAAATCCATTTATCCCGATCTGGAAGTCGGTGACGTAGTCGATCCGGAAAAACTAGGTGACAGCAAAATCCTCTGGTATATCAAGGAAAAAAAGGCGCTGACGATGAGGATTTTGCCACAGTACGAGAAGATATTTCAAAAAGCTCTGGAAAGAGCAAGAGATGGCTCTAACCGGAAACTAATTGATGAACTGGGGCCAAATACGAAGTCAAAGTCGATCTCGAACGCCTTGAAGCCATAGATATGAGGCTGACGAAGCAACCTTCACAGATGTCCTATAGTCACCTCAAGCAGGCAGAATATTTCGGAGAAGGAATTTGTCGCGATCATGCGCAAGGTATACGGACCCGCCCGATGCTGGCTCCGGCGCTGGCGGAAGAAGGGGCGACGAAGCCCTCAAAAGGGAAACAGTATATAATGTTTTCGCCCAGACTTTGACCAATTGGGAGTCCCTGGATCGACACTATGAGGAGAAGGAACCTTTCAAGTGGGAGTATGAGTTCGACTATAATGACCGCCTGGCTCTTTCAGTCCAGCAACGAATACGTCTAGAGGCCCAGGCTTCCGATGATGAAATAAAACAGTACTACGAGCAAAACAAGAGCCGTTACTCAGTCCCGGCCCAGGTTCAACTGTATATCATCGATGAAACCCAGGGACCTATCGATCAGGTCTGGGCGGACTTTGCCGGTGGCAAGAGCGTTGACAAGGTGTTTAAAAGAACATTTCGAAACAGCCCCGAGGATGCAACAGGTTCCTGCCAACCACCTCGACCCGGAAGTCAAGACGGTTGTCAGTAATCTTGCCGATGGCGAAACGAGTGCGATCTTCACCGCCCAGGGGGTCCGGGTTATGGTGCACCTGATCAAACGTACGCGGGAAACGGACGTCCCTTTTGAACATCTAGAGATGATCGCCAAGGATTTAAATCAAAAGAAGGTCATGGTGTTGGAAAAAGACTTTCTCGACACAATCCGCGCCAGTTCGGAGATTATAATTGATCAAGAAAAAATGGGAAAAAACCTGAAGAAACTGGAGGAGCATGATGAAACGTAAACTTTTTTATTCCTTTTTTGAAAATTAGCCTGATTAGTTTCGGTCTGGTTTTTATCGTCGTGGCCTGCGGACCTGCTCCAAAAAGTCCCAAAAGCCCAGGTGCATCGAACTTATGCCGAGGTGTCATCCTGACAAGGCTGACGCACTTCAGTCAGTGTGATTCATCAACCGACCAGAGGAAGAGGATTCTGAAGCCTACATCTTTGCCATGGGACCATTCCGACAATTTTGCTGCGGCAGCCCCTGCCGGTCATCTGCCTGACCTGTCATGTTGATTTCAAGGCTGCCCCGGACAAGAAATCATTG
>CAVRQQ010000002.1:0-253924 GCA_963723355.1 uncultured delta proteobacterium
ATTATACAGCCGAGGGTGTCGTCGGCCGGGACGCTGGTGGAAAGCTATGGCGGGCGTGTCGAGTTAATTAATTTCATCGACGGAAAATCGACGACCAACATTATCAACAAAATTCTTGAGTCTTACAAAGATTAATCAAGCCTGATGAAACCGAGAGAGGCCCTCGCAGATGGGTATCGCACATAAAATCAGGCTTTGGAACAAGCTTCGTAAACTTCCCTGTGAAAAGCCGCAACTCTACCTTTTCCCGGAATACAGGTTTGGTTATATTCAGATCCCCAAGGTGGCCAGTCGCTCGATCCGTGCAGCCGTGACGGCTTTTATGTCAGGCGCCGCACCCGGCGAGGATGTCGACAAGAACCAGGTCGCGGAATATGAAACACGCTATGCCAGACACCTCAAGCATGCGGAGATTGCCGCGCTGGCACGGGATAATTTTATTTTCGCCTTTGTCCGGAATCCATATGAGAGGGTTCACTCCTGTTACAAGAACAAGATTGAAGATGTCAGGGCCTCAGGGGGGAGAAATATTTTTGAAAAGCATGGCATTGGCCTAGATGTAAGCTTCGATGAGTTTGTCCGCAGAATCGCGACACTGCCTGATCATAAATCCGATCGGCATTTTCGTTCCCAGGCCTGGTTCCTGACCCATGAAGGGATTCTGGTTCCCGCTTTCGTGGGTAAACTTGAAAATATGGACAATGACTGGCAAATTCTTCAAGAACGTTTTGGTATTGCGCCGCCGCCGCAAATCAATGCAAGCAACCCAAATCCTCTGCCTGATATGGGTGATGCAACGAGAGAGCATATTTTTATGCGTTATGCCGATGATTTCAGGCTTTTCGGCTACGATGAGTGAGTCGCCTGTGACGACCGCTTTTCATTCGTGCAAGAATTGTCGTCCAGGCTGCTATGGTGCAGCAGGTGAACGCCATTATGAATAGCATCGCCAAGCGTCCGGCAGTTTTTCTCGATCGCGACGGTACGATCAATCTGGAAAAGGACTACCTCTACAGGATTGAGGACTTTGAATTTATACCCGGTGTTCCGCAGGCGATAAAAAAGCTCAAACAGGCCGGCTATCTTGTCATTGTCGTGACGAACCAATCCGGCGTAGCAAGGGGATATTTCGGCCTCGACGATGTGACTCGACTGCATGAACATATACAGAAGCAACTGGTTGCTGCAGGGACAGGGATAGATGCTTTTTATGTGTGTCCTCATCACCCTGAAAAAGGGCAGGGGGAGTATCTTAAAAAATGCGATTGCCGAAAGGGTCAGCCCGGATTGTTGATTCAGGCTGGTGCTGATCTGGGCATTGACCTGCAGAAGTCTTTCATGATTGGAGATAAGGTTGCTGATATCGAGGCCGCTGAAAATGCCGGTTGCCAGCCGATCTTGGTTTTGACCGGATACGGTCATGAAGTCACGACTTCGGATTGACGAAAATCGTGCAATTATCTGCGAAAATCTTGCGTCTGCAGTTGGCGTCATTCTGGGCCATAATAAGTCAAATTAATTCGGAGATTAGTTTTGAAAAATATCCTTGTTACAGGTGGTTGCGGGTTTATCGGTGCCAATTTCGTCAAGCTTTTAAGGGAGGTTCGCCCCGACGTTCGAATTATCAACCTCGACAAATTAACCTACGCCGGTAACCTGGTAAATCTTGGAGAAATACCTGAAGACGAACATTACAAATTTGTCCTGGGTGACATATGTGACCCTTCTCTTATTGAGCGTCTTTTTGCCAAAGAAAAATTCGATACAGTTGTCCATTTTGCCGCCGAGTCCCATGTCGACCGCAGTATCGAAGGGCCGTCAGCCTTTATCGAGACCAACATCATCGGCACCTTCACCCTGCTCGAAGCCGCCCGCAAGCACTGGTTATGCAGAGACGCGGGACGCGGGACGCGGGACGCGAAAGACTGTCGATTCCTGCACATTTCGACGGATGAAGTCTATGGCTCACTGGGTGAAACGGGCCTCTTCACGGAAACCACACCTTACGATCCGCGTTCTCCTTATTCAGCGAGTAAAGCTTCTTCTGATCATCTGGTGAGCGCCTACTATCACACCTACGACCTGCCGGTGCTGATTACCAACTGCTCAAACAACTACGGCCCCTACCAGTTCCCGGAAAAGCTGATTCCTTTGATCATCAACAATGCCTTGAATGGCAATGATCTTCCCGTTTATGGTGATGGTAAAAACGTGCGTGACTGGCTTTTTGTGGTTGACCATTGCAAAGCGATTCTAAAGGTCCTTGATCAGGGCAGGGTTGGAGAGACCTACAACGTCGGCGGTAACAGCGAGAAGCAAAACATCGAGGTCGTGCAGACGATCTGCGACATTCTCGATGAGAAAGTCGTCTCCGCTTGCGACCGGTCAGCCTCGCCGTTCCCTGATCAAGTTCGTCAAGGACCGCGCTGGACATGACCGTCGTTATGCCATCGATGCCACCAAGATCAGGAATGACCTTGGCTGGGGGCCTTCAGTGACTTTTGAGGATGGTATCCGCAGGACGATCGACTGGTATCTTGAAAATAAAAATTGGATGGCCGGGGTGCTTGACGGATCGTACCAGGAATATTATGCAAAGATGTATGAGGGAAGATGAAACGTTATGATGAGACCGTTATAAAGAGAACGTGACAAACAACCCGTAACGGGGTTTTCATCACGTGTCACTGTTTCTTCACAACGGGATGTTTATCAACGGAGGGGGTTGTAATGAAAATGAGAAGTCATAAAGATCTTGATGTCTGGAAACGCAGCATGAATTTGGCCACAGGGGTTTATGAGTTAACCCGCACTTGGCCGTCGAATGAACAATACGGCATAACCTCACAAGTGAGACGTGCAGCAGTGTCTGTGCCATCGAACATAGCGGAAGGCGCGGCACGTTCTAGCGCTAAGGATTTTTCTCGGTTCATTGATATTGCCCAAGGCTCTCTGGCCGAAGTTGAGACCCAGTTAGAACTTGCCGGCAGGATAGGCATAATTGACGGGGATTCAGGGTTAGAAAACGAAATCATCTCAGTGCGTCGCATGCTTGGCGGTTTGAAGAAGAGTTTGTTGAGAGTACCGTCATGACTTTATCTGAAAATCCTGTCACGGATCAATCGTCACTTGTTGTCGCTCTCATAGGCTCCAACGGCATGCTCGCGAAGATGGTCCGAGAGCGTGCGCCTAAGAATTATCGACTATTCCTTTTCGATCTGCCGGAGTTCGACATGACTGATCGGACACAGGTGCTGCAGGAAATGGAAAATTTGCAGCCGGATATGATCATCAATTGTGCGGCATATACGAACGTTGATGGTGCTGAAAACGAACGCGAGTTGGCCATGAAGGTAAATGGCACTGCAGTCGGTTTGCTTGCCGAGGCGGCCGTGAGGACTGATGCCACGCTAGTTCATATATCAACCGACTATGTCTTCGACGGAACCAGGATTGACCCTTATAAGGAAACAGATTCAACCAACCCAATGTCTGTTTATGGCCAGTCAAAACTTCTTGGTGAACAGTCTGTTATGGCTTCTGGTTTAACAAAGCACTTTATAGTCAGGACGAGCTGGCTTTACGGTCCTGGAGGCAGCAACTTCGTCGAAACAATTATACGCCTGGCTGCGACCAGAGAAGATTTGCGCATTATTGATGACCAAATTGGCAGCCCGACCTATACTGCTGACCTAGCAGACGCAATTTTTAACCTGTTGTCGTTATCTGATCACCGATCACCGGTCACCGATCACGATCCATACGGCATTTATCACTTCTCCAACGAGGGTCACTGCAGCTGGTACGAATTCGCCTGCGCAATTGTGGAAGAAGCACGTGCCAATGGATTGGAATGTAAGGTCAGTGCGATTCACCCGATCTGCACCGAAGAGTATCCATTGCCGGCAAAACGACCGGCTAATTCGATGTTCGACAAGTCCAAGTACAAAGCCGCAACCGGTGCAGAGATACCGGAATGGCGAGAGAGTTTGCGCGATTACATGGGGAGTAGAGAAAAAGTGGCCGTAACGTAGGGCCCGTGACAAACAACCCGTAACGGGGTTTTCATCACGCGTCACGGTTTCATCATCACGTTTTTTTATCACGGAGTTCACATGTCTGGAGTTAAAAAAGGTATCGTCCTGGCCGGTGGTGCCGGGAGCAGATTGTATCCCTTGACTCTGGTGGCCAGCAAGCAGCTGCAGCCAGTTTACGACAAGCCGATGATTTACTATCCCTTGTCGACCCTGATGATGGCCGGAATTCGCGACATCCTGATCATCTCCACACCGCACGATACCCCTCGTTTCGAGGCATTGCTGGGCGATGGCAGTCGTTGGGGGATCAGCTTGACGTACAAGGTCCAGCCGGAACCGAAAGGCATCGCCCAGGCGTTCCTGGTCGGCGAGGAATTCATCGCCAATGAAAACGTGGCCCTGATTCTTGGTGACAACATTTTTTACGGCAAGATGGGTTTTGATCGCACGGTCGCGGAATTCTCCGAAGGGGCCATGGTGTTCGGCTACCCGGTGCATGATCCGGAACGTTACGGCGTGGTCGAGTTCGACAAGTCAGGCAAGGTCCTGAGCATCGAGGAAAAGCCCGCCCAGCCCAAATCGCACTATGCGATTCCCGGCCTCTATCTCTACGACCGGAACATCGTTGCCGTGACGAAGGCCCTTAAACCTTCAGCGCGCGGTGAACTTGAGATCACGGACGTCAACAAGGCGTACCTGCAAAAGCAGCAGCTGATGGTCGAGAAGCTCGGCCGAGGTATTGCCTGGCTAGACACCGGCACTCACGAAAGCTTGCTGGAGGCAAGTCATTTTATCGGGACCCTGGAGGCGCGTCAGGGTCTCAAGATCGCCTGTCTCGAGGAAATTGCCTTGCACAATGGTTTTATTGACAAGCGGGGCATGGCGGACGTTATTGCCGCAACGCCGGCATCGAGTTATCGAACATATCTCGAACGGGTTTTGCGAGAATTCTGATCGAGGGGCGGGGAGACTGAGATGCCTATAGAAGTTGTTAAAACAGATTTACCTGAAGTTCTGCTTATCAAGCCCCGTGTATTCGAAGACGAGCGTGGTTTTTTCTTTGAATCGTTCAACAAGCGAGACTGGCTTGATGCGACTGGTATCGATTGTGATTTCGTGCAGGACAATCACTCAAGATCGACCAAAGGCGTGCTGCGCGGTCTGCACTACCAGCTGCCGCCTGCGGCACAAGGGAAGCTTGTCCGAGTCCTTGTTGGTGAGATCTTTGATGTTGCTGTTGACATCCGTCGGGATTCACCAAGCTTTGGTAAATGGGTGGGGCAACTTTTGTCAGCAGAAAACAAGCTGCAGATGTGGATTCCCGAAGGCTTTGCGCATGGCTTTCTGGTTTTGAGTGACGTATCTGAGGTATTTTACAAAACAACAGGCTATTATTCAAAAGATCATGAGCAAGAAATTGCCTGGAATGACAATGATATTGCTATAGAGTGGCCGGTTTTTGTTACACCAGTGTTGTCAGAAAAGGATCGCGATGCCTCTCTTCTGAATTCCAAACTTTCTCTATTTTGAAGGAATGGTAGTGTCATTCATTGTTCATTTTGTGATTTAGACTAATATATCCAGAGTTGCTAGTCAGGGAAACCTGGCAGGGAGATAACAGTGTCCACAGACAATAAGAATCCTAAAAATTTTGCACTGATAGGAGCCGGCGGTTATATAGCCCCTCGGCATATGAAAGCGATCCGTGACACTGGAAACAGGATTGTTGCGGCTTTGGACCCTTCAGACTCAGTTGGAATTCTTGATAGCTATTCTCATGATATTGCTTTTTTTACTGAATTTGAACGTTTTGACAGGCATATCGATAAATTGCGCCGTCAGGGCGAGAAGGAGAGAGTCCACTACGTGAGTATCTGTTCACCGAATTACCTGCATGATGCTCATATTCGTTTCGCGCTCCGATCCGGGGCTGATGCTATCTGTGAAAAGCCGATTGTTCTTAATCCTTGGAATGTTGATGCGCTAGCAGAAATTGAGAGGGAAACGGGTAGAAAAATTTACAATATACTTGCAGTTGAGAACTCACCCCGCCATCATTGCATTAAAAGAGAAAGTCGCCAAGGTTGAAAAAAAAGAGAAGTATGAAATCGATCTGACCTACATGACCTCGCGAGGTCGTTGGTATTTCACATCATGGAAAGGTGATCATTCCAAATCAGGCGGAGTCGCCACTAATATAGGGGTTCACTTTTTTGATATGCTGATGTGGATTTTCGGCGGGGTAAAACACCACGAAGTGCATTTGGCAGAAGATGCCAGAACGGCTGGTTTTATTGAGTTTGAGAAAGCCAATGTTCGCTGGTTCCTTTCAGTAGACCGCAACGATTTGCCAGAAGAGGCTGTTGCCGCCGGCAAGACCACCTTTCGCTCGATCACGGTAGATGGGGAAGAATTCGAATTCTCGGAAGGTTTTACCGACTTGCATACCATCGTATATCAGGAGATCCTTGCTGGCAGGGGATTCGGCCTGGATGATGCGAGGCCCTCCATAAACTTGGTCTATGAACTTAGAAATGCCAAACCAACGCCAGTATCCGGGGAACACACCCATCCTCTGTTAATGACCTGACTTGCTTTTATCTTTATTAAGGAGAGAGAAATGTCCGAATATTTTGCTCATGAATCCTCATATGTTGATGAAGGTGCCATTGTTGGTAAAGGAACTAAAATCTGGCACTTTTCTCATGTTATGAAAGGAGCTGAAATTGGTGAACGCTGCAGCTTTGGACAGAACTGCTGTGTTTCACCTGGAGTGGTTATCGGCAACAATGTCAAAGTGCAAAATAATGTCTCTATTTACGAAGGGACGACCATCGAGGACGATGTTTTTCTTGGCCCTTCCTGTGTGCTGACAAATGTGACCAACCCAAGATCACAGGTGCTGCGCCGCGCTCTGTACGAGCCAACCCTCTTGCGCCGTGGTTGCTCTATTGGAGCGAATGCGACGATTGTTTGCGGCATCACCCTCGGCCGTTACTCTTTTGTCGCGGCCGGTGCGCGTGGTGGCCAAAGATGTCCCAGATTATGCCCTGATGGTTGGCGTGCCGGCACGGCAGAAAGGCTGGATGAGCCGTCACGGTCTTCCGCTCAATAAACCTGATGCCGAAGGAGTGATGGTCTGCCCGGAAAGTGGGCTACGTTATCAGGAGATGGAGCTGGGTGTGTTGCGCTGTCTGGATCTTGATGAGGATGCGCCACTTCCTGAGGCCTTGGCTGTCGGTAAGGTCGTTTACGATGAACTCAAACAGAAATAAGGCATGGCATGCAATTCATTGATCTCAACGCACAACAGCAAAGAATCCGCCCGCAGATTGATGCTGGTATCAAACGAGTACTGGATCACGGCAATTACATCATGGGTCCAGAGGTGTCGGAACTTGAGAGTAAACTGGCCGATTTCGCCGGCGTCAAACATTGCATCGGCGTAGCCAGTGGGACCGATGCTCTTCTCATGGCGCTTATGGCTTATGGCATTGGACCGGGTGATGCGATCTTTACCACACCATTTACCTTTGTTGCCACAGGAGAGGTTATCTCGCTGTTAGGTGCTACTCCGGTTTTTGTGGATATTGACCCACGAACCTTTAATATCGATCCACAAAAGCTCGAAGAAGCAATAGAGGGTTTTTCATCTAAACGATCTGCGATCAACAATATACCCTTAACACCTAAAGGAATCATCCCCGTAGATCTGTTCGGTCTGCCTGCTGATTACGATGCGATTAATCAAATCGCACGCAAGCACGATCTGTTCGTTGTGGAAGATGCGGCCCAGGGGTTTGGCGGTGAGTATAAAGGACGCATGGCTGGAAGCCTTGCCGACGTAGCGACGACCAGTTTTTTTCCGGCTAAACCTTTGGGTTGTTACGGGGATGGCGGAGCTATCTTCACCGATGATGACGCATTGGCAGATAAACTATCTTCAATCCGAGTGCATGGTAAGGGCAAGGATAAATATGATAATGTGCGCGTCGGTCTCAATGGCCGTCTTGATACAATTCAGGCAGCGGTTTTGCTCACCAAGTTGGAGATCTTCCCTGATGAAATCAGGGCAAGGCAAGGTGTTGCTGAAACCTACAGTCGATTGCTGGGAGATACTCCTGGAATAATAACACCAATTGTTTCAAGTGGCTATAAAAGTGCCTGGGCCCAATATTCCGTTCTGACCGAGGGGCGGGAGGAGTTACAGAAGGCTCTTCACGAGCGTGGGATCCCTACAGCGGTTTACTACCCAAAACCTCTTCATCAGCAATCTGCCTTTGCTGACTTAGGTTATCGCGCTGGGGATTTCCCTGTTTCAGAGGATGTGGCCGGTCGTATTTTAAGCTTGCCAATGCATCCTTATCTACTGTTAGAAGATCAATGTAAGATTGTTGAAGAAATAATAAAAGTTCTGTCTGGTTGCAGGAGGATTAGTGACAGCAGGTTTTAAATAAAAAGATATGCATGTGTCTTCTGAATAATTTTACAAACGATTCAAGGGTCTTAAAAGAGGCCCTTTCGTTTATTGAAGCCGGTTATGAAGTCACAGTCATCGCTAAAAAGGACGACAAGACATTGGCACGAGAAAATGTCTCCGGTATCGATGTCGTCCGCCTGAATATAGACCCATATAAATTAAAGACGTTTTTTATAGGCAAAGGAACGAACCTTAAGCTCGACTCCTCGCAAGGTCAGATAGAACAAACAGTGAGTCTGAGTGGAGATCAGCAAGACTGTCAGGAAGTCAAGGAGGGGGAAGAGGAGAGCTACACATTCACCGAGAAGTGTGTTCGCGTTTTCAAGATGGTCGTCAACAAGACTCTTGCCTTTGCGAAAAACAATTTAAGAGCTTTTCTGAAAAAACATTATCGGACATTGGCCATTGCCAATTTCAATGCACAGTTGTTCCATAGTTTCAAGAAAACTCAGTTCGATATTATTCATGCCCATGATTTGAACACTTTGCCCGGGGGGTACTGGCTTGCTCGAAAGACAGGAGCAAAACTGGTATACGATTCTCATGAGCTCTATCTGGACAGGAACAGGTTTGCAAAGTATTCATCTTTTGGCAGATGGTTACGCGAGAAGCTGGAAAA
Organism: uncultured delta proteobacterium; assembly: GCA_963723355.1. Classification (GTDB taxonomy): domain Bacteria; phylum Desulfobacterota; class Desulfuromonadia; order Desulfuromonadales; family BM103; genus JAFDBW01. The sequence goes on from CAVRQQ010000002.1 coordinate 9,137, forward strand.
ATTCCTGTGTCAGAAATCTGATCTTGTCATTACTGTCAACGACTCCATTGCGCAGATTCTTGCCGACAGGTATGAGATATCCAAGCCGACTATCGTAATGAACATCCCGGTCAGAAAAGTTTTGTCTGATGTCAGTGAGAAGGACAGAGATTTACGTTCGGCGCTAAATATACAAGCTGGTCACAAAGTCATACTGTATTCTGGGGCAATAACATTTAATCGTGGTCTGGAATCACTTGTTAAGGCACTGGCTTTTATTTCTGACTGTCATCTTGTCATGATGGGGTTCGGTACCGATGAATATAAATCAATTCTAAACAAGGTAGCGGAAGATGCGGGATGCTCAGACAGGTTCAGTTTTTTCGGCCCTGTCCCTTCCTTTGAAGTAACGGGCTATGCAGCAAGTGCCGATATTGGTGTCGCTCCGATTGAAAATGTATGTTTAAGTTATTATCTATGCTCCCCAAATAAGTTGTTTGAGTACCTGCTCGCCGGGTTGCCGGTTGTAACAAGTAATTTCCCGGAACTAAAACGGGTTGTAGAGCAGTTTCAGGTTGGTGGTTACTTTGACCCGTCTTCTCCTGAGCAAATTGCTTCCGCTGTTGAGATGGTATTAAATGATTCAACAATGTCTGAGAAGCTGGTTGCTGCGAAGCAGAGAATTCTAGCTGATTACTGTTGGGAAAACGAGAGCGTCAAGTTGCTGGAAGCCTATGAGAGCATCGTCGAATAGATGACAATCAATCAGGAATATTTCAGATATCTAAAGCATTTTACCAATACGGTCTCTCTTCAGAATTATTTTCTGAACACAGAACATAGTGATTTGGTTGCACTTCGGCATGATGTCGATTACAGCCTGGATTGTGCCTTGGAAATGGCCTTTTGGGAGAGTCGAGAGGGCTTTCAGTCAACCTATTTTCTTCTCCATACTTCTGACTACTGGAGCGACAAGGATTTCATTGATAAAGTCTTGCAGCTACAGGACTTTGGTCATGAAGTCGGTTTGCACAATAACTTGATTTCACAGTGGTTCCAGTCCCCATCCATGCCCCCGGAAGAAATGCTAGAGACTCTTTTGAATGATTTACGGGGTGCGGGTGTTGAGGTCGTCGGAACTTCAGCGCATGGTGATCTTTTATGTTATGAGCATCAATTTATAAATTATTGGGTTTTCTCAGATCTGCGGCCTGAGAATCCGGCAATGACCGAAAGTGGGTTGAATGCAGAAGGTATTCCTTCGACAGGGGATAGAAAACAGATTGGTTACCCGGAGAACCATACGTTGCAGATGTCTGGCCAGAAAGAGTTTGGTTTATGGACTCTTTCCTTTGATAAGTATGGTCTTTTGTACGAAGCCTCTCACCTCGAATCAGACGGATATTTCACTGACTCTGGGGGAGGGTGGACCAGAACAGAAGATCCCTTAGACGCTGATTTGTCTACCGGTCGCCACCAGGTACTTGTTCATCCTGAGCATTGGAGGGCACCACGTAAGATATATTTCTTCCTGTCAACCGCCCGCTCTGGTTCAAAATGGTTGTCAAAGTACCTGGATACAGCAACGTCACTAACTGCATGCCATGAGCAGACATTGAATTGCCGATATCCGAGAGAATCGAAAGAACTCATATTTGACAAACGAACGGGACATGGTTTTGTCGATCTTCTCAAAAACAATGACGAAATCCGCCAGCTATGCATAGAGAGTCGAAACTGGATTGAAACTATAGAAGGTGATTACGGCGAAGTAAACATCTACCTGGAGAGGGTTCTAGGTGTTCTTCAGGAAGTTTTCCCTGAGGCAGAGTATGTGCATCTTCATCGTGACCCGAAAGATGTCGTTCGCTCATTGATGAATCGTGACTGGTATGAGGTTCCTGAAGACTGCAAGCATCCTGTAATGGGAGTGCCTTTCTGGTCAAAAATGACACAGTTTGAAAAAGTCTGTTGGTATGTACGATTGACAAATGAGTCTTTACTGGAACTTTGTGACAAGCAGGTACGTTTTCAGGACATGGTTACGTCGCACGGGTATCTCGAGAAGGCTCTGGAAAGCCTCGGTATAGCTGTTTATCCGAGATTGGCTAATAAATGTTATGGCTCGGTAGTTAATGCCAATCATAGGACCGGTTTCCCTGTATATGATGAATGGACTAATATTGAACAGTCTAAATTCAAGACAATATTGTGGTCTTTGGTTGAAGAACTAGACTATCCCTCTGCTTATGCTTCTCACGTTCGCGCTAATATTCTGGAGCGTTGGCGCACCTCTGCATTTAATGTCTACATGGCTCTGAGTGCGCAGCTGAAAATAAGTATATCTAACTTGTTGGCTTCTCTAAACACATCGGAAGACTACGCAGAGATTGATTTTGATAACAGGAAGTCTGTGCCCACTTTGTTTTTGGTGCGTTGTGTCGGGGATCAGGTCCCAACTGGTTTACAACTAAGACCGGAACAGGACGATGAATATAACTCCTACTGTGTAATAAACGGCAAATCATGGTGAACCGTTGGGAAAAGGTGTGGTTGGACAACAAGGGTTGGATCATATGTTAAAGGAGTGCTGAATTACAACCTGCCAGGGGATAAATCCTGTCAGTTATTTGCCTTGATGTTTGATCGCAAGGGTGAGATGGTTGGCAAGAAATTACTCGGGTTGTGTCGTCCCGGAAAGCATGCCCTCGATTTTTCTTTTCGCCCTCTCAATGAATGCAGCCGGTACAGTTTAGTCGTCTATTTTGGTGCAAAAGACAAACCGAAAAGTCTCATCTTGGAAGCAATGAAACAGGAGAGTCTTCTCGGCTAGATGTCTACTGTGGGAGGTATGGCAATAAAGGCCTGTTGTTGAGGCAGTTACCAGGAGAATGAGGGGAATAAATTGGAGAAACCTTTTATTTATATTGCTGCATTGAGACGGACAGGTTCGACAATGTTGAGATTACTTCTCACAAATCCTCCGGAGGCAATTGTATTAGGCGAACCTGCAATGCATAAGGACAAGATCAAAATCAGTTTAAATGATCTCAGAATGCTGGAGGAGAATGGGGTTGATGTTGCCCCCTTGAGAAGCAATTTCTCGAAGAAGAATATTTTGGATTTGGATTTTGGTGACACTCATGAATATGTGACATTCTTCAAAAATGAGGTTGTTGGGAGAATAAAGAAGAAATTTTCCCAAGTGGGCATCAAGGAAATTCGTCATAACCATTGGAAAGACATTCTCTCCGTTTTCCCAAATACCAAGGCAATTATTACTGCTCGTGACCCAAGAGATATTTATCTTTCGCTTTATCATAAGAAAATGAGGGTAAAAGGAAAGCCTGTGTTTGCCAGTGGCGTGCCTATTTCGGCTGAGACGGTGGCTGATGACATCAACAGAGAGTTTGAGTATCAACTAAAGATTATTGACAACTGCGAATCGATACTTGTCAGGTATGAAGACTTTTGCGAACAAAAAAAACTACATCAAAAAATACTGGAATTTACAAACAGTACTTCAAAGGGACTCGGGGCAATGGAGAAGATAAATAGATACAGCTCTGAGCTACATGGTGAAAGTATAACCAGCACAAGTGTGAAGAGGTGGAAAAAGGAAACCGATGAAAAACTCATCGCCGATATAAACGAGATATTTGCCAGGACGGACAAATATAACCACTTTTGGGGATACTGATTTTGGGGAGCGTTACTGCTTCGGGTTAATTAAGGAATCATATTGTTGCAGACAAGCATCGTAGCGGAATGAGTAGTTAGTAGTGTGGAGTTAAACTTATGGACAAGCCATTTATCTATGTCGCATCTTTAAGAAGAACCGGGTCATCAATGATGAGACTCTTACTGACTCATCCACCAGAATCTATTGTTTTTGGTGAACCTTCTATGCACAAAAATAAAATGAAAATCGGGACAAATGACCTGAAGATGCTCTATGAGAATGGAGTCGAGTTAGAGGTATTCAAAAAAGAAAAATTCAGCACGACGTGTTTGTCGGGAATGCAGTTCAAAGACACGCAGGAATGCGTTGATTTTTTCAAAAATGAAATAGTAGCGAAAACAATAAAGAAGTTTTCGCAAGTTGGAATCAAGGAAATCAGGCACAAACATTGGGAAATAGTTCTTGATGCTTTTCCGGATACAAAGGCAATTGTTACTGCCAGAGACCCAAGAGACATATATCTTTCCCTGTATCACAAAAAAATGAAAAAAATTGGCAAAGCCATTTTTGCTGAAGGAGTACCGATTACTCCTGAAAACGTTGCCGATGATTTGAACCGGGAGTTCGAACATCAGTTGAAAATTGCCAACAACTGCGAGGCAAAGTTGGTAAGATATGAGGATTTTTGTGACAACGAAAACCTTCAAAAGGACATCCGGGTGTTTACAAGTAGTCAAATCGACGGCCTTGGCGCACTAAACAGGGTGAAAAAGTTCAATTACGATCTTCATGATGGAGTTATTTCCAGTTCCAGCGTTATGCGGTGGACAAAAGAGACCAATGAAAAAGCTTTTGAATGAGGCCCAAGAAGTCTATCAGATGATGGCAAAGTACAACACGTTTTGGGGCTATTAGGGGATTATTAGAGCCAGTGATTGTATGTCTATCAAGAGTTTTGTGCCTGATGTAGAGGATCGATGAAAGTAGGCATAGTAAGTTATTGGTTTAATAGGGGCCAGGCAACAGTTGGCCGTTATATCCGATCAATCTTTGATGAATTAGGCTATGAGACATTTGTTCTGGCTCGACCGACCCAGGATCATTTCGATCTGTCCCGTTTCGTGGATAAAACGGATGTTTGGAATCAACCAGAGGCCACAACGGCCTCACATTTTCTCATCCCTGGCAGGATACCTTGATTGGGCTTCCAAAAATTCGCTGGATGTTGTCTTTTTTGATCAGAACTATCAGTTCTCTGAAATCGAAGCATTAAAAAGATCCGGGGTAAAGACAATTGGACGTTATGTGTGGGAGTCGTTCAAAGAATGTCACGTGACGGATGCTCGGAGTGCTTTCAATGTCATTTACTCTCTGACACGTTGTGAGCAGGAGAGGTACAAACGTTTAGGGATCGACAGTCCATTCCTTCCCTGGGGGTGCCATCCGGAACTGCTAAAGATTGCCCCGCAGAAAAAAAATGATGCAATCTACTTTTTTTACCCTGGCGGTTATCTTTCAAAGAGGAAGCCAAGCAAGGCCACTATTGAGGCGTTTCATAGAGTTCAATCTCCTGATGTTCGTCTCATCATTAAAACTCAGACTGAGTCCAGGTTGACAGAGCATATAGGTGAGGCCGCTCAGAAGGATTCGAGAATACATATCGTAACAGATGATTTGGATACTGAAGACTATTATAGGCTGTTCTCTTCGTGTCACGTGTGTCTGGCTCCAAGTCGCTGGGAAGGTTTAGGTTTGCATCTTTTCGAAAGTGTTGCTTTCGGAATGCCTGTCATAACCAATGATGCACCACCCATGAATGAAATCGTTATAAATGAGTTCAACGGCTTGAATGTGTTTAGTTATTTTTGTGGCCTAGCTGAAAGTGGGGTGCCCGCAGTTGAGCCGTCTATCAAGCATTTAGCGAGTACGATTGAAAGAATGAGTAAGCCAGAAGTGTTGCAATTTTTTGAAGAGAACACGAAAGAAATGCGCAAGAGGCTGGCTTGGGGGAATACGGTGCAAGGTTTTAAAGGCCTTTTAGAAAATTGATATTAATGTTAACTGCGGGGTGTATCGATTATGAATCTATTCATGCAAGGTATGCGTAGATCTGGGACCACGATTGTCTTTGATATCTTGAGCCAGGATAAGCGTTTTGATATGTACTATGAGCCCTTCTCAATGGGGCAGAAGGGTGCACTGGGTGGCGGTAGCGGAATCCAGCAATTTGACCTTATGGAGAAGATAAGAACCCTGAGGAAAAGCTTTATTGAGAGCAGGGGGCTATCATTTTCTGATGGGGATTTTAACTGTGGTGCACCTACGAACCCACTGTTAGAACTCGAAACGGAGTTGCCAGCACATTGCTACCAATATCTGGAATATATGATTGAGCAAAATGAGCACACCGTTGCCAAGTTTACCCGGATGTACAGGAAAGTTTCTTCTTTAAAAGAGCTCGACCCTCATGGCAAGTTCATTTTGCTTGTTAGGCATCCGCAGGAGGTGGTCTCATCTTATATGTATGGACGGGATCAAAGACGTTTGGAGAAGTTTCCGGACCGTGAAAAGTTCTTTAACACTTGCGATGCCATGAACCCATGGAAAAGCCTGGATTTTTTCAAAGGCATTATCGAACAGGAGAATCTCCAGCATTTAAGCGATATGCCCAACTGGAAGCGCTACTTGATGCTGTGGAAATATACTTTTGATAAGTCATACAAAGATGCTGAGAAAGCCTTCGGTGCCAATTTCATGGTCTGCCAGCATGAGAAAATCATCGAGAATCCAAGACAGGCGGTTCTGGATATTTATAAGCATATTGAAATCTCGCCTGATGAGTCTGTGATCGAGTGGGCAGAAAAAAATGTAAGAAAAACCAAAAAGGAATGTTACAAATACGATCCCCGTGGCAAGAGGCTTATCAAGAGATGGTCCTTAGTGAGAGTCTTGATCTAGCAGGCTATCAATCTGTTGCTGAGTGATCAAATAGGATAAATATTATGAATATAGGGTTTGTGAATAACTGGTGTAACCGCGGGCAAGGTGTTGTTGCAAAGTGGGTACGGACTATATTTGACGAGGCTGGGCATAATACCTATGTCCTTGCTCGTCCCACTAATCCCAAAGCCCCGATAGGCAGCTATATTGACGAGAGAGACGATGGTCGGCTGAGAATGTCACCTTCGGATCGGCATTTGAAATGCCCGTGAAAGAGTACGTGGATTGGGCCAAAACATGCAACTTGGATGTGTTGTTCTGTGATATGAACTTGCAGTTTGAGGCGATTCAGGCAGTAAGGCAACTCAGAGTCAAAACAATCGGCCGGTTTGTCTGGGAGAGGTTCGGTCGCGCTTTTGTTGATGATGCGAATGCGGCTTATGATGTAATTTATTCCCTGACCAAATGTGAAAAGGAGGCTTATGGAAAGCTCGGGATAAATTCTCCATGCGTTCGCTTTGGGCTTCATCCTTCAATCAGTGAATATACCGCTGAGAAGAAAGACGATGCGATTTATTTTATCTTTCATGGTGGCCTCCAGGGGAAGAGAAAACCGATCAAGGCGACAATTGATGCATTTAAGGCAGTAAAAAAACCGAACATCCGTTTGGTCATCAAGAGTCAAGGGGTGCGTGACGAATCTGAACCGGTTGAAATTGATGATGACTCACGCATTGAATATATTGTCGAGGACATGGATGACGAGTCTTACCATGAGCTTTTTTCAAGTTGCCATGTCTGTTTGTCGCCCAGCCGGTGGGAAGGTTTGGGCGTCCACCTTTATGAGTCGATAGCTCACGGGATGCCTGTAATTTCCAATGATATCCCCCCGATCAATGAAGTGATTACTTCAGGTGAGACCGGAATTCTTGTCAACAGTGTTCCTCTCTACTCATTGAGTAACGGGCTGGTTGTTTATGATCCTGAACCGGATGATCTTGTTGCAGCAATTTCGAAGCTGTCCGATCCTGTCACTCTTAAGGAAATGACTGAATCTACCAGGAGTGCTGCCCAAAGTGACCGGTTCGATTGGAACAACACCAAAGAAGATTACCTTGCATTGATCACAAAAGAAAAAAATATCTCGAGTTCCAAAAAAACCGATTTATTCATGAAGTTACTCGGGTTTAATAACTAAATTATCTGTTCAATCTTCATCATAGAGAGAAAAATATGAACCTCTTTGCACAAGGTATGCGTCGCTCGGGTACAACGATTACCTTTGATATACTTTTTAATGACAAGGATTTGGATTGCTATTACGAACCCCTCGCATTGGCAAAAAGGGATGCAAAAGGTGGCGGAAGTGGGGCTACCGATATCGATTATTTTGAGAAAGTGCGACAGACAAGGGAAGCTTGTACGAAAAAATGCCCGCAGCTAGAGTCGCATGAGATATCAACCATGGGGCCCCAACCTATCCGGATCTGGAATTTGAAACAGACGCACCTGAATACGTGTGGGACTATATTCGGTTTATGACCGCGCAGGCGGAGCATACGGCCATCAAATTTACCCGTATGTATAATAAGGTTCACATCCTTAAGGAAATTGATCCAGAGGCTGTATTTGTCCAGATTGTCCGAAATCCCAAAGCCATTACCGCATCCTACCTCTTTGGTCGGGGAGGAAAAAACAAGCACTTGTATGCGGATGAAAAAACTTTTTTTTCAAGGCGGTCAGAGTATAGTGCCTGGTCGATGTACCCGTTCTCACTACCTGCTTAAGACAAATGAATTCCGTCACCTTAAAGATATCCCTGATTTTATGAGGGTTTTGATAATCTGGAAACATACCTTCATGAATACATATCTTGATGGTAAAAAATATTTTAGAGACAGATTCTACTTGTTGCGACATGAGGACCTATTGAAATGATCCTGTAACCTCTTTGTCGAAGTTGTATGAACTTATGGGCGTGATGTCCCAGATAACGTTCTTGAGTGGGCGAAAAACAACGTTAATGGTAGTAAACCTTCATTCGCTTACAATAACTCCAGGTGGAATAAAGCTTTTCGAGAGCTCGATATGTCTGAAGCATTAACATTAGCTGGTTACGATGAGCTTGTCACTGGAGAGGAAGGCTTTTGGCAGTCTGTTTCTCGTCGGTTGTTTGGCTGACCAACTTGTCTAAGTGTGCTGATGAAATGGGAGTAAGTTCTCTGTACGTTTCATTTTCAGCCGTTTGTTTTATCCGATTTTTAGCGACAAGGGCTTCTTAGCAATAGCGGTGTTTTGACAGTTAATATGCTCAGCTAAACGGGAACCGGTCATTGAAGATTTTTACTTTTTTTTTATATTACTGGAGCGCATTTAGGGCCAGGATTAATCTGTATATCATCGTTATCCGATGGTTCCTGATGGACTCTATCTGGCCGGTTAAGTTTCGGGCATCGATGCTTATCTGTTTGGGTTTCCTTGGGGTGACCTTTCAAGTCGGTGCTGTAAGCCTTATTGTCATGTATGCAAACAAGCTGGCAAAAGGAGGGGAAGTCTCCGTTGCCAGTTTTCATTTTCTTCCCCGCGAGTCTCTGCTTCTCCTGATCATTGCCTCAATAGGCTTTCTCTGCGCCAGCGTCATTTCCTCATGGATGATCTATTGGAGTAACAGGTGGATCTTTGACCTTGCTCTCGATTATGAGAAGCGTTGCATAAAGAGGGTGTTCCGAGCTGTAGCGGTATGTCAGGGGGTTATTCCGACCATTATGATTGAACATGAGAGCCCTGAGCAAAGCATGATGAAGTTGGTTGGTGGCGATGCAAAGGTGATAACGCGTGTGATTCGAATTATCCTCTCAGCCGTTGTCCCTTTTATTACCATGTGTTTTGCAATCTTAACGATATTCATTACGAACTTTTCTTTGTCCCTTGTCATAGCCTTTCTGGTTTTGCTTTCTATGGTTTTCTATTTCAAGGTAAGTCTGGAGAGCTTGAGTGACTCAAAAACAATGGAGGCAACAAATCAGCCTGCAAACAAAAAGAAAAGGACGTTGCTGAAAAGTCTTTCCGGGAGTTCTTTCAGGGAAGAGCAGGATCTTGACTCGATGATTGATCCACTGCTTGCCGATGATTTGGTTAAAGATAATATGGCCAGTTTTAGAGGTCGTCTGATGGCCGGTGACAAGGCAAAGGTTGTCAGTGATCATTTGACTGCTGTGAGCGTAACAGTGATTGTTGTTGCCCTTGGGTATCAGAATTTCAATAGTTCCGGGGCAAACTGGGGAGGGGTCATTATCTATCTTATTGCCCTAAGGTATTGCATGGCAAACTTTCAAAAAGTTGCTGCTGCGGTAACCGCTGTAAATCGTTTTTTCAATACCATCCAGAGGGGATATGATTATTTACACAAGATAGAGTTAAGTGAAAGGCCTGTGAAAAAAATTGATATAATCAAAGCTCGCTGCATTGATAAAATGATTGATGAGTCTGCAGATGAAATGGAATTGCTCCCGGGGCAGAAAATAGGGGTTTTTTCACCCATAACGCTGTCAAAGGTGGGGCTGCAGGACTTATACGCTAGTATTTTTGTTGGTGATGAGGCCGAAATACTCGGACTTGTTAAAGATACTTGGATAATTACGAATGATTTTGATCTTCCATCAATTCCATTGGAGAGCTATGTAGATATACCGAAAGAGTCGTCTTGCGGATTCATGAAGGGGCTACTCAAACAGGCAGGGATGGAGAAGTTCGAAGCGGACCTCGATTTGTTGTGTGAAGAGATGAGCGAAGAGAGGGTAAAAGAGGCACCGGATGAATTGAAGAGTTTCATTGCTTTGGTTGCTGCCTATAAATCAACACGAAAAATTGTTGTTCTTGAGTCAAAAGTATTAAAGCTCCTTCCGCGTACTGCCGTTGAGAGCTGCCTATCCATGTTTAGTGACCGAGTCGTTGTAATCTATAACAATAAAATTAAAGGCTCCAAGCTGTTTGTAACAGACAAAGTTCTAGTACAACATGATTTCAAGAATGTCGGCATCGGGGATATGAAATGGCTATATAAAAATAAAGAAATAATCGACAGTCTTCTCCCTGAAATCAAAATGCGTGGTAGAGGGGCAGATGGTAGTGACCTCGATGATGATCTGCTGGATATGATGTAGTTTTTTGTCTGTAATTCCGTAAATCCATTCTGTCTTTCTCTTAGGAACGCCCGTTGGCAAGAGTTGTTCACATTACATCTGCACACCAAGCCTTCGATGTGAGGATTTTTCACAGGGAATGTCTCTCACTCAAAAAAAGAGGCTATAAGATAAGTCTTGTCGCTCCATGCAATGGTCCCTTGGAGAATGATTCCGACGTTGATGTTCTTTGTGTCCCGAAGATAAATGGCAGGTTCGGGCGTATGACATTAACCGTGTGGCGAGTTTTTGTCGCAGCCTTTAAGTCAAAAGCTGATCTGATTCACATCCATGACCCGGAATTGATTCCAGTTGGCCTTGTTTTAAGGTTGATGGGCAAAAAGGTAATTTACGATGCTCATGAAGATTTGGAGACGCAGATACGTGCGAAGTATTGGCTTCCAAGAGCTGTCGAGGGCGGGGTCATCATTACTTGCAGTTTTTTTTCACGTTTAACAAATTCATTTTTCGATGGCATCGTCACCGCAACCCCCTTTATTGCAAAGCGTTATGATGATCATAAAACAACAGTCGTACAGAACTTTCCTGACCTGTCTGAAATTGGCAGCGCCAACGTTAAACCTTACATAGAGCGTGATGACCGAATCCTTTATGTCGGGGGGGTGTCTGTCGTTAGAGGCGCAAATGAAATGGTCGCCTCCATGTTGAAACTTTCGTCACAAAAAGGGAAGTTGGTGCTAGCTGGACAGTTTATCCCGGAAGAACTGCAAGCCACACTTGCCTCATCTGAGGGTTGGAAGCGAGTCGATTTCAAAGGGTGGCTTACCCGTGAGCAGGTTGCGGATGAGCTTGGTGCGGCAAAAGTAGGGTTGGTTGTTTTACACCCTATATTGAATTACCTGGATTCGTACCCGATTAAAATGTTTGAATACATGGCCGCCGGTGTTCCCGTTATTGCCTCTGATTTTCCTTTGTGGAAGGAAATTGTAGAAGATGCCGGCTGCGGTCTGCTTGTAGATCCCGCTTCAACGGACGACATTGCTAAAGCGATTGATCGACTACTTATGAACCCGAAAGGGGCATATAAAATGGGTCTCAATGGACAGAAGGCAGTGCAAGAAAAGTACAATTGGCAGGTAGAGGAACAAAAGCTTTTTGCTCTATATGACAAAATCCTCAATTCCGCTTGAGTTCAGCAGATATCATGAAAATCGTTTTTTTTGCACATTTCGCAGGCTCTCCTCAGTATGGAATGGTCTACGGTCATTACCATTTAGCGCGTGAGTGGGTGAGGCAAGGTCATGAGGTGACGATTGTTGCTGCTTCATTTGCTCATACACGGTTCAAGCAACCCGAGATAACTTCTGCAATTACAGAACAAACGATTGATGGTATTCGTTATCTTTGGGTGAAATGTCCCAAATATTCACCTTCCGGACAAATCGGGCGTGTTAGGAATATCTTGACGTTTGTGGCAAGGACGTCATTGTCCAAATTGCCCATCGTTGCAGCTGATATTGTTATTTCGTCTTCACATTACCCCTTTGCAATTTTTCCTGCCAGAAAACTGGCTAAAAAACATTCTGCAAAGCTTGTTTTCGAAGTCCGCGACATCTGGCCACTGACGTTGATTGAACTTGGTGGGGCCTCTCCTCAGCATCCTTTTATAAAGGCTATGCAGTGGGCCGAGGATTACGCCTACAGAGTCTCGGATAAAGTGGTGTCTGTTCTGCCATATGCCGTTAAACATATGATTGCCCATGGTATGTCTCCAGAGAAGTTTTTGTATGTCCCTAACGGTGCAGACGTGACTCATGCCACTAAAACGCCACTTCAAGCTAGTCATCAGTCAATCATAGACCAGTTAAAAGGAGATGGTCGCTTTCTGCTCGGCTATGCAGGCCGAATGGGTTTGTCAAATGTTATCCATGATCTTGTTGATGCCATGGCAGTGATTAAGGATGAAAGTGTTCATGCCGTTCTGCTTGGCGATGGGTATGAAGTCGAAAACCTGAAGGCGCAAGCTGAGTCGTTGGGTTTGACACAGATGGTCCATTTCTTACCTTTTGTCCCGAAGCCACAAGTTGAATCCTTCTTGAAGCAAATGGATGCGTTATATGTAGGTTTCCAAAAACAATCGATTTACCGTTTTGGCACCAGCGTCACAAAAATGAATGATTATATGCTGGCGGCGAAACCGATTATTTGTGCAATTGACGCAGAGGTGGAAGGCGTTACAGAAACCAATGCCGGAATCGTGTGCAAGGCTGAAGATCCGGATGCGCTGGCTGAGGCTATCTTGAGAATAAGAAGTCTTTCGCCAGACGAACGTGCCAAGATGGGTCAGGCTGGGCATGATTGGGTGGTTGAGAATAGAGATTATCAGGTACTTGCTCAGCGTTTTTTGCAAGGGGTCATGGAGTAGAGTGCAGTGAAACGGATTCTGGTCACAGGCGCAAATGGTTTTGTTGGAAAACCGCTCTGTGCTGAGCTTGGTCGTACTGGCTGTTATGTAAGGGGTGCGGTACGCTCTCTGGATTTGTCAGGTGCTGCTCCGGGCTTTGATCCTGTGGTTGTCGGTGAAGTCGGGCCTGATACAGACTGGGAAGCAGCTCTTGAAGATATTGATGTTGTCATTCATCTTGCAGGTCGGGTTCATGTGATGAAAGAAACCTCTGGAAACCCCTTGGCAGAATTCAGGAGGGTGAACACGGCAGGGACTTCGCGGCTTGCAAAGTTGGCTGCAGACAAGGGGGTTAAACGTCTTCTCTTTATCAGTACCGTAAAGGTTAATGGTGAAGTCAGTGTTACCCCTTTTACTGAGCAGGATTCGCCTCATCCGGTAGATGATTATGCAGTCTCAAAATGGGAGGCAGAGCAGGCTCTTCGGGAGATCTCGGAAGAAACAGGATTGGAGATCGTTATTATTCGTCCCCCACTGATATATGGCCCGGGTGTAAGAGGGAACTTTTTACGTATGCTCAAATGGGTTGATTCCGGATTCGTCTTGCCATTTAGGAGCATTGTAAATCGGCGCAGCCTGATTGCCCTGGATAACTTTGTCGATCTTGTCCGCATCTGTGTACAACACCCTTCTGCAGCCAACAAAACTTTCCTGATCTCAGATGGTGCCGACTTGTCCGTTCCGGAATTGATCGATGAGATTGCGGCCGCCATGGGTAAGGCCCCGAGAATGCGTGCTGTCCCTGTCCCTCTTCTTAAGATATTGACCAAAGCCCTTGGCTTCAGCAAAGAATTTGAGCGACTATCCGAATCGCTTCAAGTCGATACGAGTTCTGTTGCAAATTGTCTTGAATGGACTCCGCCACTCTCAGTGAACGAAGGTATCGTGAAAACCGTACAGTGGTACCAGAAAGAATGCGCGCAATGATCATTCTGGTTGCGATGCTTCTTGGAGCTTTCGGCGCATGGTTTATGGCACGTTACGCATTTGCTCTTGGTGTTATTGATGAGCCCAGTATTCGAAGCTCGCATGTATCTCCGACACCGCGTGGGGGAGGGCTTGGAATCCTTGCCGCGTTTGTTGCTGCTGCTCTTTCTTTGCGTGCTGAATGGGCCCTGTGGTTACCTGCAACCGTTTTGGCCGTCATGAGTTTGTTTGATGATCGTCTTGACCTTTCTGCACGCTTCAGATTGCTCGCCCAATTTAGTGCGGCGGTTGTCCCTGTGGTTCTCCTCTGTCAAATAGAGGGCCCCTGGAGCCTGCTTTTTGTGTTTTCCGGAGTGTTGTATATTGTCAGTACGACAAATTTTTTCAATTTTATGGATGGGATTAATGGCGTTGCTGGCATTACAGCTACTGTGGCTTTCGGGCTGTTTTCATGGTTTTCATGGTCACATGACTTAGGTGATGTGCCCGTTTTTTTATCATTAAGTATGGCAAGTGCGTGTCTTGGCTTCCTTCCCTTCAATTTTCCGTCGGCAAAAGTTTTCATGGGTGACGTGGGCAGCATCCTGCTCGGTTTTGTTTTTGCTGTGCTGGTAATGGTTTACTCAGAATCCTTTGCTGTTTTTCTCTGCTTGTCAGGCTTCCTCTTCCTTTTTTATGCAGACACACTCACGACGCTTTTTATCCGCTGGCGCACTAAGGAGCAATTGTCAAAGGCGCACCGCAGACATCTTTACCAGATTCTGGTAAACGAAATGAAAATGGAGCATTGGAAAGTCTCCGTAGCATATGGTGCTGCACAGTTATTCATAGGTTGGGCAATGGCCATGGCATGGAGAGCCAATGTTTACGTTCAGATTTTGCTCTGGTTGACTCTGGCCATAATTTTCATATTTGTATCTTGGAGTGTCAGGAGGAAAAATGTTAGCATGTCAGAGATTTAGTCGTGTTTCTTGAACCGAAAAGGGAACTTAACTTGCCAGGTTTGAAATCATACAGGTTTATTGCTGTTTTTGCGCTCCAGGTATTGATCATCATTGGATCTTTGCTGCTTGCCTATAGCCTCCGTTTTGATTTTAAGACTCCGGATGACTTCTATTCACGTGCACTGACCCTCTTGCCCGCGGTTTTGGCGATTAAGCTGCTTGTTTTCTGGCGGATGGGATTGTTCAAGGGATGGTGGCGTTATGTCTCGATGCCTGATCTCGTCGTGTTACTAAAAGCCAACGTGATGGCCTCTCTCGGGGTTCTGGTTTATGCCGTGGTTGTTTATGGAATGATAAAGATTCCTCGTTCATCTCTGGTGATAGACGGCGCCCTCTGCTTTTTGATGATGGGCGGTGTCCGTTTTGCGACAAGGGCTTTTCGTGAGAATTACTTCCCGATGCCATACCGTAACCGGTTGGAATTGAGCAATGTCCTTATCGTTGGTGCTGGAGCTTCCGGCCAATCGATCGCACGTGAAATCAGGGCCAACTCAAATCTTAAGATGACTTTGGCTGGTTTTGTCGATGACGACCCCAAAAAGCACAACCAGACATTTCAGGGGTTTCCTGTTCTTGGCAGCCAGAAAGAATTAGTCAGAATTTGCGAGAGGAAAAGGATTAGCCAGGTTATTATTGCTATCCCGTCGGCATCCAGTTCAGAGCTGCGTTCAATTGTCGAAAAATGTAAAAAGGCTAAAGTTGTTTCAAAAACGCTACCAGGTGTCAGTTCTCTGATTGATGGTGCCGTTTCCCTGCAGCATGTGAGAAATGTTGAAGTCGATGATCTTTTAGGGCGAGATCCTGTTTGCCTAAACCAGCGCCAAATCTCTGCTTATCTGCATCACAAAAGAATATTGGTAACGGGTGCCGCAGGCAGTATTGGCTCCGAAATCTGTCGGCAAATTGCGAAATTTAAACCCGAAAAAATTATACTTTTTGACAACTCAGAGACTCCACTCTTCGAGATTGAAAATGAATTGGCCAGAAACTTCCCGCACATTCACCTCTCCGCAATAGTTGGGGATGTCCGCTACCGCACACGTGTCGAGACCATCTTCGAGGAATTTATGCCTGAGGTCGTTTTCCATGCGGCAGCATACAAACATGTGCCCATGATGGAGGCTAACCCGGCGGAAGCAGTTAATAATAATGTGCGTGGTACATACATAGTCGCGGAAACTGCCAACAAGGTGGGGGTCAAGAATTTTGTCATGATCTCCACAGACAAGGCCGTACGCCCGACCAATATCATGGGTGCCACCAAACGTGCCGCAGAGCTTTGTGTGCAGTCTTTGGCGAAGAGAAGCAAAACGCGCTTTGTAACAGTGCGTTTCGGCAATGTCCTGGGAAGTAATGGCAGCGTCGTGCCGATTTTCAAACAGCAGATAGAGAATGGTGGCCCGGTAACAGTCACGCACCCGGACGTGACCAGATATTTCATGACCATTCCTGAAGCGTCACAGCTGGTTTTGCAAGCGGCAAGCATGGGACAAGGGGGGGAGATCTTTCTCCTCGATATGGGTAAGCCGATTAAGATCCTGGACCTTGCAGAGGAAGTTATTCGCCTGAGCGGATTCGTGCCCCACGAAGATATTCAGATAATTTTCACCGGCTTAAGGCCTGGTGAAAAACTGCATGAAGAGCTTCTCCTGGTCGGGGAAGGGGTCAAAAAAACCACACATGAGAAGATCTGTATTGCAACGGCCGAGAACTATGACAGCGAGAATTTGTCCAGGCAATTAGATGAATTGTTTGTTTCTGCTCGTGCCATGCAATTAAGAGAGTTGATAGAGCTCCTGCAGCGAATAGTACCCGAATTTACCCCTCAAGATAAAAGTGCCAGTTCGAATCCTGAGACTAAAGCTTACCCGAGAGGCCAAATTATCCATTTGCCCAGTCGTTTTGGGGATGCGACATAATGTTGTTTTTGGGTTATGCGTTGAGTCGGCAGGAGAGATCGTGTTTTGAATAATAATCCAGTTACCTGCGGTCGTGGCTTAATCGGCTCCAGCTTCGTCCATTTTTGTCTTAAAACCCTCCCGGATTGCAGCATAGTAAATCTTGATAAACTGACCTATGTGGGAAACCTTGCCAATTTGTCCAATATTGATGAAAGCCCGCGCTACCGATTCGTATCTGGTGATATATGCGATAGAGATCATTCAAACGAAGCTCCCTGATGTCCTCCTTATTTAACCGTGCGTGTTCGAGGATGAACGAGGATTCTTTTTCGAATCTTTTAACACACGCGACTGGCTTGATGCCACCGGAATAGACTGCAACCTTTTACAGGATAACCATTCCCGGTCATGCAAGGAAGTCTTAACGAGGTCTGCACTACCCGTTGCCTCCATAGGCACAGGGAAAACTTGTACGTGTCCTGAGTAGTGAGACCTTCGATGTTGCCGTTGATATTCGCCACGAATCAAAGGCATTTGGTCAATGGACGGGACACAGACTTTCTGCAGAAAACAGACTTCAGGTCTGGACCCAAGAGGGGTTCGCATTCGGTTTTCAAGTCTTGAACGACTACGCAGAGGTTCATTACAAGGCCACGGATAACTATTCTCCCAAAGATGAACGTTGCATTGCATGGAATGACAATGATATATCCATTGCCTGGCCGTTAAGCGAGAGCTTGGTTTTTTTCCGAAAAGGACAAGGCCTCGACAGGCTTGGCTGATAGTGAGTTTTTTAAAAATTTTTGGAGGCCCAATGCCGATAAATAGCATGACAGGTTATGGTAAAGGTGAGTTCGTTTGCGACGGTCTGACTGTTACCGTCGAAATCAAGACGGTGAATCATCGCTATGCCGATATCTCGGTGAAGTTGCCGCGTACTTTCCTGAGCCTCGAAAACGGGGTGCGCAAACAGGTTGCTGCGGTGGTCGGCCGGGGCAAGGTTGACGTGTACGTCAACTACGAGCTGGCGAGCGAGGCCCAGGCTGTACCGAAGCTGAATAACGAGCTGGCAGAAGCATATCACAAGCTTTTTGTCGGGCTGGCCGGCAAGTTGAACCTGCAGGATCGGATTTCAATCGACCACATCATCAACCAGAGGGATGTGGTCCGGGTTGAAGAGGCAGAGATCGACGAAGCGACGCTGGAGACCTGTCTCCGCTCCGCGACGGCTGGTGCCCTGGAAAGCTTGCTTGCAATGCGCACGGCCGAAGGGGAGGAAACCCGCAAGGATATTGAGGATCGTCTCAATGTGACGGAGACCATCCTGGCGCAGATCGAACAACGGGCGCCGCAGGTGCCGGCCGAGTGGCAGGAGCGCCTGACCGAACGCCTGGAGCGTCTGCAGCAGAATGTTGAATGGGACCCGCAGAGGGTCGCGCAGGAAATCGCTGTCTATACCGACCGTTGTGACATCAGCGAAGAGATCACCCGCTTCAAGAGCCACCTGGTCCAGTTTCGCGGCATGCTCGATGATCAGGAGCCGGTCGGCCGGCGCATGGATTTCCTGGTTCAGGAGCTCAATCGTGAAGTCAACACCATGGGCTCCAAGTCCAATGACGCCGAGTTGACCACGGCGGTTGTCACATTGAAGTCGGAACTGGAAAAAATCCGCGAACAAGTGCAGAACATCGAGTAGTGCCGGATTCTGGCACTACTCGATGTTGGGGGCTGGGGACTGGGGACTGGGGGCTGGATTAAGGCGGAGGCTGGAGACTGGGGATTGGGGGCTGGGTAGATGTAAAAAAAATCAAACTTGCAATGCTATGAAATGGGAGGGAATTATGAAATGTTATCGTGATTTGGTTGTTTGGCAGGAAGGGATTGATCTGGTGACCAATATTTATGCTTTGTCGAGAAATTTTCCCGGTGAAGAAAAATATGCATTATGCAATCAAATGCAACGTGCAGCGGTCTCTATCCCGAGCAATATTGCAGAAGGCCATACTCGCTCTTCTCGCAAAGAATTTTTGCAGTTTTTGTCGTTCTCGCTTGGGTCTTTGGCCGAACTGGAGACGCATTTGACCATTGCCAGCAAACTGAAATATCTTGCCATCGACCGAACGGAAAATATTCTCGGGCAAACCAATTTGTTGGGCAAGCGAATCAGGAGCCTGCAAAAGTCTTTGCAAGAAAAGGTCGATTAATGCAAAAGCCAGCCCCCAGCCCCCAGACCCAGTCTCCGCCTCTAAGTCGATCTCGCTGGGATCGTTGGCGGAATTAGAAACACACTTGACCATTGCCAGCAAACTGAAATATCTTGCCATCGACCGAACGGAAAATATCCTCGGGCAAACCAATTTGTTGGGCAAGCGAATAAGAAGTTTGCAGAAATCATTACAAAACAAGGCCGCTTAATGCAAAAGCCAGCCCCCAGAACCCAGTCTCCAGTCTCCGCCTCTAACCCAGCCCCCAAATCACGAAAAGGCATGCTTTTCGTGATTTCAGCACCATCCGGCGCCGGAAAGACATCTATCTGTCGTGAAATTCTGAAAAAGCTGCCGAATCTTCACCAGTCGATCTCTTACACGACGCGAGCCAGGCGATCTGGTGAGCAGGACGGTGTCGATTATCATTTCGTGACGATGAAAACCTTTCGGGAAATGGTTAATGCGGGAGCATTCCTGGAATGGGCCGAAGTGCATGGCAACTGCTATGGCACTGCACGGAGCTCTCTGGAGCAAGCGACTGCAGCGGGTGCGGACATCCTCCTGGATATCGACTTCCAGGGTGCGGAGCAACTGCGAAACAGCGGGCTTGACGGGGTCTTTATCTTCATCCTGCCGCCGGATATGAAGGAACTGCGCAAGCGCCTGGATACCCGCAACACGGATGATGCCCAGGTCATCGAGCGCCGGATGAAAAATGCTGTCGATGAAATTGCCGAGGCCGTCAAGTTTGATTACCTGGTTGTTAACGATGTGCTTGAGGAAGCGGTGGAGAAAATCGTCGCAATCATGAAAGCCGAAACCGCCCGGACAAAACGGGTCATCGATACCCTGTCTGAAGAATTCGGCTTGAAATAATTCCGATTGCCGTATATCTTAACAGTCTTATGTACCTGAGTCGTTCACCGGTATCGATATTTAAACACATTAATTTATAATCAGGAGTAAAGCATGGCACGTATCACAGTTGAAGATTGTTTACACGAAGTACCCAATCGCTTTCTGCTGGTCATGGTCGCGACCAAGCGTGCCAAGCAGCTGTTCAAAGGCGCTGAACCGTTGATCGAGAACAAGTCAAAGAACCGCAACGTGGTCCTGGCCCTGCGGGAAATTGCCGCCGGCAAGGTGGACTTTGAAATCCCGGCCCGAAAGCCCTGACCGGTTGTTGTGCACGGTCTCCTGATGGAGCCGACTGAAAAGTTTACGATGCCGGCCAGTGATGGCCGGCATCGCTTTTGTGTGCACCCTGCACTGATCTGAACAGCATGATTCGTCTCGACGACATCCTCGAAGCTATCCGTGCTTATCACGCCGCCGCCGACCTGGACGCTGTGCGAAAGGCATACGTCTATTCTGCCAAGGTCCACCAGGGGCAGATGCGCCTCTCCGGCGATCCGTACATGACCCATCCCATGGAAGTGGCTTTCATCCTCACGCGTCTGAGGATGGATGTGCCGACCGTGGTCACCGGCCTGCTGCACGACACTCTTGAGGATACCCTCTCTACGGAAGAGGAATTGCGCCAGCTGTTCGGTAGCGAAGTGACCGAAATGGTTGACGGCGTCACCAAGATCAGCAAAATCACCTTCAAAACCAGTGAAGAGCGCCAGGCGGAAAATTTTCGCAAGATGCTGCTGGCGATGGCGAGAGATATTCGTGTCATCCTGGTCAAATTGGCTGACCGGTTGCACAACATGCGCACTCTCGACTATCAACCGGAGGAGCGCCGTCAAAGAATTGCCAGGGAAACCGCCGATATTTATGCGCCGCTGGCAAACCGGCTCGGTATCAGCTGGATCAAAAGTGAGCTCGAAGACCTTTCTCTCAGGTACCTGGAGCCTGTGATTTACAAAGATCTTGCCAAGAAGGTCGAGCAACACCGCCGTCAATCCGGCAACTACGTAGCGGACCTGAAAAAGCGTCTCGACGAGATATTAAAAGAGCATGAAATCGATGGCCATATCCAGGGACGTTTCAAGCATATCTGTTCGATTCACAACAAGATCATCAAGCAGAATATTGATTTTGACGAGATTCATGACCTGATTGCCTTCCGCATCATCGTGCCGACAATCCGTGACTGTTATGCCATGCTCGGGGCGATCCATTCGTCCTGGAAGCCTGTGCCGGGCCGTTTCAAGGATTTTATCGCCATGCCCAAGGCCAATATGTACCAGTCCCTGCACACTACCGTGTTCGGGCCGGCCGGCCAGCGCATGGAGGTGCAGATCCGCACCGAAGAAATGCACCGGGTCGCAGAGGAAGGGATCGCGGCGCACTGGAAGTACAAGGAGGGCAGGGCCTCAAAACGTACCGAGGATGGCCGTTTCGGCTGGCTCCGGCAAATGCTCGAGTGGCAGAAAGAACTCAAGGATTCGAGTGAGTTCATGTCATCCGTAAAGGTCGACCTGTTCCCGGAAGAAGTCTATGTGTTCACGCCGAACGGTGATGTCAAGGAGTTGCCTAAACAGAGCACGCCGATTGACTTTGCCTACAGCGTTCATTCCGATGTCGGCCACCACTGTTCCGGGGCCAAGGTCAACGGCCGGCTAATGCCGTTGCGGACCGAGCTGAAGAATGGCGATATTGTCGAAATCATCACGTCGACCAGCCAGACACCGAGTAAGGACTGGTTGAAGTTCGTCAAGACCTCGAAGGCCAAGAACCGGATCCGTAACTGGGTCAAGGACCAGGAGCGTCAGCAGAGCCTTGACCTGGGACGTGATCTGCTTGAAAAAGAGCTGCGCAAGTACGGCTTCAGTTTTAATCGTGCGGTCAACCTGGATGCCATGAAAGAGACCCTGTCAGGTCTCGGTTTCCGTTCTGTTGAAGACCTGCAGGCAGCTGTCGGCTACGGCAAGGTAACCTGCAACCAGGTGCTGTCGAGGCTTATTCCTGAACAATTCAAGGCTGAAGCACCCAAGCCGAGTCGTCTCAGTCAGGTTCTCGGAAAGATTCGCAAAAAACCTGTCGACGCAATCAACGTTCAGGGCCTCGAAGATATCCTGGTGCGCTTTTCCAAATGCTGCAGCCCTTTGCCCGGTGATGAAATTATCGGCTTTATCTCCCAGGGGCAGGGTGTGACGGTGCATGCAGCAGACTGTCCAAGGGTTCTCGAGACAGATCCCGAGCGGCGTATCGAGGTGTCTTGGAACCGCCAGAAGGGGGCAACCCGGCCGGTCAAGATCCGGGTGTACAGCCTGGATCAGAAAGGCATCCTGGCAGCGACCACCAAGGTGATTACCAAGTGCGAATCAAACATCCTGCGTGCCAGCGCCTATTCTACCAACGATGGCCGGGGGGTTCTGAATTTCGAGGTGGATGTCCAGGATGTCCAGCATCTGAATCGCGTTATGGAGGCCATTCAGAAGGTCAAAGGTGTTTTGCAGGTGGAGAGGATCAAGAGTGGGCGGAAAGCCAGGTAAGGGCGGCAGCTGGGGGTTGGAGGCTGGGGACTGTTAAATGCGGGGACTGTTAAAGGCGGGGGCTGGGGACTAGGGGCTGGGGACTGGTTACTGATCACCGATCACTCATCACGGCTTATTTGTCACGGCCTGTTCATCACGGTTTATTTGTCACGGCTTTTTTGTTACGGTTCACCGATCACCGATCACTCTGTTACGAACCATTAACCGAACACATCTGATTATGCTGACTTATCTCGCCAAACGCCTGCTCATGATGATCCCCCTGCTGATCGGTATCACGCTGATCAGTTTCGTGGTCATTCATCTGGCGCCCGGTGAGCCGACTGACATGCAGACCGACCTGAACCCGAAATCGAGTGTCGAAATGCGTGACCGGCTGCGTGAACGCTACAATCTCGACAAGCCACTCCATGTACAGTACGGGCTCTGGCTGAAACAGGTCGCCACGCTGGACTTCGGCGAGTCGTTCGCCCAGGATAACCGCCCGGTTCTCGTCAAGGTCCGCGAACGCATGCCGATTACCATTCTGATCAACGTGCTGTCGATTGTGGTCATCCTGGCCGTGTCGGTGCCGATCGGCATTCTCTCCGCGGTGCGAAGAAATTCGATGTTCGACCGCGGGACAACGATCTTTGTCTTCCTCGGTTTTGCCATGCCGTCATTCTGGCTGGCGTTGTTGATGATGGATTACTTCGGCGTCAGGCTGGGACTCTTGCCGGTCGCCGGGCTGAAGTCGATTGGCTACGACTACCTGAGTCCTGCGGGCCAGGTCTGGGACATGACCCGGCACCTGATCCTGCCGATTTTCATCTCTGCGTTTGGCGGGCTGGCAGGGTTTTCGCGTTACATGCGGTCGAATATGCTGGAGGTCATCCGCCAGGACTATATCCTGACGGCCCGGGCCAAGGGGCTGTCAGAGAGAGTTGTCATCTACAAACATGCCCTGCGCAACGCTCTCCTGCCGGTGATTACCATCCTTGGCCTTTCCGTCCCCGGCCTGATCGGCGGCAGTGTGATCTTCGAAACGATCTTCGCCATCCCCGGTATGGGCAAACTCTTCTATGATGGCGTCATGATGCGCGATTATCCCCTGATCATGGGAATCCTGGTGATCGGTGCGGTGTTGACGCTGGTCGGCAACCTGCTGGCTGATATCAGCTACGCAATTGCCGACCCGCGGATTCGCAAGGGGTAGCTGTCAGCTCTCAGCCTGCAGCCTGCCTTTCTCAACGTCTACTCCCAATAGCAGTGCAACCCCCACGACAAAAAACAGCGCCAGGGCCAGAATTGCCAAACGGTTTGACCCGGTCATGTCTATGAACAGGGCGAAGGTGAGGGGACCGAAGATCGAGGCGAACTTCGAGCTGATTGCGTAGAAGCCGAAAAACTCGGCACTGCGCTTTTTCGGCACCAGGCTCGAGAAGAGTGAGCGGCTCAGCGCCTGGCTGCCGCCAAGGACTATGGCGACTGCGAAACCGAGCATCCAGAATTCAACGGCGCTCCGCATGATCGAAGCGTAGACGGTAATTGCGGTAAACAGCACAAGACTTGCCAGAATCGCCCGCTTGGTGTTGAAGCGTCCGGCCAGGCGCGCAAAGAGTAATGCGCCGGGCATGGCGACGAACTGGATCATCAGAAAGCAGCCCAGGATCGTACCGGTACTCAAGCCCAACTCTTCACGGGCAAAAATCGCTGAGACTGCGATGATCGTCTGGATGCCGTCATTGTAGAGCAGAAAAGCAATCAGGAAGCGGCCGAGGTGGCGATATTGACGCAGGTCGGCCAAAGCCCTGAGATAATCACCTGGCGTACGCAGCGCATGCTGAGCGCCGACAGAGACCGGAACACCCTTGAGCCTGGTCAATGCCGGCAGCGCAAACCCGAGCCACCAGACACCGGTCAGCAGGAAACCGATTCGGCTGGCCATGCCTTTGTCAGGGATGCCGAACATCATGTGCTGCTGGATAAGCAGGAAGACGATCAGCAGCATCAGGCCGCCACCAATGTAACCCAGGGCAAAGCCGCGTGCCGAGAGCCGGTCTGCCTCATGGCCCTGGGCCAGGTCGGGCAGGTAGGCGTTGTAAAAGATGTTGCCCGAGGCAAAGCCGATATTGCCGAGGATAAACAGGGCCGCCGCCAGCAGGTAACGGCCGGGGCCGGCGAAAAAGAGCCCGCAGGTGGCAAGAGACCCAAGCAGGCAGAAGATGATCAGCAGCCGCCGTCGCCAGCCTCTACGGTCGGCAAGGTTGCCGAGACCCGGCGCGGTAATCGCCACACAAGCCATGGAGAATGAAACGATATAGCCCCACAGGGCTGTTGCGGCGACCGGTCTCGAACTCCAGAAAACATCGGCCCCTTGAGCAGGGACCAGGCTGGCAAAGTAGACTGGCAGCACCGCTGCCAGAACGACTGTGGCAAATGCCGAATTGGCCCAGTCGTAGATGCACCAGCCCAGCTGCGCCTTATTGATGTTGTTTTGGCTCAAGTTTTTTCGCGTTTCGCGTCCTTCGTCCCGCGTCCCGGACTTTCACGGTACGCGCAACTCTCAGGCAGCCAGTCTACCTGGCTGACTATCTGCGGCGTCAACTTGACGCATCCTTCGCCAACCTTCAGGCGTTTGTGGTAAACACGGCACTCTCTGCTGACAATGTCCAGGTGTTGGCAGGGGATTCTGGTCGTCGTGAAGCGCCCGCTCTTGTCGACAGATTTTTCGAAACAGCAGAGGCCGCAGCGCAGGCAGATGTCTTCCCAGCGGTTCATCCGTTCGGCAGCGAGACGGTAATCCGCTGCTGGTTACGCTGGACCCTGGTTGGCCCGGCACCGTCGATGATCTGCCAGAAGAGCTTGGAGACCGGATGCTCAGCATCGGCAACCGGATCTTTTTCCTGTTGATTCCAGGTCCTCGCCAGTGCCGCTGCCCTTTCGGGAGTCTGGTGGCCGAGACTGACCGCGAGGTAGAGTGGCACATCGTCATCAGCGTAGGGATCAATCGGCTCCCTCATCGAGACGAGGATCGGGCCATTTGGCAGATCTCCCGGAACTCCCAGGCGCTTGAGATAGGTCTCGTTCAGCTTGAAGTCATACGGCTGGCGTCCGAGGCTGACCAGCGACTGCGGCTTTTCCACCGGCACCAGGAAACGGTTTGCAAGGACCGGCGGGATGTCATTCTCCGGCAGAGTCTCAATGGTCAGAATAAAGTCTTCAAGTATGCCGATTGCCGCACTGTTCGAGAGTTCACCCTTGAAAAGCAGGTAGGTGTACATGCCGAACTCCCCCGGATTCGTGGTGGTCTCGTCAACCGGTGTCCAGTTGATCTGGACCGGGGTTGCAGAGATGACATCTTTTGCTTCTTCTGCTCTCTGGGCAGCTTGTTTCGCGGCCTTGCGGCGCTCGAGAGCCCGTAGCTTGTCTTGCAGGAGTTCAAGTTTTTCCTGGATGCTCTGGATGCGCTCAATGGTCTCTTCACGCTCTGCTTCGTCAACCTCCTGTTTGCCGAACAGGTCTCCCAGGGTCGCTGCGGTTGCGAGAGTCGGCAGGGTGAAAAGAACAATGATGATCAGGACGAGCGCTTGAAGACGCCAGACTTTGGCAGTGAACATTTTTGACTCCTCGAATTATGACGATTTCTTTATGCAATGGTGCGTGACTTTTTTATCAGACTTTGCGTGGATGGGGAAGTGATTTGCGTTTCGGCGATTTCATCGCACAAAAAAATTTTAAATTTGTTGAAAACAGACGTTTTGAGATTTTTGCTGTTCCGTCCCGTTAGCCGCCGCCGGAAGCGAATGGATTAAAGACGGTCAGCGGAACGAACTGTCTGAGGCGTTAGCCGAGTTTTCGTTCCGCCGGCTTTCATCTTTTCGCTGCCGGGTACCCTGTGTAGCAGGGCAAGGCTTCGGGTGCCCTTTGTTTGCTTACTTTATTTGGGCAAGCAAATAAAGTAAGGCGCGCGGCGGGGCGCAACCCGCCGGTTCTGATTTTCTTTATTTTTATGTCTTGCTCATCAATTCAAAAACATAAAACCAAAACCGGCAGTTTGCGTACTGCCGGACGCCATACTTTTGTCCGGCAACAAAAGTATGCAAAAATGCCTTCTCTTAGCAGAGGGCTATGGACGTTCGCCAAGGGTCTATGGCTTCCAGGAGCGGCAGAGGAGACCATCCGGCCCTTTACCGGGGGCCTCACGGTACTGCTTTCTTGACCCGGCGGCCTATTGATGAATCGTGCCCTCCGAATCAACGTATCATTCTTTCACTTACAATCAAATTCAGAAGCTTAAACCCGTGTGCAGCAGCCAGAAGCGAATGGATAAAAAGCTCAGTCGGGCAGACTGTCCGGCTAGGCACACTCCGAAAACCCGCAGACATGACAGACGCAACAGCCCCCTTCATGTTCGACGGGCCCTCCGCAATCCGGACAGGCACCACCGTTGTTGGCATGTGACAGGTCGGCTTCCTCGTGGTCGGCCATGTGTATCTGGATTGCCTTGGCGACCGCATCGGCACATGAGGTGATCCGGTTGTCGCCAAAACCGGCCGGTTTGTGGCAGGTGATACCGATCATCTGCTTGACGGCCTGACGGGCCTGAATCCCGGAGCGCCAGGCGAGTGAAACCAGGCGGCCGATTGCTTCGCATTGGGACGATGCACAGCCGCCGGCTTTGCCCATGGTGGTAAACAGCTCAAACACGCCGGCCTCGTCTTCGTTGATCGTGACGTAAAGCGGGCCGCAGCCGGTCTGCATCTGGTAGGTGCTGCCGGTCAGGGCGCGTGGCCGGTCACGTTTGACGCGTTTCTTCGCCGTCTCGTGTGGCACCGTGTCCTCGGGCTTGGCGTTGCTCTTCACGACCGAGAGGACCTGCATGTCGCGTGAACCGTCACGGTAGATGGTCACTCCCTTGCAGCCGCTCTGGTAGGCCAGGCGGTAGACCGTGGCAACGTCGTCACGGGTGGCCGTATTGCAGAAGTTGACCGTTTTGGAGACGGCGTTGTCGGTGTGGTTCTGAAAGGCTGCCTGCATGCGGATGTGATCTTCGGGTGTGATGTCGTGCGAAGTGACGAAAATATCGCGGATGTCCTCGGGAATCTCGTCCATATCCTGGATCGTGCCCTGTTCGGCAATCTTTTTCATCAGCTCCTTGGAGTAAAATCCGCGCTCTATGGCAATTTTTTCAAACAGCGGGTGGACTTCGACCAGCACGTCGTTGTCAAGCACCTGGCGCACATAGGAAACGGCAAACAGCGGCTCTATGCCGCTTGAGGTGTTGCTGATGATTGAAATCGTACCGGTCGGTGCTATCGTCGTGCAGGTGGCGTTGCGGACCGGTTCGCCGCCATCAAAGATACTGCCCTCAAAGTTTGGGAAGGGACCGCGTTCCCTGGCCAGGACCTGCGACGTCATGCGTGACTTGTCGGTGATGAATCTCATGACCCGGTCACCGAGTTCGATCGCGGCTTGGCTGTCGTAGGGAATGCCGAGCAAAATCAGCATGTCCGCCCATCCCATGACGCCCAGGCCGATCTTGCGGTTGGCACGGGTCATGACGTCGATTTCCTCGATCGGGTACTTGTTGACCTCAATGACGTTGTCGAGAAAACGGGTGCCGAGTTCAACAACTTCGGCCAGGCGATCCCAGTTTACCTGTCCCTCTTCGGTCACCATCCTGGCCAGGTTGATCGAGCCCAGGTTGCATGATTCGTAGGGCAGCAGCGGTTGTTCGCCGCAGGGATTGGTCGCCTCGATTTCGCCAACCAGCGGGGTAGGGTTGTCGCGATTAAGGCGGTCAAGGAAGATGATCCCAGGCTCGCCATTGGTCCACGCCAGGTCGACAATCCGGTCAAACACCTTGCGTGCCGAGCGCTGGCCAACGACTTGCCCGGTGCGCGGGTTGACAATGTCATAGTCGGTATCCTTTTCAACGGCCTCCATGAAGGCTTCGGTCATACCGACGGAGATGTTGAAGTTGGTCAGAACGGTTTGGTCCCGCTTGCACATGATGAAGTCCATGATGTCGGGATGATCGACCCGCAGAATACCCATGTTGGCGCCACGCCGTGTGCCACCCTGCTTGATCGTCTCGGTTGCCGCATCGAAAACACTCATAAAGGAGAGGGGACCGGAGGAGACACCCTTGGTCGACATGACCACGTCATTGGCCGGCCGGATGCGGCTGAAAGAGAACCCTGTGCCGCCACCGCTTTTGTGAATCAGGGCCGTATTTTTGATCGATTCAAAGATCTCTTCCATGGAATCATCGACTGGAAGGACAAAGCAGGCGGAGAGCTGACCGAGTTCGCGACCGGCATTCATGAGGGTGGGGGAATTTGGCATGAACTCGAGACTGGTCATGATCTGCAGAAATTCTTTTGCGAGCTCCGCCGGGACTCGTCCCGTCTTGAAATCTTTTTCGGCCGAGGCAATGGTCTCGGCAACCCTGTTGAACATGTCCAGGGGAGTTTCCAGGACCTCTCCTTCCTCATTGCGCCGCAGATAGCGGCGCTCGAGGACGGTTACGGCATTGGCAGACAGCAATGGTGAGGGATTTTGTGCGTTGTCCGACATGGGAGAACCTTCCTGCAATGGAATATGGATTTTATTTGATTAATAACAGAAGTGCACTATATTGTGTTGGTTAATAATTAAACTACAAGATGTCGTGTGTCAACCCTGTATAGATGGGGCTTCGGAATATGGTTTTTTCCCTCCTGGCGGCGTAATCATTTCAACTGGTTGGCGAATGCATGCGGCTTGTTAAAATTTGTCGCGACAAGTATCATTAAGCAAACATGATTAACGGGCAGCATTCTCTGAATATGGAAGATCGTTTTGAACGATCCAAAGATGACTGACGACGAGTTCATAATATCCACGGCCAGAGGTGACGGCAAGAACCAGGTCTGTTTCAACGGCTGATGGAAGATGGACTCTGAGTACATTCTGATATGTCAATTTACCTCGATAACGCTGCCACATCATTTCCGAAGCCTTCACCGGTTATAGAGGCCGTCGAAACGACGCTGCGGCTGAATGCTGCCAACCCGGGACGTGGCGGTCACCATCTCTCGCTGCAGGCCGGGCGCATGGTCATGGAATGCCGCGAGACTGTGGCACGGTTCTTCGGTATCGAAGATGCTGGACGGATCGCGTTTACCGCCAATGCCACCGAGGCGATCAACCTCGGCTTGTTCGGTGCGCTCAGCCCAGGTGACCGGGTCGTCACAACATCGATGGAGCATAATGCGGTCGTACGGCCCTTGCAGGCGCTCAGTAACAAAGGGGTCAATGTCGTCCGGGTCATGGCGGATGCCGATGGATCGGTTGCCCCTGCGGCGATCCGGGAAGCCTGCCTGCCGGGTACGCGCATGCTGGTGATGAATCATTGTTCGAACGTCACCGGCACCCTTCAGCCGATCGAGGAGATCGGCCCATGGTGTCGTGAACAGGGTATCCTGTTTATGGTCGATGCCGCCCAGAGTGCCGGGATTTTTACCCTTGATGCCAGGGAGATGGCGATTGATCTGCTGGCCGTTCCCGGACACAAGTCCCTGCTTGGACCCACCGGCACCGGCTTCCTGTTTGTCCACCCCGATCTTGTCTTGCGGCCACTGCTGTATGGCGGTACCGGCAATTTCTCACAGTCAACAGCTCAACCGGAAGAGATGCCGGAACGCCTGGAGAGCGGCACTCTGAATACGGTCGGACTGGCGGGACTGAAGGCCGGGCTGGAATTTCTCGAGTCGGTAGGTCTCGACCATGTCCGTGCACATGAACAGAAACTGGTTGGCATGCTGATCGAGGGCCTGCAGGAAATCGAAGCTGTGACACTCTATGGTCCGCTTGGTACGGAGTGGCACGGTGGAGCCCTCTCCTTCAATATTAAAAATGTCGATCCGTCAATGCTGGGCTTCCGCTTGGACCGTGAATATGGTATCTGTTGTCGAACCGGTTTGCACTGCGCACCGGAGGCCCACGGCAGCATCGGGACGCTTCCGGAAGGAACCGTGCGGCTCAGCCCCGGGCTTTTCAATACCGATGAAGATATTGCAAAAACCCTGCAAGCGATCCGCGAAATCGTTGCGGGTGAAAAGAGCCGACGCTGAGGTCACAGGATCAGGGCGTGGGTATGGTGTACAACCTCTGGACTACGATCACTAACCTTCTGTCGGAGAAAGTCGACGATAATGAGTAAAACCTTTGTTCTCGACACCAACGTTTTGCTGCACGACCCCCAGGCCATTTACCGTTTTGACGACAACAACCTGGTTGTCCCGATGACGGTGATCGAGGAAATCGACCGGTTCAAGAAAGATCTGAGCGAGACCGGCCGGAATGCCCGCCAGTTCTCCCGCATCATAGACGGCCTGCGTGCCAAGGCAAAGCTGGTCGAAGGTGTCGAACTGGAAAATGGCGGCCATTTACGGGTTGATCTCTACACCGAAGAGCATTTGAAGGGACTGCCGCCCGAACTGCGTTCAGATCGCGGTGACAACCGCATTCTCGCCGTCGCACTGGATATCAGGGGCCGCTCCAATGAGTCGGTGATTTTGGTCACCAAGGACACCAATCTGCGGATCAAGGCAGATGTAATCGGCCTGACCGCCCAGGATTACGAATCAGACAAGGTCTCCCTGGATGAGCTTTATTCCGGGACCGCCGAAGTCCTGCTCAGCCGTGATGATATCGATCTTTTCTACAGTCAGGGCTTCATCCCCCTGGAAGAGGAATTTCTGGCCAACCAGTGCCTCACCCTGATGGATGCTGCCAACCCTTCGCATACGGCCCTGGCACGGTTCAACCGGGCGTTACGCCAGGCCGAAACGCTCCTGCGCGCACCCAAGGAAGGCCTGTGGGGGATTCACGCCAGAAATCGCGAACAGCAGTTCGCGTTTGACCTGCTCCTGAATGAGGATATCCAGCTGGTGACCCTGGTCGGCAAAGCAGGGACCGGCAAAACTCTGTTGGCGATTGCCGCCGGTCTGAACAAGTCCGCTGACGAGGGCCAGTACAGCCGTCTGCTGGTTTCTCGCCCGGTTTTCCCGCTCGGCCGTGACCTCGGCTTTCTGCCCGGTGACCTCGAAGAGAAGTTGTCTCCCTGGATGCAGCCGATATTCGATAATGTTGAGCTGCTCCTCGGTGCCGTCGAGGAGGGCAGCAAGCGCAAGCGCGGCTACAAGGAGCTGGTTGATCTCGGGCTGCTTGAAATCGAGGCTCTCACCTATATCCGTGGTCGTTCCATTCCGAAGCAGTACATGATCGTTGACGAAGCCCAGAACCTGACGCCCCATGAAATCAAGACGATTGTTACCCGCGCCGGTGAAGGCACGAAGATCATCCTGACCGGGGACCCGTACCAGATTGACAACCCTTATATCGATTCCGCCAGCAACGGACTGACTTACGTCGTGGAAAAATTCAAAGGCGAGGAAATTGCCGGTCATGTGACCCTGACCAAAGGCGAGCGTTCCTGCCTGGCCGAGCTGGCCGCCAACCTCCTTTGAGGCAGAGGCTGGGGGTTGGGGGCTGGGGGCTGGAACGTCTTCAAACCAGCCCCCAGCCCCCAGCCCCCGTTTATCATGCTGACTTTATGTATCGAATCTTCCTGTGATGAAACTGCTGCGGCGGTTATACGTGATGGCCGCCAGGTGCTCTCGAACATCGTTGCCTCCCAGGTCGATGTCCACGCCAGGTATGGCGGCGTTGTCCCGGAACTGGCGTCACGTAAGCACGTCGAAGCCGTCTCGGTGGTCATCACCGCGGCACTGGAAGAGGCCGGAGTAACCCTCTCCGAAATTCAAGGCATCGGGGTTACCCGTGGCCCGGGTCTGGTCGGGGCGCTTCTGGTAGGGATTTCAACCGCCAAAGCCATGGCCTGGGCTCTCGATATCCCTCTGGCTGCCGTGCACCACATGGAAGGACATATCCTGGCGCCGTTTCTCGAAGATCCTCCCGAATTTCCTTTTCTGGCTCTGGCGGTCTCCGGAGGGCATACTCATCTCTACCGGGTTGACGGCATCGGCCACTATCGGATCATAGGTCAGACGCTGGATGATGCCGCCGGGGAAGCTTATGACAAGGTCGCCAAGCTGCTCGGCCTGGGTTACCCCGGCGGGGCACTGATTGATAAGCTGGCCGGGCTGGGTCGCCCGGACGCGATTGTCTTCCCACGGCCCATGCTGCACAGACCGAATTTTGATTTCAGCTTCAGCGGCATCAAAACCGCGGTGTTGCAATATGTCGAAAACGTCGATAAAGAGATCGATGATCAGCACAGGGCTGATATTGCCGCCAGTTTCCAGGAGGCGATGGTCGAAGTTCTGACCCTCAAGACATTGCGTGCCGCGACACAGGAAGGGCTGGAGCGGATCGTGGTTGCCGGCGGTGTCGCCTGCAACTCGGGCTTGCGGCGACGCTTCCAGGACTTGGCCGGGAAGCAGGGGGGGCGGATTTACTTCCCGAGCCCCGCTCTCTGCGGTGACAATGCCGCCATGCTTGGTGTCCCGGCAAATTACTACCTCGAACACGGTCAGCATGCGGACACCAAGTTGAACGCCATATCGAGTTGGCCTCTGGATATGGTTGGTGTCATCTGATTCAAACCGGTTACGGAGCGATTTGAACGATGTGGCGTGGCGTCGGATTCATCAGGCAAACCAAATTGATGCTGGTGCGTTTCGTTCGTCTGCGTGGTCTGCCGGAGGAAATTGCCAAAGGTGTCGCTCTCGGCATATTTATCGGCATGACGCCGACCTTTGGCTTCCAGATGGCCATTGCGTTGCTGTTTGCCTATATGTTGAGGGAAAACCGCCTCGCGGCAATCCTCGGTGTCTGGGTGACCAACCCGGTCACGGCACCGGTTATCTATGCGGTCGAATACGAGATGGGACGTCTGCTGCTGGGCATGCCCCGGACATCGCTGCCGACCGAGTTTACCTGGAGCGCCTACGCCGATCTTGGCTGGAATATTTTGTATCCGATCTGGGTTGGCGGTATTATCGCCGGGATCATACTCGGCTCACTGGCTTATTTCGTGACTCTGCGCATGGTGCCGATCGTCAAGACCTGGCGCATACCACGCTGGCCGCGCCGAGAGTGGCATCGGAAGTTTAAAAACCGGAACGCGGAACGCGGAACGCGGGACGAGTGATGTCCAATACAACTGCTCATAAAACTTGGTATCAGGCCTGCCGCCTTCGCGGTGCATTCCGACATTTGAAGATTAGCTTTTTCGCGTCCCTCTCCCGTCCCTCGTCCCTATGAACATCCATCGTCCTAGAAAACGTTTCGGTCAGAACTTTCTGCGTGATCAGCATGTGCTGGACCGCATCATAACTGCTGCGAAACTGCAGGAGGGTGACCGAATATTGGAGATCGGGCCGGGAGCCGGGGCCCTGACTAACCGTCTGCTTGAGACCGGCCTGCCGGTCCTGGCGGTTGAGATCGATCGCGACCTCGGGGCCACTTTACAGGAACGCGCCGATAAAAATCTCGATGTCGTAATCGGCGATATCCTGCGCATCGACTGGGGGGACCTGTTGCGCAACCCTCCCTACAAGCTGATTGCCAATCTGCCATACAATATCTCCAGCCAGGTCCTGTTTCGCGTGCTGGAACATCGCCAGTCGTTCCAGCGACTGATCCTGATGTTCCAGAAGGAAGTTGGCGAACGGTTGATTGCCCAGGAAGGCTCGCGTGAATATGGCATCCTGAGTGTCCTGATGCAGACCTGGTTTCAGATTGACAGGGTCGTCAAGGTGCCGCCGGGTGCTTTTTATCCGCCGCCCAAGGTCGACTCCGTCGTGCTTTGCCTTGAACCATTAACCGAGTCGCGAATCGAGTTGATCGATGAAGAGCGTTACCGGAAACTGGTCCGTGGCGCTTTCGCCCAGAGGCGCAAAACCCTGCGCAACAGCCTGTTGGGTTCTGGCTGGGAGCCTGAGCATGTTGACCGTGCCTTTGAAAAGACTCATATTGACCCCCGTCGCCGTGGTGAGACGCTGACCCTGGAGGAATTTGGCCGCCTGGCTAATGCTCTGCAGGCAGATGAAACAGGAGCATAGCATGGCAGAATTGATTGCGACCGTTAATGGCGCGACCATTGATGACAAAGCCCTCAATGCGGCGATGCAGAGCCTGGCCCAGGAAAATTTTCACGCCACTCTTGACGAGGTGCCGCCGGACTCCAGAGCTGAATTAAGGTCCATGGCCCTTGAGCGCCTGATTGCCAGGGAATTGATCTTCCAGGCCGCATTGGCGGAAGGTTTTGTCGCCGATGATGCGTCTGTTGAGGAGGAAACGGCCAGGATTCTGCGCATGATGGGCAACCCGAAAGATTTCTGGAGCCGCCTGACAGAGCGTGGCCTGGACAAAGCTTCTTTCCTGCGGATGGTGCGCAAGGATGTCACCGTAGACCAGATGTCGGCTCGAAAACTGGAGGCAGTGGAGGAGCCCGGCGAAGACGAGGTCAGAAGATTCTTTGCCGACCACCCGGACCAGCTGCGCGACCATGAGCGAGTCCAGGCCAGTCATATTCTGATTCCGGTCGACCCCGATGACCCGGATAAAGCTCTCGAACGGGCAAGGGCACTCAAGACACGGGCCGAGCAAGAGGACTTTGCCGAAATCGCCCGGCAGCATTCCGCCTGCGTCAGCGCTCCGGGTGGCGGTGAGCTTGGCCTGATCCGCCGCGAGGATGTTGATCCTGCATTTGCCGATGCGGCATTCAGCCAGGTTGTCGGTGAAGTCGGCAATCCGGTCAAAACACCTTATGGCTACCACCTGATCAAGGTAACGGCCCACGAGATCCCGGCGCCGCCAACCCTTGAGGATTCACGGCACAGGATTATCGGTTTTTTGAAAAAAACCAGGGGCGCCCGTTTGCTGGAAGAGTGGGTCGCCGACCTGCGTCAAGAGGCGGATATCGTCTTGCATGGCAACTGACGGCAATGACTTTTTTCTCACCCTGTCCGGGGTTGCATTATAGCGGTCATCACCTAGACTTGTGTCGATAACTACTCCAACCTTCCCAAAGAGGCTACCAATGGACGTCATTATAGAAGAACACGGCAAAACTTTTACCAAGGTCCTCCAGGCAAGACTCGCAGAGATCCGACGTCGCCTTGCTAAGATGTCGTCCCGCAAGGATGCAGATTCGATCCTGGCTCTGGCCGAAGCACTTCTGGTATACAGCCACTCACAGGTCCTGCTCAAACTGCCTGTCAAAGATTTGCTGGAATGGCTGAGCACCTTTCACGAATTCATTAGCCAACGCGATGAAGATGTCAAGGTCTGCCGGTTTAACCCCGACAACAGCGGCTCCTCTTTCCTGCTGGTCAATACCCCTGATGTGCCGTACCTGGTCGATTCCCTGAAAAATATTCTGCGCAAGCTGCCATATCGGGCCATGATCATATCCCATCCGATCCTGTCTGTGACGCGTGAGAAAGGTTCGCTGGTCTCGCTTGGCGATAATGCCGGTGTTGATCTTCAGGAGTCTTTCCTGCTTGTTCAGTTCGAAGGCGTCCGTGACCTCGACACGACTGAAGTAGAGAAGAAAATACACCAGGTTTTCCCGGTCGTTTTGGCAGCTGGTCGCCAGCGCAGGGTGCTTGAACAAAAACTCAAGGACCTGGTGCAGATTGCCGAGAACCGGGAACAAAAGGATTTTGCCGAATGGTTGCTCAAAGGCAATTTTATCTGCTTCGGATATGCCGCGATAGAGACTTCGGCGGCCAAAGATAAATCCGATCAAATCAAGATCGTCGAATCGCCTGCAGGCTGGATGCCGGAATGTCTCCTGGCAAAAGGCAAGAGTGGTAAGGCCCTGCAGATCACCGACGAAACAAGGGCGCTGCTTGCACGCAAAAACCCGTTGGTTGTTGAAATTCTCGAAATAAAAAGCCCGCTCTACAAGCAGGACAACCTGGTCTACCTCGGTTTCCGTGAATGCTGCAAGGCCGAGAAGCGAATCGAACACTTTTTCGTCGGACTTTTCTCACAGAACAGCGTCAATGAGCTGGCGACGAATGTGCCGCCGTTAAGGGATAAACTGCTGACTGCGCTGACCCGCCAGCATGTCGCGACCGACAGCTACGACTATCGTAAAGTCGTCGAGATATTCAACACCTTCCCGAAGGTGGAGATGTTCTTCCTGACCGATGCGGAACTCGATCGCCTGGTCCGTTCATTCATCAGCCTGCAGCGCGAACAGTCGGTCAAGCTGGTTGTGACCCGCAGTCTCAGCCTGCGTGGCATCACCCTGCTGGTGATCATGCCCCGCGACTATTACAGCGGCGACTCCGTGAGACGCATGGAATCGTATCTCGGTCGTTTCCTCACTGCCGAGCATATCTCGTCCCGGGTGATCCATTTCTTTTCCGATTATGTCAGCCTGCATTTCCACGTCGTCCCGCAGGGAGAGCAGGTCAGGGTCGACATCGAATCGTTGCAGAAGGTCCTGACAGACCTGTCCAGGCCCTGGGATGAAAAGTTGCGCCTGCTGCTCCAGCGCGGCACGAGAGATGGCGATGGTCTGCGGTTGTGGCAAAAGTACATCAACACCTTCTCAAACGAATACAAGGACCTGATCCACCCACGCTTTGCCGTCCGGGATGTGCGGGCCATAGAAAGGGTGGTTGAAACAGGTGAAGACGGATTCGACCTCTGGGGCCCGTTTCAGGAACGCCATGAGTTCTTCCGCCTGCAGTTCTACAGCCTCAGGGAGAGTTATCTCAATGAACTGATGCCTTTCCTTGAGAACCTCAATCTGGTCGTGGTTGACGAAGTGGACCTGATCGTTCAGGTCGGGGAGCAGACCGTCTACATCAAGAGTTTCGCGATTCGCAACAACCATCCTCTGGCCTTGCCGCTGTCGTCGCTGAGGGAAAAGTTTCTTGAAATCCTCATCAGGTTGCGCCAGGGCATGGTGGAAAACGATTATCTCAACGGCCTGCTCGTTCTGACCGGCCTCGACTGGCAGCAGATCGATGTTTTCAGAGCCTATCGCAGCTACTATTTCCAACTGGGCAACCCGTTCACCAAGCGTCGCGTTGCCTACGCCCTGATCGACAACCCCAGGGCGGCCTTACTCCTGTACCAATATTTTGAAGCGCGGTTCAAGCCGAACCCGGCCTGGCAGGATCCCATGCAACGTGAAGAGGAAGCGCTGATGCCGGTCAGGATGGAGCTCTCGAAGGTCCTCGACGAGATTCGCGACATCAACGAAGATCGCATCCTGCGCAGCATGTTCAACCTGATCGATTCCACGGTGCGGACCAACTTCTTCCTGCGTCGCGATGACCCCGACTATTTCCTTTCGTTCAAGATCAGCGCCATCGGTATTATCGACATGCCGTTCCCGAGGCCGATGTACGAAACCTACGTGCACTCGGCGAGCATGGAAGGGATTCACTTGCGTGGCGGCAAGGTTGCGCGCGGCGGAATCCGCTGGTCGGACCGCCCTGACGATTTCCGCACCGAGGTCCTTGGCCTGATGAAAACCCAGATGACCAAGAACTCGCTGATCGTCCCGGTCGGTTCAAAGGGCGGCTTCGTGGTCAAGAACCCATTCTCTACCAGGGAGGAAGGTGCCGAGCTGTCACGGTTGGCCTATATCACGCTTATGCGCGGCCTGCTCGATCTGGTTGATAACCGTGTCGCAGGTCAAATCGAGGGGCCGAAGGGCGTGGTTGTCTATGATGATTTTGACCCCTACCTGGTCGTTGCCGCCGACAAGGGCACGGCACATCTTCCGGATACTGCCAATGCTGTCAGTCTCGACTACGGGTTCTGGCTGGGCGATGCCTTTGCCAGCGGCGGCTCGGTCGGTTATGACCATAAGAAACTGGGGATTACGGCGCGCGGGGCATGGGAATGCGTCAAGCGCCACTTCAGAGAGCTGGGAAAAGACATCCAGAGCGAAAACTTTACCGCAGTCGGTATCGGTGACATGAGTGGTGACGTGTTCGGCAACGGCATGTTGTT
This sequence comes from uncultured delta proteobacterium, assembly GCA_963723355.1. Taxonomy (GTDB): domain Bacteria; phylum Desulfobacterota; class Desulfuromonadia; order Desulfuromonadales; family BM103; genus JAFDBW01. The sequence goes on from CAVRQQ010000002.1 coordinate 47,807, forward strand.
ATCAAAACACACTCGATTGCTCGCAGCCTTCAATCACATGCATATCTTTATCGATCCGAATCCCGACCCGGCCCGGTCCTGGAGGGAACGCAAGCGCCTGTTTGATAAGCCTCGTTCAACCTGGGCGGATTACAACGCTGCGCTGATCTCAGAGGGAGGCGGGATCTGGGAGAGGTCTTCGAAGGATATCCCGCTATCTCCAGCGAAATCCGGAACTGGCTTGGCGTCCGTCACACGACCATGGAAGGGGATGAGCTGGTTCGACGACTGCTGATGGCGGATGTCGAGCTGCTCTGGAACGGTGGTATCGGTACTTACGTCAGGGCGTCCTCGGAAAAGAACGCCGATGTCGGTGATCGTGCCAATGATAATGTCCGGGTCACTGCCGCGCAGGTCAAGGCCAAGGTGATCGGTGAGGGTGGCAACCTGGGCCTGACCCAGCTGGCGCGGGTTGAATACGCCATGACAGGAGGGTTGATCAACACCGACGCCATCGACAACTCGGCAGGTGTCGACACATCGGACCACGAAGTCAACATGAAGATCTTCTACCAGGGGTTGCGCGAGGCGGGCGTGATCAAAACCGAGCAGACGCGCAACCGGCAGCTGCAGGAAGTCGCAGATGTGATTTGCGACAAGGTTCTGGCCAACAATTACACGCAGAGCCTTTGCCTGTCGCTCGACCTTCTGCGTTGCCAGCAGGACAGCGACCCGTTTATTGACCTGGCTGAACGCCTGGTGAATGCCGGCCTGCTTGACCGCCAGGGTGAATTCCTCCCTTCACGCAAGGAGCTGACTGCCAGGGGGCAGGGGTATGTGCGTCCAGAACTATCGATCCTGCTGGCCTACAGCAAGATGCACCTCTACCAATCCCTGCTTGACAGCGAAGTCCCTGACCAGGAAGCCGCCCAGGTTTTTCTGAAGCAGTACTTTCCTGAGAAAACCCGCACGCGTTATGCCGCGCAGATCGGCAACCATCCGCTGAAGCGGGAAATCATTGCCACCATGATGACCAACCGGATCGTCGACCAGGCCGGATGTGCCTTTTTGAACACCCTGGTGCGTCAGGCCGGGGCAACCATGGTCCAGGGGGTTGCAGCCTATCTGGTCTTCGATGAAGTTCTTGACGGGGCGGCTATTCGTGGCTCGGATTATGGCTGCAGACAACAAGATGTCCGCCAGTCGCCAGTACGAACTGTTGCTCGGCCTGGAGAAGGCCCTGGCCGGGCTGTGTAGCCAGGTCATTGAGCAGGGTCTGCCGATCTCTCTCGACAAGAGCTGTGTCAAAAACTACCGCCAGCGCCTGGAGATATTCCGCACCCATCTGGAAGAGCTGCTGCCGACCGATGAATGGCAGCTGTGCAAGGATGCGGCGGACGCTCTGACCGAAGAAGGTTTCCCTGCAGGGATGGCTCTTGAAATGACCAGCTTCCGTTACCTCGCTGGATTCCTGCCGGCCGTCTATATCGCCGAGAATACCGGTGCCGACCTCTTGTCTGTGACCACGGCAATGGCTAAAATGCGTCTGCGCCTGAAAACCTCTCAAGTCATGGAAAGCCTCAGGGACTTTTCATCGCATGACAAATGGGACCGTATGGCCATTGCCAACCTGCAGAGCGCTTTCGTCCGTCAGGCTGTCAACCTGACCAGAATCGTCGTCACTGAAGGGGTTGACGCAGAGACCTTCCTGTCCGGAAAGCGCCAGCGCGTCAATTATTATCTCGACCTGTTGGAGAGCCTTAAATCCTCCCCACCAACCAGCACCAGCCCTTACATGGTCCTGCTGCGGGCGCTGGAGTCGATAGAGGATTAAATTCGGGACGTGGTACGCGGCACGTGAGATTCGAAAAGGAGAAGCGGTAACAGCTGAAGATGAGGATATAACAGCTTGCGTTTTGGGTTTCGCTTTCCACGCCCACGTACCGCGACGCGTCTGATTTTTTAAGGAGTATGCATTGAAAAAACGACAACTCGGCCCGTGCGTTACATTCTTTCCCCAGCCGGCCACTCTGATTTGCACCAGCGATCAGCAGGACAAGATCAACCTGATGATGGCGTCCTGGGTGGGAATTGTCAGCAAGACACCACCGACCATAGCCGTGTCGCTGCACCATGGCCGGCAAACCTATGCCAACATCATGGCCGGCAAAGTGTTTTCGGTAAATCTCGTCCCCGCCAGGCTCGCAGTTGCTGCGGATGCCTGTGGCCTGGTCTCCGGCAGCATGGCAGACAAACATCAGCTGACCGGCCTGGAGGTTGTCCCCGGTACTGTTGAAGGGGTCTTTCTCGTGGCGGATTCACCGCTGAATGTCGAGTGCCGCTGGCTGCGTGAAGTCGAACTGGGTGATTACCGCCTGGTGATGGGGGAGATCGTCGAGATTCACGCCTGTGAGAGCGCTTTCGATGACAACGGCCAGGCCGATGTCAGGAAGTTTGATCCGCTGGTCTACCTGGGCGGCCTTCGAGAGTACTGGTCTCTTGGCAGCAAGACAGCTGATGCCTACAGCGCCGGTTCAGTGCTGTTGAAAAAGCAAGGTTAGTTTTTTAACTCCGGCTGGACTCTGGCGCAAGCCTGTGCTATAGAGTAGAACGCTTTTTTGGACCTGATGTTTCTGGCCCGGAACATGTGCCGGAGCCGCAACTGAAGCAGGAGTCCCAGACATACCGCCTGGATCCACGTGACCGGGACGGCAGTAACAGCGAAACAAATGTCCGGTGCTTGGTGCCGCGACTTGTAACTGCCTTCCGTGTCGATTCGGGAGGTTTTTTTGTTGCAAGAATATAAAGTCATATCAGGAGGTTGGCCCCTTGAGCGCTAAACCGAAAAAACGCCGGACGATACTGGACCTGCAGGCCATGAAGGTCAGTGGGGAAAAGATCGCGGTCCTGACCGCCTACGATTATCCGTTTGCGCGGATTATGGACCAGGCCGGTATCGACGTCATCCTGGTCGGCGATTCAGTCGGCTCGGTGGTGGCCGGTTACGAAAACACCTTGCCGGTGACCATGGAAGAGATGATCTATCATACCAGAGCCGTTGCAAGGGGTGCCTCAAAGTCATTGATCGTGACCGATATGCCCTTTCTCTCTTACCAGGTCGATCTGGTCGAGGCCCGTCGCAACGCCGGACGCCTGATCAAGGAGGGCGGTGCCCACGCGGTCAAGCTGGAAGGTGGTGTGCAGATTGCGGATACGATTCGCGCTATCGTCGCCATGGATGTGCCGGTTGTCGGCCATGTTGGCCTGACCCCGCAATCGGTGCATCGCATGGGTGGCTATCGGGTCCAGGGACGTGAACAGGCCCGGGCCAGCCAGTTGCTGGCCGATGCCCGATCTGTCGCCGAAGCGGGTGCCTGCGCGGTCGTCCTCGAGGGGATCCCGGCCAAACTCGCAGCCCAGATCTCTGCCGAACTGACAATTCCGACGATCGGTATCGGTGCCGGAGTGGATTGTGACGGACAGGTGCTGGTGATACATGACATCCTCGGCCTCTGCGAGAAGTACTCGCCGAAGTTCGTCAAGCGCTACGCCGATGTCTCCGGCACCATCCGCCAGGGCATCGACGACTATATCCGCGAGGTCAAGGAGGGGAGTTTCCCGGGGCCGGAGCATTCTTTTTAAAGGCGGAGACAAGGGGCTGGAGGCTGGAGACTGGAGCGTTTGACTAGCCCCCAGTCCCCGACAAGCAGTCCCCGATTTTATTATGCAAACAATCAAAGATATCAAAGAGATGCAGAACCGCTGCCTGGCCGCAAGGTCGGCGGGGCAGACGATTGCATTCGTGCCGACCATGGGTTATCTGCACGAAGGTCACATGTCCCTTTTGCATGAGGGCCGTAAACGGGGTGACCTGCTGGTCCTGTCGATATTTGTCAACCCGACCCAGTTCGGTCAGGGAGAGGATCTGGATCGCTATCCGCGGGATTTCGAGCGTGATGAGGCGATGGCCCGGGAATGCGGATGTCGACTTGATATTCTACCCCGCGTACAGACGTCAATCTATCCGGACGGTTATGCCACTTATGTCGTTGTCGAAGGACCCTTGACGAACACTCTGGAAGGCGCCTGCCGTCCGACCCATTTTCGCGGCGTGACAACGGTCGTCACCAAGCTGTTCACCATCGTCATGCCGCATGTTGCGCTGTTCGGCCGCAAGGACTTTCAGCAGCTGGCGGTTATCAGGCGCATGACGGCCGATCTCAACCTGCCGGTAGAGATCGTCGGTATGCCGATCATCCGTGAAAGCGATGGCCTGGCGATGAGCTCCCGCAACGTATATCTTTCTGCCAGCGAACGGCAACAGTCACTGTCTCTGATCGACTCCTTGAATATGGCGGCGTCCGTGGTCAGGGCCGGTGAGCGGGCGGCTTCAGCTGTTTTGGCGAAAACGGTCGAGCGCCTGGAATCGGAGCCGGACCTGGAAGTCGATTATGTGAAAATCTGTAATGCCGAGACGCTTGAAGATGTTGATGAGATCGACCAGGAGTCGGTGATGCTTCTGGCCGTAAAGGTCGGTAAAACCAGGTTGATAGATAACGGTCTCCTGATGGAGCAAGCGTAACGTCATGCATAGAACTCGCGACACAGCACGTGCCACACTGGAAAACCTCTACCGGATCTTCACGGTCCCCGAAGCACCTGAATCAACTCTCGGCGAGATTGATCAGGCAATTTCCGAGGATCTTGCCGGATTCCTGCAGACTCATATCGTCGCTATCGAACGCAGCATTGAAGAGATCGAGGCGGATTTCTCAGACTCGACGATCCCGGAAGAACCGACCTACGTTTCCGAGTATACCGAATTCGTCAAACAGAACCTGGTCGCCCAGTCGGTGCATACCGCTGCTCCCGGTTTCATAGGTCACATGACATCGGCCCTGCCGTACTTCATGCTGCCGCTTTCAAGAATCATGACGGCGTTGAACCAGAACCTGGTCAAAGTTGAAACCTCCAAAGCCTTTACTCCCCTGGAGCGTCAGGTGCTCGCCATGCTCCACCGCCTGGTTTACCGCGGCGAGGACAACTTCTATGATCGCTGGATTCATGACAGTCGGTATGCGCTCGGTGCGCTCTGTTCAGGAGGGACGATCGCCAATGTTACCGCGCTATGGGTTGCCCGGAATCGCCTGTTCGCCCCGTCTGGCTCTTTCCGCGGCATAGCCCAGGAAGGGTTGCCGCGAGCCCTGAAGCATCTCGGCTGTGAAAATCTGGCGGTGCTGGTGTCACGCCGTGGCCACTATTCCCTTGGCAAGGCGATCGATCTTCTCGGCCTGGGACGTGACAACCTGATCCTGGTCGATACCGATGCGGATAACCGGATTGATATGGCCTGCCTCAGGGCTGAGTGTCAACGCCTGCAGAGAGAAAATATCCGTCCCCTGGCTCTGGTTGGTATTGCCGGCACCACAGAAACCGGAAATGTCGACCCACTTGAAGAGATGGCGACGCTTGCTGCAGAGCTCGATTGCCACTTCCACGTCGATGCGGCATGGGGCGGACCGACCCTGTTCTCAGAGCGTCACCGTCATCTTCTGGACGGTATCGAACGCGCTGATTCGGTGACGATTGACGCCCACAAACAGCTGTATGTGCCGATGGGGGCGGGGATGGTCGTTTTCAAGGATCCTACGGCGCTCTCTGCCATCGAGCATCATGCCAATTACATCCTGCGTCACGGCTCCAAGGACCTTGGCAGCCACACCCTGGAAGGGTCCCGCCCCGGCAAGGCATTGCTGGTCCACGCCGGTTTATCGATCATCGGACGCAAGGGATATGAACTGCTGATCGATATGGGAATTGAAAGGGCGAGAATCTTTTCTGAAATGATTTGTCAACATCCGAATTTCGAGTTGACCAGTCTCCCGGAACTGAACATTCTCACGTACCGTTATTGCCCGGCAACCGTGCAGCTTGCCCTGACCAAAGCGACGGATGAGCAGCGTAACCAGATCAATCAGCACCTGGACCAGGTCAACCAACTGTTGCAGAAGGACCAGCGTGAAGCCGGCAAAACCTTTGTCTCCAGAACCCGACTGCAGACATCCGGATCTGGGCAGCAGATTACTGTGCTAAGGGTTGTCCTGGCCAACCCGCTGACCACCGATGATATTCTCAGGTCCGTGCTGCATGAACAATGCACTATCGTTCTGCAACAGGATATTCAGGAACTCTTGCAATATGTCGAATTGTTGTGTGCCGGCATCAATCAGCCGCCAACCTCTGCCTGTGCCTGATCGATTCTTTTATGGCATCTACTCTCTACACGGCCAGATATCTTTTGCCGATAGCAGCCCCGCCGATTGAAGACGGGGCTTTGCTCGTTGATGGCGGGCGGATTTTGGATGTCGGGTCACGCTCCGAATTGCGAAAGACTTCTCAAGGTGCGAAAGAAATTGATTTCGGTGATGCAGTTCTGATGCCGCCGATGGTCAATGCCCATACCCATCTCGAGCTTAGCTCATTCCCTGATTGGCTCAATACGACCGGTGAAGTTGAAGCACCCCGGGATTTTGTCGACTGGATCCTCCGGCTGATAAGGGTCCGTCGCAATATTGATCTCAGCCAGGTCCGGGACTCTCTTGTTTGGGGGCTGGAAGAGTCCTTAAGGTCCGGGACCGGCGCAATTGGGGACATCTTGACTACATTGCCTGGTGTGGATGTTTACCAGGAATCACCATTGTATGGAAAGGTTTATGCGGAGGTTCTTGGCCATGATGCAGGTGTTGTGTCTGATCGACTTGAGGCCATCGAGACGATGCTTGATCGGCCTCCCGGGAAGGCCCTCAACTGGGGACTTTCCCCGCACGCACCCTATACACTGTCTTCGTCCATCATGGATCAGGTGTTCGCTTTTTCCGCAAAACAGTCACTGCAAAGTAGTATCCACCTGGCCGAGTCCGCAGAGGAGTGCGCCTTTGTCAGGTCAGGGAAGGGGGCTATCGTCGACAAACTGTATACGGCAGCGCAATGGGACCCTGCGACCGATCCTGTCCCCGGATGCAGTCCTGTCGAGTCTTTGTGTCGGACGGGGCGTTTGCGGCGTAACGACCTGTTGGTGCATGGTGTACAGGTGGATGATGCGGATATCGCGCTGATCAAGCGTACCGGTTGCCATGTTGCCCTGTGCCCGCGCTCCAATGCGGCCCTGGATGTCGGCAGGGCGCCGGTGGTTGATTATCTGAAGGCTGATGTGCAAATTTCGCTCGGCACCGACAGCCTGGCCAGTGCGCCGAGCCTGTCGATCTGGCACGAGCTGGCTTTCGCACGTAGCTGGTTTGCTGGTGATGTCTCGCCACGTAAATGGTTGGAAATTGCTACGCTGGGCGGGGCAAGGGCGCTGGGATTGCAGGGCAGGATAGGGCAGCTTGCCGCCGGTGGCGATGCTTCTTTCCAGGTCGTCAGCCTGCCCGACTTGCCCTCCATCGACGAAATTGAAGAAGCGCTCTGTGCTTCTGGTGAGAGCGTTGTGGTCAGCCATCTTTACCTGGCGGCGCAGAACGTCTTGCCGGAATCGTGAGCTGCCACTATAATACAGCGCTGGCTATCCCTGCTCAATGAGGACTTATGAGTCGACTCACTGCGTTCAACCGGCTGTTTCGTCACAAGCTGAAAAAATATTTCCTGACCGGTCTTCTGGTGGTCGTACCGATCACCATGACGTTGCTGGTGCTCCGCTGGCTGTTTCGCCTCGTCAACAGCCTTCTTATAACGGTCCTGCCAGAAATCTTGCGCCCCGAGATGCTGTACGGAATACCGGTGCCCGGCATCAGCCTGGTGGCTACCTTGCTTCTGATCTTGCTCGTCGGGGTCCTGGCAGCGAATATCTTTGGCCGTTCTCTGGTGACATTCTCGGAAACTCTGGTCGACAGGATTCCTGTCGTCAAGGGTGTGTATACGCTGTTCAAGCAGGTTGCCGATACAGTCCTGAAACGCGACCATGGGGCTTTTCGCAAAGTAGTCCTGATCGAGTACCCTCGCAAGGGGATCTGGTCGGTTGCTTTCGTCACCGGCAAGTCTTCTGGCGAAGTGCAGCGGGTGACGGCTGAAAACCTGGTCAATGTGTTCGTTCCGACGACGCCGAATCCGACGTCCGGCTTTTATATCCTTGTGCCGGAAGATGACCTGATCGTGCTGAAAATGACAGTCGAAGAGGCTTTCAAGCTGATCATCAGCGGTGGCATGGTAACGCCACCTGAAAGGAAGGCCCCTGTGCTTGTAAAAAAGGCTGATGTGATAGACTGAGGTTACAATATGTTTGAAATCGCTAAACCAGATCTGCCTTCGATATGCCAAAGTGACTGATATGATAGAAGAGAACGGCACCGTCATCGAATTGAAAGGCAAGGCCACCGCGGTGGTCATGTGTCGCAAGAGCAGCCTCTGTGAACATTGTGCCACCAGTGGCAGCTGCATGCTCGGTGACGATGGGCACACCCGCCTGATCGAGGTGAAGAACGATCTCGGAGCAAATGTGGGCGACCATGTGCGGATTGCCACCACGACCCGGTCATTTCTGCAGTCATCGTTCCTGCTCTATATCGTGCCGCTGATCGCCCTGGTGATCGGCGCCCTGGTCGGCAAGGCGGTGGGAGAAAGGCTGGACCTCGGCCTTGATCCGAACCTGCTTTCGGCGGTTTTCGGAGTGTTTTTCATGAGCGGCAGTTTCGTCATTCTCCGGGTTGGCAGCAACGCCCTGTCGAAAGAGACGTATATGCCTAAGATTGTTGCTATTCTTCGGGATGAATAATTCTGTATCTTGGGGCTGGGGACCGGGGACCGGTAGAATCATCGATTATTTGCCAGCATCAAGCCTCCAGCATCAAGCCTCCGGGGTCAAATGGGTATAAAAATTATCGCTAACAACAAAAAGGCTTACCACGAGTACTTCGTTGATGAAGTGTTCGAGGCCGGTCTTGCCCTGCAGGGAACCGAGGTCAAGTCGATTCGCCTGGGGCAGGTCAGTATCAAGGAATCGTACTGCCGGATTCGTAACGGCGAGGTGTTCGTCGACAACATGAACATCAGCCCGTACGAACAGGGCAATCGTGAGAACCACGAGCCGCTGCGTTCACGCAAGCTGCTCCTGAACCGTTACGAGATCGACAAGCTGATCAAGAAAGTCGATGAAAAAGGGCTGACCCTGGTGCCGACCAAGATCTACTTCAAGGACAGTCGCGCCAAACTCGAGGTCGGCGTCTGTCGCGGTAAGAAGCTTTACGATAAGCGTGAGACGCTGAAGCGCAAGCAGGCTGATCGTGAAGCCTCCCGTGCGGTGAGAGATCACTCGAGATAGTTCTTTCAACTCATTGAAAAATAATTGTTATTGTGAGATAATTGCAGTGTGGCTGGGGTTGGGGGCTGGTTTTTTCCAGCCCCCAGCCTCCAGTTACCAGTAACCGAATCAAAAGGGGGTGCCAAGGTTTCGACGGGGATTGGAAGCGCTGGTTGCATGCCGGAGTGGGCTGGCTCCGATAAAAAGCCCAACACTAACAAACGCCGACACTGACGTTCGTTACGCACTGGCAGCTTAATTGCTGTCTCGTCTCCTGATTCATCGCCCATGTGGGTTTTGAGACGTTAATTTAGTGGGCTAGTCTTCGCGAGTGTCCGTGGCGTGAAGGCGAAACTTAAGCGGACTCCCCCGCAAGAGATCCTGTTCGTGGGAGCTCTTACGGGTTAAGCAAAACACGAACTACGCATGTAGACGCCTGACGTGAAAGATTTTCGGACGCGGGTTCGATTCCCGCCACCTCCACCAGCTTAACTAAAGCTCCGACTGATTTGTCAGCCGGAGCTTTGTTTTTGGGTTAGCGAGCAACAAAATGCTGATGTCATGTAATTCCACTTGTTTCCTCCAAAACTATCGCTAAACTGTCGCCATGGAATCAATCTGGCCAGCCATATTCACTTTTCTTGGCGTTTTCACCTTTGCCATCGTCTCACCCGGGCCGAACTTCATCCTGGTCACCAATACCGCTCTGAATCGGTCTCGCAGCGAAGGTTTGCTGACAGCAATGGGTGTGGCAACCGGCAGCGGGATATTTGCTTTCGCCGGCCTGGTTGGGCTGTTGCCCCTGGTCCATTCACTGCCGCATTTTGCCGAAATTATGCGGTTTGTTGGTGGTGGTTACCTGGCCTGGATAGGTTTGGATATGCTCAGGACTTGTCGTAAAGAAATCGTTCCTAAAGCAACGGGCAAGGCGGTCGGGGAGTCAGCCATGGTGCCTTACCGAACCGGCATGCTGACCAACCTGACCAACCCGAAAGCCTGGGCTTTTTACCTGAGCCTCTTCACCCTGGTGATGGGGCCGGTTTTCCCATTGTGGGGCAAGGTCTTCCTGAATATTTCGATGTTCCTGGTTTCACTGGCCTGGTACGTCGCCGTTGCATTTCTGGTTTCGAGCAGGACGTTCCAGCCGTTGTTCCTGAGCTACCGCCCGGTGATCCAGGGTGTGCTTGGCTGCCTGTTGATTATCGTGGGCGGCAGGATCCTCTGGGGCTAAGGGTGCGGATCAAAACAAGAGTAAAAGCCGCTTCATACTTCTGAAGCGGCCGTCTTCTATCATTTTGCACCGAAAACCTTCTGCAGGATATCCGTGGTCCGCTTCACCGGGTCGTTTCTGATGGCCGCTTCTTCTATCGCGACATAGTGAAAGATCCCCTCCATCCCCTTGTCGACAACATACTTGTTCAGGTCGGCCTTGACGTCAGGCACAAAGGGGATACTGGAATACTGTCCCATGACTGCGTCGTAGGCCTGGACCGCACCGACCTGGTTAAGGGCATTCTCAACGATCGGCTGCATCTCTACCGAAAGTGGTGCCGACATCTTGTCCTGGAAATAGCGGGTGGCTGAATCGTCAGGTCCATTGTAGATACCTTCCACATCATCGAGCGTCATCGCCGTGATCGCATCCCAGAACAGTTTCTTCGCAGGCGGCGTGGCTTCTTCGGCGGCCCGATTCAGCTTGAGCTCGAGGTCATCCATCATCGACGACATGCCGACCGCAGAAAGGGCAGATTTGACCTGGTTGAGACTGTCAGGCAGCGGGATGTGAATTGCAGGGTCAGCATTGAAGCCATCGAGTTGCCCGAGCTGACTGACGACCGTTTCGGTGCCGACCCGCAGGGCATCTTTCAGGCCGCTGGTGATCTCGCTGTTGGTCAGATCGGAGGCGCTGTCCGGTGATTTTGTGCCGACTGTGCCGAGCAGGTCCTTACCGGCCTTCATCCAGTCCATCTGGGCCGCAGCCGGTATCGCATTGAAGGTGTGGGAGAGAAGCAGGCAAAGGGTGGCCATGGAAATGGCGAAAAACGTCTTGTAGCGGCACATGACTGCCTCCTTGATATGATGCTGTTATTAAACAGAACCATGAATCAGCAGGAAGTCAATCAGGCGCAGGTATTTTGTGGGCACTCGATGTTGAAAAGATTTTTCTCCGCAGATTAACCGGTGACGGACACAATCTCCTGGAAGGTTGTGTGCCCATCCAGCAACTTCTGGATCGCCAACTCGCGCAGGCTGACCATGCCGTCTGCCCTGGCGATTTCGTAAATCTTTGTCATATCAGTCTGTTCGGTGATCTGTGCCCTCAGGCGGTCGGTAAACTCGAGGACCTCGAAGATCCCGGTACGCCCCTTGTAGCCGGTGCCGCGACATTCGTCACAGCCTTTGCCTTCCCATACCCTGTATTCTTTATCCTGCATTCCCAGGTAGACCATCTCTTCCTTGGTGAGGATTCTCTCGAACTTGCATTCCTGGCAGATCGTCCTGAGCAGTCGCTGGGCGATGATGCCGCTGACCGTGGAGCTGATCAGGAAGGCCGGAATGCCGATATCGAGAAGCCGGGCGATCGAGGAGGGAGCGTCATTGGTATGCAGGGTCGAAAGGACCAGGTGGCCGGTCAGGGCTGCCTGCACGGCATTACTGGCGGTTTCCCGGTCACGGATCTCACCGATCATCAGTACATCGGGGTCCTGGCGCAGGATATTCCGCAGAACGGTGGCAAAGGTGACGTCAATTGCGCTCTGGACGCCGACCTGGTTGAAGTCCTCCATGACCATCTCGATCGGGTCTTCAACGGTGATAATGTTGATCTCCGGTGTCGAGATGGTTTTCAGGGAAGAGTACAGAGTCGTCGTTTTGCCGCTGCCGGTGGGGCCGGTGACCAGGATGATGCCATGCGGCATCCTGATAAATGAACTGTAGAGCTTGAACTCGCGTTCGTTGAAGCCGATCCGGTCGAGTTTCTGCATGAGGATTTCGGGGTCGAAAATACGGATAACCACCTTTTCGCCAAAAGCGACCGGCAGGGTGGAGACACGCAGTTCGATGTCTTTGCCCATATGCTCGGTTTTGATGCGGCCATCCTGTGGACGGCGCTTCTCGGCGACATCGAGGCGGGAAAGCAGCTTCAGACGCGATACCATCGCCGGGTGCAGATTGCCCGGTACGGAGTGAATATTGTGCAATACTCCGTCGACGCGAAAACGGATCATCGACTTCTCACGCTTCGGTTCAATATGGATATCGCTGGCGCGTTGATCAAAGGCGTACTTGAGGAGGAATTCGACGGCGGAGATGATGTGCTGGTCACTGCTCTCGATTTCATCTCTACCACGCATCTTGAAGAGCTGTTCGAGGCTCGACAGCTCCGAGCGCAGGCCCATTTCGCTCTGGGCCGCTTTCACCGAGGCCTGGAAACCGAAAAACTCCTCGAGAATCTTCAGCACATCGCTGCGTGAGGCCAGGATGCGCTTGATTCGAATCCCCAAAGCGTGCTGCAGGTCTTCGATCGGCCTGATATTGTAAGGGTCCGCGACTGCGATGGTGACGACCCCGTCTTTTGCATCGATCGGCACCACCAGGTTTTTCAGGGCGAAGGCCCGCGGGATCTGGTCAGTGACGACATCAAGCTCCAGCTTCAGCGGGTCAATCTTGATGTATTCCATTCCGGCGGCCTGGGCAATCAACTCGGTCACGGCATCTTCGGTCAGCTTCTTCTGGGTTGCCGGGACTTCCAGCTTGAATGAGGTGATGATCTGGGCCGGAGATGCAAGCTCAGCAAGGTAGAGATCTTTTTTCACCTTGCCGAGCTTGAGGTGACTGTTCAGCCGGGCGGCCTGGGCATCGCCACGCTCGAGGATCATCTGGTACTGCTCGTCGCTGATCCTGCTGCGCTGGTGCAGGAGCTTGGCGACGTCCTTGATCGTCAGCATATACTTGTTTGGCGGTACCCTGTCTGTGGCGCGACGCATCGGACTCGGCTGGCTCCCGGGTTTGTTTTTCTCGGTTTGTGACATGCTGGACCTCATGCAGTGAGAAGAGATGGCGATGTCGGAAAGGTTACATTTCAGCAATCTCCGGATCGCGATCTGACTTTAGCACAATCGCAACTTTTGCGTAGACGGTCAATATTTATCTATTATCAGGAAACAATTGAAATTGCTCAAGGTTTATCTGCAATAAGAATTAATATATGCGGGTGTGGTTTTTTAACTGATTTGGCTTGCAGGCATGCGTGAATAGCGATATGTAAGGTTAGGGTAATGAATTTCAGGAGAGAGATGGGCAAAGTATGTCAGCGACAGCGGGATTGATTGAAAAATACCGAGAGCTTGCAGGTCGGGAAATTCACGTTGGTCCATGGCTGCAGATTGACCAGCAACGCATCGATGATTTTGCACGGGTGACCGGCGATCAGCAATGGATTCATATAGATCCGCAGCGTGCTGCCAAAGAATCGCCGTACGGCACGACCATTGCCCATGGTTTTTTGACCTTGTCGCTTTTGCCATACCTGAGTCAAAGCAATCACCCGGATTTTTTCTCACGCAACTATCCCGGCATGCGCCTGCGGGTCAACTACGGTTTTAACAAACTGCGTTACCCGGAACCGGTTCTGTGCGGCGACAGGATTCGTGCCAGGACGGCTGTACAATCAGCTGAAGAGGTCAACCGGGGAGTGCAGATTGTGTATAAGTTAACCATCGAAATTGAAGGCAAGGAAAAACCGGCCTGCGTTGCCGAACAGGTGATGCGGGTGTATCCTTAAGACTCGGTGAAAAGTAAAAAATGAAAAGATAGAGGAGATCATATGTCGACTGATATGGGGAAATTCAAGCTGGATGCGGACAAGGCGGTTCTGGTGGTGATCGATATCCAGGAGCGCCTGGTGCCGGCGATGCCGCCAAAGGTTTATACGCGGCTGCGAGGCACTGTTGCGATGCTGGTCGAGGCGGCCAAACTGCTCGGGGTCCCGGTCGTCACCACGGAGCAGTATCCGAAGGGGATCGGGCATACCGTCGCTGAACTTGCCGAGTCCTGCAGTGACAAGGTGGTTGAAAAAGTCAGTTTCGGCTGTTGTGGTGAGCCGAATTTCCTTACCGCAATCAGGGAAACAGGTCGCAGCCAGGTCATTGTAACCGGCATGGAGGCCCATGTCTGCGTCTACCAGACAGTCCTCGGCCTGCTTGAAGACGGTTACCATGTACACCTGGTGCGCGATGCTATCTGCTCGCGCAACAAGATCGATTTCCTGGCCGGGGTTGCCAATGCCGCACAGGCCGGCGCTGTAGCGACGACCGCCGAAACGGTTCTCTTCCAGATGCTGAAGCAATCGACCCACGACCAGTTCAAGGCGATTTCCAAGCTGGTGAAAGACAGGAATTAGAACAGGAAGTGCGAAGCGCGAAGCGGAGGTGCGATGGTAAAAAGCCTTTTTTATTATCGCACCTCGCACTTCGCACTTCCTTTTAAAGGAGTATGCTATGGCCCGCAAGGTATTTGTCGCCGCAACCGGCCAGAACAGCGGTAAAACTACGACCAGCCTCTCGTTGATGTATATGGCCCGCAAAAAGTACGAGCGGGTCGGCTTCATCAAGCCTTTGGGGCCCAAGCCGACCGTGGCCAGAAACGGGATGGTTGCAGACAAGGACGCGGCATTGATGGCGGAAGTCTTCGGTCTCGAAGACGATCTGGCTCTCATGTCGCCGGTCGTGTTGATGCCGGGAGATACACAGAAGGTCCTCGACGGTGAAATCTCCGGCCAGGATCTGGAAAGGAAAATCCTTGATGCGATCGATGAACTCGACCGGAAAAACGATTTTCTCATCATAGAGGGGGCAGGCCATACCGGGGTCGGATCGGTGATCGGTTTTTCCAATGCCCGGATTGCCAGGCTGGTTGATGCCCCGGTCCTGATTGTAACCGGCGGCGGTATCGGCAATGTCGTGGATGCCGCGTACATGAATATGGCCCTGTTCAGACAGGAAGGCGCCGAAGTGCGGGCGGTCCTGGCCAACAAGATTATTCCGGACAAACGTGACAAGACCCTGCATTATCTCTCACTCGCTTTTGCCCGTGAGTCCTTCAAGGTGATCGGCGGCTTCAATTACCAGCCGATCCTCGCCAACCCGACCCTGCGTCGTATCAGCCAGGTGCTCGATATTGAATTGCACGGCAACCCGGAGGCCGCCGGACAGATCGTGCATCATGTGCAGATCGGTGCGGCGTCGACTCAACGTGTCACGGAAATGTTGCAGGAATCTTCACTGTTGATCGTCACCAGCAGCCGTGACGAATTGCTGGTGACCCTGGCGAATATCTACAATATCCCGGAATACCATCACCTGCTGGCCGGGTTGCTGATCCCGGGGATGGCCCAGGTCAGTTCGATCACCCAGAAGATCCTTGACCGCAGCGGCGTTCCATATATGCGCATCAGTAAAAATACCGCCGAAGTCTTCAATATCATCAATGATGACGTGTCAAAGCTCAATGCCAAGGACACCCAGAAGATCGAACTGATCAAGGAGCTGGCGAACAAGCGTTTTAATTTTGACGCGATCGATGCGTTATTGGGTTGAATCAAGCACCAAGTTGTAATCCGTGGTCCGCGACGGGTCACAGGTAATGTTTTTCAGTGAAAAACTTTGTGAAATATGCTTCACTTGAAAGCTGAATTTTTTAGTGAAAACTTAAATCATCAATGGATGGAGCGAGAGACCATGCAGATTGCACTGATCGGAATCGGAAAGATTGCCAACTACCAGATGCAGGCCATTACCCATACTCCAGGGATCAAGCTGGTGGATGCCCATGACCTTGATCTCAACAAGGCCGAAGAGCTCCCCGGGAGTGTTCAGTTCCACGAGAATCTGGAGAAAATGCTGCAGAAATCGAAAGCTGACGCCTTTCTTGTTTCCACACCGACATATTCTCATTTTGAAGTGGCAATGAGGGTTATCGAGTCCGACAGGATTGCGATTGTGGAAAAACCACTCTGCACCAGTCAGTCGGAAATGGATGCCCTGATAACGGCCGCCCGGACGCGTAAATTACCTCTTTATACAGCCTTTCACCCAGCTTACGGGCGCGAAGTCGACTGGTGGCGTGAACAACGCAATTCGCATAATTTTGACCTTGGCAAATTGCTTGGCCTGAATACCTGCTTTGCCGACCCCTATTACATTGACGGCAAACTGACCCTCGGCGCAGTAGGCAAAGCCGGCGCATGGACGGACAGCGGGGCCAGCGGCCTCAGTGCCCTGTCACGTCTGATTGAACCCGATTCGATGAAGCTGCTCGATGGCCGCATGACGGTTATTCCATCCCTTGACTGTGACCAGGTCCAGGGCCTCGGGATTTACAAGTTTGTCGAGCAGGGGATGACCTGTTACGGCATGATCGATACCAACTGGACGCTTGGCAAAAACTACAAGACGACACATCTTCGCTATGAAGGCGGTCTTGTCGAACTGGACCATGCCAAAGAATTGGCGACCCTGCACCAGGAAGGTCAGGACAACCTGGTTTTCAACCTGGCGACCGACAAGCCACGTCTGGTCAATCACTATTGCGGGGTGTTCTCGGACCTGACGTCCATGTATGCGAAAGGCGAGGATAATACGGAACTTTCGGAGGTTCTGCACCGGCTGCTGTTTGCCGCCATGAGCCATTAATCGATCGCTTTATTGCCGCTGGGCCCGAGCACAGCGGGGACGTTGTTTGATGTGCCTATGCAGCAACGCCTGCAGAAAATAATTGCCGCCGCCGGTTACTGCTCGCGACGTCGTGCTGAAGACCTGATTGCTGCAGGCAGGGTCCGTGTCAACGACCAGGTTGCCAAGCTGGGCGATCAGGCCGACGCGGAAAACTGCCAAATCCTGATTGACGGTAAACCCGTCAGGGCCGCCGAAGAGCCGACTTATCTTCTCCTTAACAAGCCCCTTGGGGTTGTGACGACACTGAATGATCCTGACGGACGTCGTGTTGTTACTGACTTGGTGAGAGACTATACGGTCCGTCTTTTCCCGGTCGGGCGTCTTGATATCAATACCTCCGGACTCCTGTTGATGACCAATGACGGCGATCTCGCCAACCGCCTGGCACATCCGAGCCACCAGGTTGATAAGCGATACCTGGTCAAGATCCGTGGCCAGCTGACTAACGAGTCTAAAATCAGGCTTGCAGAGGGGGTCCTGCTGGATGACGGGATGACCGCCCCTGCCAAGGTTGAGAAGGTCCGCGTCAGCGGCGGTCACACCTGGTTCGAGCTGTGCATTCACGAAGGGCGCAACCGACAGGTCAGGCGTATGTGTGAAGCCCTGGGTTACCAGGTGAGCCGGCTGGTACGTATCGGTTACGCTTTTTTGGCTCTGGGGGACCTCGCGCCCGGACAGGCGCGCGCCCTGACAAAAACGGAAGTGAATCGATTGAAGAAACTTGACAAAGGACAGCCCTGATTTCCCCTTGTGCCAACCGGCGCGCCATGGAGCGAGATATGACAATCACCCTCGATTACACGTAACATGATGGCCGATGCCATCGGCCCTGAATATGGTGTCACTGATGCAGAACTGGGCGAGCTGGCTGCGAAGGCGAAAGAGTATCACCGGCAAATCCAGTCGCGTCGCAATTCCGGTGAGTTGGCCTTTTATGATTTGCCGGACCAGGCCGAAACCGTTGCAGAAATTCTGTCCTTTGCCAGGCAGGTTCAAGGCAATTTCGACGACCTGATCGTGCTCGGCATCGGCGGGTCAGCCCTCGGCACTACGGCGATCTTCAACGCCCTGTGTCCGACTCACAACCTGCAGAGCAAAAGTGAACGCAACGGCCTGCCGCGGCTGTTCGTCCTCGACAATGTCGACCCCGATGGCTTTGCTGCCAGCCTGTCGCTCTGTGACCCGGTCAGGACCTGTTTTTTCGTGATCAGCAAGTCGGGTTCCACCGTGGAAACGACCGGCCAGTTCCTGGTCGCACGGCAATGGGTCGAGGCTGTGGCAGGGGACTCTTTCCGGGATCATTTTGTCATGATTACCGACCCGCAGAATGGAGCCTTGCGTGAGCTGGCAGATCGGGAAGGGTATCGCAGCTTCGCCATTCCGGCAGGCGTCGGCGGACGCTTCAGCGTCTTTACTCCGGTCGGTCTGCTGCCGCTGGCATGTGTCGGTGTCGATATCGCCGCACTGCTCAAGGGAGCGGCTGAATTCTCGCATCATGTCTGCAACGAAGACTTGATGAAAAATCCTGCCTACCTGAATGCGACGTTACAGTATCTGGCTTATCAGAAAGGGCTGGGTATCTCGGTTCTTATGCCTTACAGTGACCGGCTGCGTGACATCGCTGACTGGTACCGTCAGCTCTGGGCAGAAAGCCTCGGCAAGAAATTCGCGACGGATGGGTCCGTGATTCACGTCGGGCCGACTCCTGTGAATGCCCTTGGCGCCACCGACCAGCATTCACAGGTGCAGCTTTACGTGGAAGGGCCCTTTGACAAGGTGGTCACCTTCATCAGTGTCGAGAAATTTAATCAGAACCTGCCTTTCCCCGAGTATGCAGCGTCACCGCATATGTCATACCTCGCCGGGCACAGTATGGGGGAACTGCTTCGCGTCGAACAGCAGGCGACTGCAGCGGCACTGGTGAAAAACCAACGCTCGAATTGTACGCTCAGCATCCCCGAGGTTAACGCGGCGACTATAGGTGCGTTGCTCTATATGCTTGAGGTTCAGACTCTTTTTGCCGGTTACCTGTTCAATGTCAATCCGCTGGACCAGCCCGGCGTGGAGGAGGGCAAGCACTTTACCTACGCCTTGATGGGCCGTCAGGATTATGCTGAAAAGGCGCAGGAGTATGCGTCGATCACGGCAAACCTGGGCTCAAGGTCGCTGGTTTGCAGATAAAGCCTATTGTGTTGATTTTTAAAGAAAACTCATCGCTCATCAGGGTTTGTTCCCTTGACAAATATGGTTTTTTCCATATATAGTTATCGATTTAAATGTTCTGATATCAACCCACTAGGGGTATCCATTGGCTAGCAAAGACAAACTCCTCGCGAATGCACAGAAATTCCTTTCCAAAGGGCAGACCCAGAAAGCGATCGGTGAGTACCAGAAACTGGTCGACGCTTTTCCCAAGGATGTGCGCAATCGGCAGAAGTTTGCCGAACTTCTCAGTCGTAACAAGCGCAACGAGGACGCGCTGAAAGAATACGAAGTCGTTGCCAGGCATTATACGGAGACGGGCTTTTATCTCAAAGCGATTGCGGTTTTCAAGCAGATGCAGAAGATTGAGTCATCTCGCGTCGATATCTATCATCGTCTCGCGGAACTCAATGAAAAACAGGGGCTGGTTGGCAACGCCCTGACCGAGTATCGCAACCTGATCTCGTTCTATGAGAAGAACCAGATGCACCAGGAAGCCATCGAAGTCCTGGAAAAGATGGCCGAACTGGATCCAAGTAATCTTAATGTTCTTGCCAAGGCTGCAGAATGTTACATGGCCATCGGTCAGAACGATCAGGCATTGGAAAAGTTCCAAGAGCTGATTGCCCCCCTCTCTGGCAAAGGGGAACACGCAAAGGTCATAAAACTTTACGACCGCTTTCTGGACATCTGCCCGGAAGAGGGGATGTCACGCATGCCACTGGCGACCGCCTTGGTTGGCAATGGTTCAGCCGATAAGGCCATACCGCTTCTGAAGGAGCTGCTCAAACACTCCCCTGAAGACCTGGGAATAAACCGCTGTCTTGCTGAAGCTTACGTTGCCAGCCAGGACTTTGCCAACGCCCGACTCACTCTTAAACATCTTCTGAAAATTAACCAGGGAGATCTCGATCTCCGTGAATATTACGTGCGTATTTGCATCGATTTCGGTGAATTTGAGCGTGCCCGCGACCGCCTTGAAAGCTGGAAAGATGCATTTTCACAGGCAGGCAGGATTGCGACCCTCAAAGGCTTCTACGAAGAGCTGAAAGAATCGCTAACCGGTGACACGGTTGTGTCCGGTACGCTTGCAGCTATTTGCGAGGCGGTTGGTGATACGCCGAATCTCGACGATCAGGGTGCTTCTGCCGCAGCTTCTGCTGTTGCCGAGGAGACGGCTGATGATGCTGTCTTCGACATGGCGATTGATGATGTAGAAGAACTGGACATGATCGGTGAAGAGGCGGCCTCCGATATCGAAGTCCCGTCACTCGATGTTGAGACGACGGCACAAGATCTCCCGGCTGAAAAGGTCGCGGCCGTGGATGTCCTGCTCGATCTTGACCTCGAGGCCCCGGTTGCTGAATTAGAAGATGCCACGGAGGATTCATCCAGATCATCTCGGATGGAGTCCGAAAGTGTTCCGGTTGAAGACGATGATGTCGAAGTGGAAGTGGAGATCGACTTTGACGACATGGGAGACCTGGCCCTCGATTTCGACGATGATTTCGCCGGGGATTCGACTGCAGGAGTTCCGGAGGAAGAGGCTAAGCCAGATGATCTTGTAGAGCCTGGTGACCTGGAGGGCCTGGAGGAAATCGAAGAGCTCGAGGAGCTTGAAGGTCTGGAGGTACTGGAAGAACTCGAAGAAGTGAAAGAGCTTGAAGAGGCCGAGGCAGAGCAGGAAATCGAAATCCTCGACGTAGCGATCCTGGCAGACGCTGAAGCAACTGGCGGCAGGCCGGGTTTCGCTGACTCTCTGAATCTCGAAGCAGAGCTTGAAGAAGCCCAGTTCTATCTGCAGCAGGGGCTGTTCGATGATGCCACCAGGGTTGTCCAGACACTGTTGGAGTACTGCCCCGATCTACCTGAACTACATGCCAAGATGAACCAGATCAACCAGGAGCGGCAGACCGCAGAAGAAGAATCGGAGAGCACGGATTTCGTTGATTTCATGGCAGATCTTCGGGATGATGATCTGCTTGAAGCGACAGACTTCCTGGATACTCTTGATGCAGACACCCTGGTCGATGATGATCTTGCTCAGAAAACAGTTTCGGAACTTGATTCGGCAGATACGGAGTCACATTTCAACCTCGGGATTGCCTATAAGGAAATGGGGCTTTACGACGATGCGATTGCCGAGTTTGAGAAAGCCTCCCATGATCCGTCCCGCGCAATCGACTGTATAACCCTGACCGGTCAGTGCCATAGCGAAGCGGGTGCAACGGAGTCGGCCATGGAGACCTTCAAGCAAGGACTGACCATGGACAACCTGAATGACGAGAGCCGCATGGCCCTGAACTTTGAACTCGGCATGCTTTACCAGATGAACGGCCAGCTTCTTGAGGCCCTGGAAATTTTTCAGCTGGTGGCCGAAAAGGATTCGTTTTTCCGCAACGTCTCTGAATTGATCAAAAATCTGCGCCGTGAGTTGGGCCTTGGCAACTCCGATGACGACGGTCCGCAAGGTGATCGCGACCGGGTTTCTTACGTCTAGCCAGAGATTTGAAGGAAGTTTATGAGTTACCTTAAACATTACGGGCTCGAGCGCGAACCGTTCTCCAATGCGCCTGATGCCCGTTTTTACTACAACAGCGATCAACACAGTCAGGCGTTGCTGAGACTGATGTATGCCGTCGATTCAAACAAGGGTCTTGCTGTCCTGGTCGGTGATGTCGGTACAGGCAAGACAACCCTGGCCCGTCGCATGCTCGACAACCTGCCAGAAGACCGCTATGAGTCCTCGCTGCTGGTCATGGTGCACTCCGGCATTACCCCGGAATGGATTCTGACCAGGATTGCTATGCAGCTGGGCGTGCAGGAGCCTGCCGGTGACCGTCTCAAGCTCCTTAAGCAGCTCTACACCAGGCTACTGGAAATCGAGGGTGAGGGCAGGCGCGCCGTGGTGCTGATTGATGAAGCGCAGATGTTGCAGAGCCGCGCGCTTATGGAAGAGTTCCGCGGTCTTCTGAATCTGGAGGTCCCGGGAAAAAAACTTCTCAATATCGTGTTCTTCGGCCTGCCGGAACTGGAAGACTGTCTGGCCCTGGACGAGCCTTTGGCGCAGCGGGTCGCGGTCAAGTATACTCTCAAGTCAATGACCGTGGAGACGACGACCTCTTACATCAAGCATCGCCTGCAGATTGCCGGAGCCGGGCAGGTGCTGTTCGATGATGAAGTGATCCCTCTGGTTCATCGTTATGCCGGTGGTGTCCCGCGCCTGGTCAATACGATCAGCGATAACTGTCTTTTTGAGGCATATCTCTGCAAAATGAAGGTAGTCGATAACCGTATCGCCCACAGCGTAGCCGGGGATCTTGGCTTGTTGCAACAGGCGATTGTTGAATCTCCCCGTGACAGGGTCAAGGAGGAGCTGGACGAAATCGACAGCATGCTTGACAAGCTGGAACAGAAAAAATGATTTCAGGTAGCAGATGGCCGGGATGACCGGCCATTTTTTTTGACCGGGGAGTTAACCTTTAATTGCTTCCTCTGTTAACATTAAAAATATGGTAGCGAGCTGTCTGCCACAAGGACCCCAGGACACCGAGTCAAATCGTATTGTTTAAACGTTCTGGTGATGAGAGATTTGCTCTCAAGATTATCAGCTTGGCGGCTCAGTCTGTTTGTGGCTGTCCTCTGCCATTTTGTTGGCAGTATCAATTCTTTCTTTTTGAAGCATATGAACAACCGAATCCAAATTCTCCCGGAAAACCTTGCCAACCAGATCGCCGCCGGTGAAGTTGTTGAGCGCCCGGCCTCCGTGGTCAAGGAATTGATCGAGAACGCAATTGATGCATCTGCGTCCGAAGTCTTTGTCGACATTGAAAAGGGCGGCAAGGGCCTGGTCCGGGTGACTGATAACGGTTACGGCATGAAGAAGGATGATGCCTTCCTCTGTCTTGAGCGACATGCTACCAGCAAAGTCAAAAGTGCCGATGATCTCTTTGCTCTGCACACCATGGGTTTTCGTGGTGAGGCACTGCCCGCCATAGCTTCCGTTTCCCGCCTGAGATTGACGACCCGCTCTGTCGATGATGACTCAGGTTGGCAGATATATGCTGAGGGCGGCACGATTCGCCAGGCCGAGGCGATTGGCGCTGCGCCGGGGACGGTCGTCGAGGTGCGCAACCTCTTTTTCAACACCCCGGGGCGGCGCAAGTTCCTGCGCAAGGAGGAAACCGAGTTCGGTCACATTGCCGATGTCGTCTCCCGCCTGGCGCTGTCACGTTCCGATATTCACTTTCGATTGTCACACAACGGGCGCAACATCCTGGACGCCTACCGGCACAACCGACTCGAGGAAAGGGCTGCTGTCCTGCTTGGCCGACAGGTTGCCGGAGACTTGATCCCGGTCGACGCTGACTCCGGAAATGGCGAGATGCTGGTCGGCCTGCTCGGTGCGCCGGGGGTCAGCCGCTCCACGACAGCACAGATCTACACCTACATCAACGGTCGTTTCGTGCGCGACCGGGTTGTCCAGCATGCGATTCTGGAGGCATACCGGACCTTGCTGGAGAAGCGTCGCTACCCGATTGCCGTGCTCTTTATCGACATGCCTCCGGAAACCGTGGACGTCAACGTTCACCCGACCAAGCACGAAGTGCGCTTCCGCAACCAGCAACAGGTTCATGATTTTATAGTTTCCGCGCTTCGCGAAAGGCTGCATAAAGGGACCTTTGCGCAGGTTGCTCCGGTCAGCGAAATGTCTCATGACAGACCTTCGCCGACTGTGCCGCCATCAGGGCCGGGGCCTGGCCAGTACGCTTCACGCATTCAGGAGTCACTGAGCGCGTTCAATGAAAAGGTTGCCGGCACACCGGCAATCTCTGCCATAGCCACTGTCAAAGGGGAAATGACCGGGTGGCCTGCCGGGTCATCAGAATCTTCTGCGATGCCCGATGGCTGGCGTCTGATAGGGCAATATCTCAATAGCTACCTGGTTTGCCAGGCTGATGAAGAACTGGTCCTGGTTGACCAACATGCTGCCCATGAACGCATAGGTTTCGAACGTTTGCGCAAGCAGCTGGCGATGGATGGCATAGCAAGCCAGAACCTGCTCTTCCCGGTTGTTATCGAACTTGAACATCGTGAGGCAGCAATCCTGGCAGAACATCTCGATGATTTTGCCCGGTTCGGCTTTGAAGTGGACGCTTTTGGTGGCCGCTCTTTCACGGTCAAAGCCGTCCCAGCACTGACTGCTGATGTCGATGCCGAACGGCTGGTCCGTGATCTTGCTGCGGAGCTTAACGAGATCGGGCGAGCCGGAAAACTTGATGATGAAATCGAGCGGGTCCTCTCCGTCATCGCCTGTCACAGCATGGTGCGGGCCAACCAGGCCCTTTCGTCCAGTGAAATGCAGCAGTTGCTGAAAGACCTGGCCGGGATTGATTTCGGCAGCTGCTGCCCGCACGGCCGGCCGGTCATGTATCGTCTGGGGAAGCGCGAAGTCGAGAAGTTTTTCCACAGGGGCTGACGGTGTCGGAGAATACAGACATGCGACCAGCCCTGACGGTTATCTGCGGTCCGACTGCAGTTGGCAAGACGGAGCTGGCTCTGGCTTTGGCCGAATTCTTTGACGGGGAAATCATCTCTGCAGATTCCCGTCAGGTTTATCGCCTGATGGACATCGGCACAGCAAAACCGACCCTGGAGGAACAGCAGCGGGTCCGGCATCACCTGATTGACGTGGTCTGGCCCAACCAGGAGTTCCATGCTGCACGGTTTATCGACTCTCGCCGAAGCAGCCATGCTCGATATCCGTCATCGCAACAAACAACCCTTTCTGGTTGGCGGGACCGGTCTTTATATCCGGGCCCTGACAGAAGGGCTGCTCAATGCCCCAGGCGCCGACCCTGACCTGCGCAAGGTGCTTGCACGACAGGGCAGAGCATGAGGGCAGTGAGGTCCTGCATGCAGAACTCGCAGGCATTGACCCTGAGTCAGCCGCTCGTCTGCATCCCAACGATCTGATCAGAATTGTCCGGGCCCTGGAAGTTTTCCACCAGTCCGGTCGACCTCTTTCCGAACTGCAGAATGAGCACGGC
Organism: uncultured delta proteobacterium; assembly: GCA_963723355.1. GTDB lineage: Bacteria > Desulfobacterota > Desulfuromonadia > Desulfuromonadales > BM103 > JAFDBW01. The sequence goes on from CAVRQQ010000002.1 coordinate 73,063, forward strand.
TTCAATACCGAGCATTACCGTACCTTGAAGATTGGCCTGACCTGTGAACGAGAAATTCTTTACGATCGGATCGACCGGCGTTCCGAGGCGATGTTCCAGAAAGGCCTGCTCGAAGAGGCAGAACAGATTCTGCAGGCCGGATATGATCCGGGGTTGAAGATATTCAGGACCATCGGTTATCGACAGGCGTTTGCGCTACTGCGTGGCGAAATGACCCGTGATGAAGCTGTGGAAGATCTGAAACGTTCCACACGGCGTTATGCAAAACAACAGGTAACATGGTTTCGCAAAGATAAATCAATAATTTGGCTTGAATCATCCAGTGACTTTGTTACAATCCAGAAGTTGATTGAAAATTTTCATGCCATCTAAAAAAGGAGAGGTTGTTATGGCTAAGTCCCCTTTCAATATTCAGGATCAATATCTTAACCAGGCCCGCAAGGAACGCGTGCTTGTTGACATCGCCATGATGTCCGGTGAGAAACTGCAGGGCTACATCAAGTCTTTTGACAGCTTCTGTGTGCTGGTCGACAGCAGCGGTGATCTGCTGCTTTACAAACACGCCATCACGTCGATTACCTCAGCTGACGGTAACTTCCGTCTGCATGGTGGCAGGGACTGATTCCTGCCCTGAATTCTGGAACCGTTTGCGCCAAAGGTCCCTCGCCGGAAATACCGGTTGGGGGCCTTTGTCTTTGCTGAGGATTAAGATTAAGCTTTAAATCGTAAGTCTTTGCCCAGGTTGCGTTATGCTCGAAATTGTTTCCATAGAGCCCGGTAGTATTGCCGATGAACTGGGGCTGCAGCCAGGTGATCGCCTGGTTCGCGTCAACGGCGAACAGGTCAACGACCTGGTTGATTACCTGATTGAAGAACCCAACGAATTGCTACAGATCGAGATTGAGCGTGCCGATGGCGAATTGTGGGAGCTTGACATCGAGCACGACAGCGAGGAGCCGCTTGGCCTCCTGCTGCCGCACCCTGAACCGAAGCTGTGCGGCAACAACTGTATCTTCTGCTTCGTCCATCAACTGCCGCGTGGTATGCGGCGTACGCTGTATATCAAGGACGAAGACTACCGTTTCTCCTATCTTTACGGCGCCTATGTCACTCTGACCAACCTCTCTGAAGATGATTTGAAGCTGATTTTGCGCAAGCAGCTCTCTCCCCTTTATATTTCCGTACATGCCGTCGATAACGCGTTGCGGCAGAGGCTGCTCGACAAGTCGGCCCCGGATGTCATGCCGTTGATCAGGGCCCTGGTCGATGGAGGAATAGAGCTGCACACCCAGGTCGTTGTCTGCCCCGGGATTAATGACGGTGTTCACCTGGAGCGGACATTGAGAGAATTGTCAGCCTTTGCCCCCGGAGTCAAATCTCTGGCCATCGTTCCGGTCGGCTTGACCGGGCACCGTCAGCGTCTTCCGGGATTGCGGGTACACACCAGGGACGAAGCTGCAGAGCTGGTGGATTGGGTAGGGCAAAGGCAGGCTGAGCTGCTGAAACGGCTCGGCACCCGGTTCATTTTCGCCGCTGACGAACTCTATCTCAGGGCTGAAGAGGATTTCCCGCCCCTGGAAGCCTACGAAGCATTGGCCCAGATCGAGAACGGTGTCGGCCTGATCCCGGTGTTTCGTCAGCAGGCTGATGAAGTGATCAAAGAGGCGCAACCGCTCAAACTGCCGCCGGTCAGCCTGGTCACCGGGGTGTCTGCTGCGACGGAAATCCTCGGATTTGCTCGCAAACTGATCGAAAAATGTGGCATAGATCTGAGGGTGCACGTGGTTGAGAATCACTTCTTCGGCGGAGATGTGACCGTTGCCGGGCTTCTGACCGGTCAGGACCTGCTTGAGCAGCTGGCAAATGTGGACCTTGGTCAGATATTGCTGGTTCCGGATGTCATGCTGCGTGAAGGCGAAGATGTGTTCCTGGACGATGTGCGTATCCGAGACCTTGCCGACCACTTGCGGGTCGAGGTTGAAGTCATTCCGACCGATCCATGGGGAGTATGGGACATGCTCGAAACCTTGAATGAAGAGTTTGCGCCGGCATTCGACGCAGAAAACAGGGAGTAAACAGATGAATGATAGCCAAATTTCCATAAGCAGGGCGGAGCAGGCGCTTGAAAAAGGTGCGGCGGAAGAAGCCGTGCGGATTCTGAAAAGACTTTTGCAGGAGCAGGGGGATGACGTCGAGACCCGTGCCTTGCTGGGAGAGGCCCTGGTCGAGGCCGGTCATCTTGAAGAGGCCGCGACGGTCCTTGAGAAGGTCATTGGAGAGCTGCCTGATGAATATGACCTGCAGTTTGACCTGGGCGACGTCTATTTTGAACTGGGCCGTCCTGACAAGGCCTGCAGGGTCTACGAAGATGTTCTGTCACGCGATCCGGGGCAGACCGATGCCCGTGTCAGTCTTGGTCTGATCCACTATCACCAGGAACAGATGGAACAGGCCGAGGCCTGTTATCGCCAGGCCCTGGAGCAGGACCCGGAGTCGGCTTTCGCTCTGCATTCGCTCGGGGATGTCTGTTTTGCCACCGGGCGGAATGATGAAGCCCGCGATTGTTTCGAAAAAGCCCTTGAGCTCGAACCTGAAAATCCGCAGGGCCACTTCAATCTGGCCGAATTCCACTATGATAATGATGACCTGATCGAGGCAGAAAAATGCTGCCGCAAGGCGATCGCCCTCGATCCGGATTTCTCTTTTGCCTACCTGACGCTAGGCAATATCTACCTGGACCAGGAGCAGATTCAGGAATCCCTGCACTGTTTCAGGGAATTCCTCAAACATGAGAAGAGCCCGGCATCCAAGGATATTTGCACTGAGGTCAAGGCGCTTATCGAAGGCCTCCAGGAGGGGGCCTAGAAGCGGTCTACCGGGTCCACTCAAGCCTTTAGACGCGAGTAACGGCAATAATTATGGTTCGTGGTCTGACATACCTGCTGCTCTTTCAGCTCTGTGGTGAAATCATCAGTCGATTTCTTGACTTGCCGATTCCCGGTAATGTCATGGGGATGGGCCTGCTGCTGCTCGGCTTGATCGTCGGCTGGGTTGATGTCAAATGGATCGAAGAGGCAGCGGAAATCCTGTTATCCAACATGACGCTGTTTTTTGTCCCGGCGGGTGTCGGGGTTATGGTTTACAGTGACCTGATCGCCGCAGAGTGGTTGCCGATTACCGTCGCCACCGTAATCAGTACTTTCGTGGTTATGGCTACGACCGGCCTCCTGGCCCAGAAACTCGAAAACAAGGGGCGGGACGATGTGGGCTGAACTGGTGCAGACTCCGCTGTTCGGCATCGGCCTGACGCTGGTCGTCTATCTGCTGGCGCAGACTCTCTACCGGCGCGTCAACAGCGTATGGGCCAACCCGGTCCTGGTGGCGATCGTTGCGATCATTCTGCTGCTTAAAGGCACCGGCGTCGAATATCGCGACTATGCCCGTGGCGGTGACATGATCCTGTTCCTGCTCGGTCCATCGGTGGTTGCCCTGGCCGTTCCCCTTTACCAGCGTCGGGAAGAGATCTGGAAACGCAAGCGACTGATCCTGATCGGCATCTTCGCCGGCTCCCTGGCCTCGATCATCTCAGCCTGCGGGTTGGCCTGGATCCTCGGCGGCAGCCGTGAAGTGATCCTTTCCCTGGCGCCGAAGTCAGTTACCACGCCGATTGCAATCAGCATCGTTGACAAGATCGGTGGCATCGCGCCTCTGACCGCTGCACTGGTCGTTTTGACCGGTTGTCTAGGGGCCGTCTGCGGTCCGGAGTTCTGCCGTCGGATCGGCGTGACTTCTCCGGTATCGATGGGGCTTGCAATCGGCACGTCCGCCCATGGCATCGGCACGGCCAGAATGCTTGAAGTCAACCGTCTGGCGGGTGCAGCCGCCGGTCTGGCGATTGGTTTGAACGGCCTGATGACAACCTTTCTGCTTCCGATATTGATGGCGCTGTTCGGTTTTTGATCTTCTCTACCTGAATGATCCATCCCACTGTTTATTTGACAGCCCACCTGTAAAACAACTAACATGAAGTATCGTTTTGAAAGGCTTCACCCGGTGAATTACTATCAGCTTTCTCCTCATATTTTCATTGAATTTTTCGACGAAGATGCGGTCATGCTGGTTGCTGATCGGGATGTAATCGTTACGGTCAATCAAATGGCGGCACAAATTTTTCAACGTGCTCGGGAGATGCTTGGCGACGAGACCTTCAGCAGGTCAGCCTGTGTTGATTTCCTGCTGGAGAATTACCAGCTGTCCGGACAGGAAGCTGCAGGACAGATGCGTTCCCTGCTCGGCTTTGGCTTAAAACAGGGACTCGTTTTGAAGAACCACGTAGCTTGATTCACTGAGGATGCGGGAGCTTGTTTTGAAAAACCTTGACCAGGAAATTAATCTGGAAACGTTTCTGGCAGTCAATCCCAACCTTGTGCTTCGCATCGAGGATGATGACTGTGCCTTGTTGTTTGATCCGGACCGGGGCACTGTGCAGATGCTCAACTAGACAGCAGTGGCAATCTGGCAGAAACTCAACGGCGAACGAAGTCTGCGTGAAGTTATCGAGACACTCAAAAATGTATACGAAGGGATGGACGAACTGGCCGTTGAACAAATACTGTCCCTCGTCAAAAACCTGGTCAATCCTCGGGTGCTGTCGGTATCCGGGACATATTTGATGCCGCAAAAAGTGATGCGGACGCCCCGTTAATTGATCTCGAAATGACCAGTCGCTGTAACCCCTCCTGCCGGTATTGCTATTACCTCAACAACCCTGGCGTCGCCTACCACAACCTGCCCAAGGAACGTGGCTGGATTTATCTGCCGAGGTACAACGCTGCCAGGTAATGGGGGTAACCCTTATGGGTGGCGAGCCGTTGCTTCGCGAAGATTCCTTAAGCTGGTTGACGCTGTCGTCACCAACCGGATGCGTTTCAGTCTCTTGAGCAATGGCAGCTGTTGCCCTCCGCGATCGCCAAACTTCTCAAGTAGACAGGTCGCTGCAACATGGTGCAGGTTTCCCTGGACGGATCCTGTGCTTATGTTCACGAGATTATGCGCGGCCAAGGTAGCTTTGCGCCGGCACTCGCCGCGATCCGGCATTTGCAAGAAGTCGAGGTGCCTGTGACGGTCCGAGTAACGATTCATCCTGGCAATGTGGATGACCTGACAGCAATTGCAAGTCTATTGCTTGAAGAACTGGAGTTGTCATCTTTTTCTACCAACGCAGCCTCGTCTTTAGGAGATGCCGGGAAGTATCCACCTGACGTATTGTTGCGCCCGGAACAACGTCTGCAGGCCATGCATACCCTGGCAGAGCTTGATCAAACTTATCCCGGCCGGATTCATGCCAACGCTGGTCCTCTTGCGGACTGGCGGAACTTTCAGCAAATGGAGGCTGCTTGCAACAGCGGTGAAGCAATTCCGGGCCGCGGACGCCTGGTCGGTTGCGGCTGTGTTTTTAGACAGATTGCGGTTCGGTCTGATGGCGCCATAACCCCTTGCGTCATGCTGCCACAGATGGTTTTGGGCCATATCGGCAAGGATAATCTCGCCACAATTTGGCAATCTTCTCCTGATCTTGAGCAAATGCGTAAACGCGATCATGTCGAATTGAAGTCGTTCGAGGAATGTTGTGATTGTGTCTGGCTGCAGAACTGTACCGGCAACTGCCCAGGTACAGCCTACACCAGGACTGGTGAGATCAACCATCCTTGCCCGGATGCCTGCATGAAGAGGTTCATCAGTGAACTTGACGAAATGGGCCTCTCGATATGAATGAGATGGCTTACAAAACGCCAGAATTAACAACTTTCTACGTTTATCTGACCAGCGGATGCAATTGTGCCTGTCTGCATTGCTATTTTGTTCCTGGTGACCTGTCCAGTGGGACTTCCGGGGCATTTCTGACCCATGATTGCCTGCGCCATGCCATCACGCAGGCCTTGCCGCTGGGCCTTCGCCACTTGAAATGGTCGGGTGGAGAACCAACATTGCACCCTGAATTCCAGTCATTCCTGCGGTTGCAACAGGAGTTTGGACTGTCAGCAACCATCGAGACCAATGGGTTGTTGATCAATCAACCTTTGGCGAATCTCATGGCCGAATGTGGTGTGACAGATGTTGCGGTCAGCCTGGATGGCGCAACGGCAGAGACTCATGAAACCATACGTGGCGTACCTGGAGGTTTTGCAAAGACTGTAGCGGGGATCAGGGCCTTGTCGTCGGCAGGTTTCTCTCCTGAGTTAATTCTGACCCTGCAGAAGGATAATGTCGACGAGCTGGACGATTTTCTTGCCTTGTGCGCAGGGCTGGGGGCAGGGTCAGTCAAGTTCAATGTTGTGCAACCGCTGATGGGGGGAGAGAGCCTGAATGAGGCCGGACGGTCCCTGGCCGTTGAAGAAGTCATCCAGATTGCGCAAGAGTTTAACGACGGTCGAGTCGGTAAATATGGCCTGCCCTTGATCATTGATGTTCCCTGGGCGTTTCGGCCGTTGTCAAAAATCATTTCTGGTGAGCAGGATGGTGGCTGCAACCTGATGCACATTCTGGGGATTCTTCCCGGAGGTGACTATGCTCTGTGCGGTGTTGGCCAACAGAATCCGGAGCTGACCCTGGGCGCTGTTATGGATGACTCTTTGGCGAAGATCTGGGAAGACCACCCGGTGCTGCAGCGTATACGCAAAGGGTTGCCGGATGAACTGCACGGGGTTTGTGCCCGATGCCTGATGAAAACCGTGTGCAGGGGGAGTTGCGTCGCAATCAATTACCAGGTTGGCGGAGACCTGTTTTCCTCGAACTGGTTTTGTCAGCAGGCGATGGATGCCGGAATATTTCCGGTCTCGCGGCTTGCAAAAAATCGTTAGTCACGCTAGCATGCATTGACAGTGAATTTGATAGGGTTGGCGATATGAAAGAGAAAAAAAAAACTTGGCAGGAGCCCCTGGTCAGATCGATCGATCAACTTGGCACGGTTCTCGGTCTGGAATGCAAGACCGGCACTTCAGCAACCGGCACGGGCACGAAGCAGTGTAATGGTGGCCGGGGTGCTTCCAGTGGGTACTGCAACGGAGGCTCTGGTGCACAGCTCTCCTGTAGCGGTGGAACTGCCCGTTAACCACTAACTATTCGCTCAACGCATGAAACCTTGAGGTCTCTTCACGAACACCCGCCAAGGCCAGAAAATTTGCCAATCATCGTTCTCCGGTCTTTTTCGGCCTATCAAGTTGCCACCCATTTCCCAGACTACAATAGAACCTTTCCCGGGAATGTGCAGGGAACGAATCTTTCCTAATTGCCACAGCGGTTTAAACAGGATTGACGAAGCGTGTTGTATGGCTCGTGCGAGCCTGCCGCCACGAGATGCACGATCCGGATCGATGCGCCCTGCATAACGATAGAAGATCGCAGCGAGGGCTCCGAATCTTCCCCCCGCCACTTTTTCACATTGTTCGTATCGACAACGCACAATCACGCGTCCCCTGATATCTGTCGGTAAAATATTGAAAGAGTCAGGACGAGACAGAGCGTCGCCACGGGTGAGTAATGCTGGATCTTTTTCGATTAATCGATGGACCACGAGCTGGCCGTCGGGGTCTTGAAACAATAGGCAGTCACCAATCCGGAGTCGCTCTGTGTTGACCGGTTCGATCTCCAGCAGGTCTCCATCCTGGAAACCGGGCCACATGCTCCTCCCACGGTAGAGAAAATATTTTTCGCGATGAGGACTCATGATTGTGAATCTTTTATGAGCTTTTCAAAGTGCGGCCAGACATCGGCATGCAGCGGCATATCGAGTTGCCAACAGGGGAGCTGCTTTGCCAAGGCGCATGCCGTTTGGAAGTATTGCGGCCGGAAAGATATGTCTGCGAGGAAAGCTGCAGGGTATTCACAGAGCGCCCGATAGATTAATGGCAACGCGGCAACCGGTGGCACAGAAACCAGATGGAGCTTATCCGACTGGTATTGACGCAACATGACGCGCACCGGAACCGGAATGTCCAGTCGGCTAAGAGTTGCAGTCGGTCCCAGTGTGGCCCGGTTCAGCATTCCCCACGATGGCAACGGACTTGCCTGCCAGGTGTTGTTGTCCAGAGGCCAGATCAGTGCAGCATCGTCGCTCAGTACCTGCCAGGAGGTCGGGGCCGCCGCCAGCGTCGTGGTTTTGCCGCCATCAGGAGGGGCTAAAAGCAAGAGTGCTGCGCCCTGATGCTCTGCAAGCCCCCCGTGGATCAACCCACCATTAAACAGTCTCATGTCGTGCAGGAGCAGGTTCCATGGCAGGTGGTAGCGAAAGCTCCCTAGCTGCGGGCTAATCCCGGCGGTCCAGAAACAGTGCTTGCTTTTCTCTGAGAACCAAACGGTATTCAAAAGATCGCGACGATAAGACCATTGTGTCAAAGTCGCTGTGTCCGGAAGCCATGAAGCGAGTTTCTCGGGGAGTGCCCGCTCTTCACCGCGATTGCCCGAACCCTGTGGAAGAGAATGGAGGTGTATGATTCGGTCCGGCGCCAATCTTTCGCACGCCTCCATATCCAGATGTGCGTTGAGGGATGCAACCATCTGTTCTCCCCAGGAATCGTGGGCGACCAGTTGGTATACGAGTGGCCCAAGTGCGAGGTTCGAGGTCGGATGTTGAATATTTTCAGCTGGCAATCCATGCATGTCGTCGACATTATAAGCCAAGCCCTCAGCATATGCCAAACCTAACCAATACTTTGGGGTCTCGGTAATTTCCAGCAAGGTTAAAACATGATACAAGTATCTTAGCAGAACGGAACCCGGAGACTTATTCATGGCCCAACCTGGTATCAAAGACCGCTTGTCTACCGCCTTGCGGCTGCATAGAGCATTACGGCTCGTGTGGTCGGCGGCCCCTGGCTGGACTTTAGTCAACCTGTGTATGCTGATTGTTCAGGCTGTCTTGCCGGTGTTGTCACTGCTGCTCATCAAACAGGTGGTTGACTCTCTGGCGATTGCGGTATCCAAACCTGACTCCGGCTTTAGTGGTGTTGCCTTGTGGGTTGGTTTGGCTGGCTTGGTGGCGCTCGTTACGGTTCTTGCCAACACTTGGGGAGGTTATGCTGCGGAAGCCCAGGGGATGGCTGTGACAGACCACGTTGCAGACGTCATCCATGACAAATCAATCGCTGTAGACTTGGGTTACTATGAAGATCCGACATTTCATGACACCCTTCACCAGGCGCAGCTCGACGCCCTTTATCGCCCAGCAAGAATCGTCGATGGCTTGAAGCAGATTCTGCAGAACGGGCTGCTTCTGACCGGAGTCACCGGGTTGCTTTTCGTCTCCCACTGGGCGGTTGGCCTGGCAATGCTTGTCGCTGCCTTGCCTGCAGGGTTGTTGCGAATGGTCTACGCCCGTCAGCGATTCATGTATGAGCGTGAACATGCAGAGGTAGATCGAAAGTCCCAATACTTTCACTGGTTGATAACTGGAGCTGCGAGCGCTCGCGATATACGCCTGCTTGGAATCGGGCGCATGTTTGCCGGGCGCTTTAACCTGTTGCGTCAGCAGTTGCGACAGGGACGCCTTGGGCTCGGTGTCAGGCGGGCGCGTGGCGAGATGATCACCCAGGCAGCGGTGACTGTTGTTCTCTACGGGGCACTCGCCCTAATGGCATATTATGCCGTAATGGGGAGTATGACCCTTGGCGTTATCGTCATGTATTTCCAAGGTTTCCAGCGCGCCATGGCCGCTTGCAGAACCTTCTGCGAGGCCTTGCCGGCTTTACGAAGACAACCTGTTCCTGACCAATTTTTATCGGTTCCTCGATTTCGAACCCGGCATAAGGCCTCCCGAGCGACCTGTAGAGCTGCCATCGTTCTCTCAGGAAGGGCTGGTCTTTCACAACGTCAGTTTTACCTATCCCGCGCGGCAAGAGACTCACTTCAAGAAATCGATTTTCAGCTCAGACCGGGTGAAATCGTTGCTCTGGTAGGTGAAAACGGCGCGGGGAAATCGACACTGATCAAACTTTTATGCCGACTTTATGATCCCAGGGCAAGGCTCGATTACTTTGGATGGGGTTGATCTGAAAAAACTCGATCCGGTCGCCTGGCAAAGTCAGATCAGCGTTGTATTCCAGGACTATGTCCGTTACGAGTTAAGTGTGCTTGACAATATCTGGCTTGGGGATGTCAACGCGGAAAAGAAATCCCCGGAGATTGCTGAAGCTGCCAGAGTTGCCGGAATTGATAAGGCAATCCAGCATTTTCCAGACGGTTATGATGCACAACTCGGTACCCAGTTTCTCGACGGTCGCGAGTTGAGTACCGGCGAATGGCAGAGGCTGGCCCTGGCCAGGGCTTTCTTCCGCAAGGCTCGTCTTGTGGTCCTTGATGAACCATCCAGTGCGCTTGATCCGCTGGCAGAAGCGGCACTGATCGAGCAGTTCCGTCGCATCATCCGGGCGCAGTGCTATTATTGTCAGTCATCGGCTTTCATCGGTGCAGCTGGCCGATCGTATTTACGTGATGGCGGACGGTCGAATCGTTGAAGAGGGCAGCCACGATGAGCTGTTGAAGCGCGGTGGTGCTTATGCAGGTCTTTTTAATGCCCAGGCCGGGTTTTACAGGGAGACAGGGAGATAGGGGGAAGTCGCTTCTTTCAGCTTTTCCTTGAATACAAAAAGCCCCGGGAATATCCCCGGGGCTTTTTGTCTGCCTGATCTTACAGGCCCAGCTGCTTGAAGAAGTCGTTGCCCTTGTCATCCACCAGGATGAATGCCGGGAAATTGACGACTTCGATCTGCCAGACAGCTTCCATGCCGAGTTCAGGGAAGTCGATGCACTCGACCTTCTTGATGTTCTCGTCGGCGAGCAGGGCTGCGGGGCCGCCGATGGAACCGAGGTAGAAACCGCCGAACTTGGCGCAGGCATCAGTGACCTGCTGCGAGCGGTTGCCCTTGGCGATCATGACCATCGAGCCGCCATTCTCCTGCAGCAGGCCGACGTAGGAGTCCATGCGGCCGGCCGTGGTCGGACCGAACGAACCTGAAGGGCGGCCTTCCGGGGTCTTGGCCGGTCCGGCGTAGTAGATCGGGTGCTTCTTCAGGTAGTCGGGCAGAGGCTTGCCGCTGTCGAGGATCTCCTTGAACTTGGCGTGCGCGATGTCGCGACCGACCACGATGGTGCCGTTGAGCAGCAGGGCGTCGCCGCATTTCAGCTGGGTCAGTTCAGCCAGGATGTCTGCCATTGGCCGGTTCAGGTCGATCTTGTGACCGTGCTCATGCTTGGCCATGCGGTACTGCTCTGGCAGCAGGCGGCCCGGATCACGGTCCATCTCTTCGACGAACAGGCCGTCCCTGGTGATCTTGGCCTTGATGTTGCGGTCAGCCGAGCAGGAAACCGCCATGCCGAGCGGGCAGGATGCGCCGTGGCGCGGCAGGCGGATGACGCGTACGTCATGGGTAAAGTACTTGCCGCCGAACTGGGCGCCGATGCCGAGCTCCTGGGCTGCTTTCTGCAGTTTTTCTTCCAGTTCGATGTCGCGGAACGCCTGGCCATGATCGTTGCCTTCGGTCGGCAGGCTGTCGAGTTCCTTGGCGGTCGCAAGCTTGACGGTCTTCATGACCGCATCGGCAGAGGTGCCGCCAATAACGAAGGCGAGGTGGTAGGGAGGGCAGGCTGCCGTGCCGAGAGTCTTCATCTTGGCGACCAGGTAGTCGAACAGCTTCTCCGGGGTGAGCAGCGCCTTGGTCTCCTGGAAGAGCATGGTCTTGTTGGCGGATCCGCCGCCTTTTGCCATGAACAGGAACTTGTAGGCATCGCCTTCCGTGGCGTAAAGGTCGATCTGTGCCGGCAGGTTGGTGCCGGTATTTTTTTCGTTATACATGTCGAGTGCGACAGTCTGGCTGTAACGCAGGTTCTCTTCGGTGTAGGTCTTGAAGACCCCTTTGGAAATGTATTCAGCGTCATTCACACCGGTCCAGACCTGCTGTCCCTTCTTGGCGACGACGGTCGCGGTGCCGGTGTCCTGGCAGGTCGGCAGCTCGAATTGGGCCGAAACCATGGCGTTGCGCAGGAATGCCATGGCCACACCCTTGTCGTTGCGTGAGGCTTCCGGGTCTGTCAGGATCTTGGCGACCTGCTCGTTATGCTCCTTGCGCAGCAGGAAGGAGACATCCTTCATGGCGGCATTGGCCAGGATGGTCAGGGCTTCTGGGCAGACCCTCAGGACTTCCTCGCCGGCGAAGTTGTCAACGGTGACATACTGCTCCGAACCGGGAATCTTGTAATACTCGGTTTCGTCCTTGGCGACAGGTAAAGGGTTCTGATAGAAAAATTCCGGCATGATCTCTCTCCTTTGTGACGACATGAAATATATTCACCGGGTACGCTTAGCCCGGCTGGAAACTGATTTCGAAGTATAGCTAAAGTGTATACAGTTGTCGATCATTAAGTGGAAATAATCTTCTGTCTCAGATGTGATATCGCCATTGTCGACTTAGTGATCACGTGGCCAGACAGGGTCTGATAAAGAGATAGCAAATTGTTGGCTCGTGTTTTTCAACGGGCGACGAATTTGCCAGTTTTTTCTTTGTCTCTTTCGGTCTTCGTGGCAGAATCCCTGCATGCATAAATTATTCAAGCAAATCCTGACCTCGAAAGTTTATGAAGCGGCCATAGAGACCCCCCTCGAGGAGTCGGCATTCCTGTCGCAACTGTTGAACAACCGGGTGCTTCTCAAACGCGAGGATTTGCAGCCGGTCTTTTCTTTCAAGATACGCGGGGCCTATAACCGGATAGCCAATCTCAGCGAAGCGGAGAGAGAGCTGGGCATCATTACCGCATCGGCCGGCAATCATGCCCAGGGCGTCGCTTTCTCAGGTCAGAAGCTGGGCATTGACACAACCATCGTCATGCCGGTGACGACTCCTGCCATCAAGGTTGCGGCGGTCAAGTCCTTCGGTGCCAAGGTTGTCCTGTTTGGCGACAGCTATTCGGAGGCGGCCGAGCATTGTGCTGACCTGGTCTCGCAGTCCGGAATGGTCTTTATCCCGCCATTCGATGACGAACTGGTCATCGCAGGGCAGGGGACCGTTGCCGATGAATTGCTTCGCCAGAGTGCTGGCCGGATCGATGCGGTTTTTGTCCCGGTCGGCGGCGGCGGCCTGCTTGCTGGTGTGGCGGTTTTCATCAAGGAGCTTTGCCCGAATATCAAGGTGATCGGCGTCGAACCTGTCGACAGTGACGCAATGGCCCAGTCGCTGGCCGCCGGGCATCGCGTCAAGCTCGATTCGGTCGGAATTTTCGCTGACGGCGTCGCTGTCCGCGAAGTTGGCAAGCTGACTTTTGATATCTGTCGCCAGCATGTCGATGAGATTATCCTGGTCGATGTTGATGAAATCTGCAGTGCGGTGAAGAGCGTTTACCAGGCCACTCGCTCGATTGTCGAGCCGGCCGGAGCCCTTGCCACCGCGGGACTGAAAAAATATGTGCGTGAGAGGAAGGTGACCGGTCAATCGCTGGTTGCAATCAACTCGGGCGCCAATATGAATTTCGATCGGCTTCGCTATGTGGCCGAACGTACTTTGATCGGTGAAAAACAGGAAGCCTTGTTTGCGGTCACCATTCCTGAAGAACCGGGAGCCCTGTTCCGCTTTTGCCGGGAAGTTGTCGGCGACAGGAATATCACCGAGTTCAACTACCGTCTTTCCGGTCGCGAATCGGCTTATATTTTTGTCGGTGTCGCCATCGATGGTGATCAACAGCGCAAGTTATTTCGCGAGCAATTGACGGAATGCGGCTTTGAAAACATCGACCTGACTGATAACGAACTGGCCAAGACCCACGTCCGCTATATGGTCGGCGGTCGTTCTCCCGATGTCCACGGAGAACGGTTGTTCCGTTTCTGGTTCCCGGAGCGGCCGGGCGCCCTGGCCCGTTTTCTCGCATCAATGAGCGCAGACTGGAACATCTCGCTTTTCCATTACCGAATTCAAGGAGGTGATTTTGGCAGGGTCCTGGTCGGTCTCGAGATTCCGGAAGGACAGGAGCCGCAGCTGCAAGTATTCCTTGAAAACCTCGGTTACCGGTATGTCGAGGAAACTGAAAACCAGGCGTACCAACTTTTCCTGTAAATCACCAATCAGGGTAGACTCCAGGTCTTTTCCACCTCTGCCGATTCCTCCCGATTTTCCTTAAATTCTGTATCAAAAATAATTGACAGTTTTACTCAGGTATGCTATCCATTGAGCATGTTCGGCAACCGGCAGATGTTTTGCCGGTGTTTTTACAGTTTGATGACTCTTGGTTGACGGGGCATGGAGGATATACACAAAATGTTTGACAAAATTCGAGAAGATATTTATTCGGTTTTCGACAGGGACCCTGCCGCACGCGGCGTTCTGGAGATTATCTTCTGCTATCCCGGACTGCATGCGGTGTGGTTCTATCGCATCGCACACTGGTTCTGGACCCACGAGCTCTATTTCCTCGGCCGGTTTACATCGCATATGGGGCGTTTCTTTACCGGCATCGAGATCCACCCCGGCGCACAGATCGGCAAGAAATTTTTCATCGATCACGGTATGGGCGTGGTCATCGGTGAAACGGCTGAGATTGGCGACAATGTCACCATTTACCACGGCGTGACCCTGGGTGGCGTGACCTGGGACAAGGTCAAGCGTCATCCGACCGTAGAAGATAATGTCGTGATCGGCTCCGGTTCAAAAGTCCTAGGTCCGTTCACCGTCGGTAAAGGTGCCAAGATCGGTTCCAACTCGGTTGTCGTCAAGGAAGTCCCGCCGAACGCTACGGTGGTTGGCATTCCCGGTCGTGTCGTGATGCAGCAGGAAACCAAAGTTGTCGAAGAGGAACAGCGTCCTGACCTTGAACATGGCAACCTGCCCGACCCCGAGGCCAAGGCGATCAGTTGCCTGTTCGACCAGATAAGAGCCCTGGAAAAGAAAGTAGCAGACCTGTCGGCACATCCCGGAGAAAAGGCAGCAAAGCCTGTTGTGAAAAAAGCTGTCAAGCGGTCGACCTCGACCAGAAAACCTGCGGCAAAATCAGCTGCGAGCGTGACGAGCTCACGCAAAAAGGAAAAAACCGAGGCATAACCATGCGCATGTCCACCAAAGCACAATACGCCGTTCGGGCCATGGTGAACCTGAATCTTTATTCCGAAGGCTCTCCGGTATCGCTGCGTGACATTTCTCTGCGTGAGAGCATTTCGCTGACTTACCTTGAACAGCTTTTTGTCAAATTGCGCCGCGGCCAGATCGTAAAAAGTGTCCGCGGACCGGGAGGAGGTTATCTTGCTGGCCCGGCCTGCGCGAGAGATTCAGGTCGACGAGATCATCGACAGTGTCGAGGAATCGCCTGGTCCCGGTCGCATGCATGGATCAGAAACACGGATGTGTCTGCGATGATCACTGTGTCACACATAATGTCTGGCATGGCCTCGGGGAGAAAATCCGCGACTTCCTTGCCTCTATCACTCTTGAAGAATTAACCCAGGAAGCAAGGAGCAAATTCAACGAAGCAAAAGGCAAGAATTAGGTTTTGATTGTTGAACTGTGAATCGGGCAGGCAGCTCTCGAAGTTTCGTTCCAATCCACAGTTGAGAATTCAAGATTTAAAGATCCATCATTGGAGGTCATGGAATTGAGCAACATTTATCTCGATTACAACGCCACATCGCCGGTCAGGCCAGAGGTCCTGGAGGTGATGCTGCCTTTTTACCGCGAGCAGTTCGGCAACCCGTCCAGCGTTCACTGGGCAGGACGACAGGTTTCCGGCGCTCTGGAGAAGGCGCGCGAGCAGGTCGCCTCGCTGATCAACGCCTCACCCGCAGAGATCGTCTTTGTCTCCTGCGGCAGTGAAGGGGACAATATGGCCATCAAGGGCACGCTGGATGCCCTGAAAGAAAAAGGCAACCATATTATTACAACCTCGATAGAGCACCCTGCAGTTCTTGAAACCTGCCAGTATCTCGAAAAGCAGGGTTATGACGTGACTTACCTGCCGGTAGACAGGGACGGCATGCTCGATCTCGCTGACCTGGAAGCGGCGATTACCGACAAAACCGTATTGATTTCGGTGATGTGGGCCAATAACGAGACCGGAAACATTTACCCGATCGAGCAGATCGGTCGAATCGCCCAAAAATACAACATCCGGTTTCACACCGATGCGGTTCAGGCTGTCGGCAAAATTCCGGTCGACGTGCAAAAAGCCAACGTCGACCTGCTGGTGATCTCCGGCCATAAAATCGGTGCACCGAAAGGCGTCGGCGCGATCTATGTGCGGCGCGGTACGCGAATGTCCGCTCTGATGCACGGTGGTCACCAGGAACGTAATCGTCGCGCCGGGACCCAGAATGTCGCCGGTATCGTGGGGCTGGGCAAGGCCTGTGAGCTGGCCTTGGCCGAACTGGATGAGTATTACGACCGTGTTCGTGCGTTACGTGACCGCCTGGAAGACGGTGTCCTCAGTCAGGTTCCCGACATCAAGCTGAATGGAACACCGGATCGTGAAAAACGCCTGCCCAATACCTTGAACGTGAGCTTCGCGTATATTGAGGGTGAGTCGTTGCTGCTCAATCTCGATATGTTCGGCATAGCTGCGTCCTCCGGGTCTGCCTGCACTTCCGGCTCTCTGGAGCCGTCCCATGTGATGGGCGCCATGTGCGTCGAAGTGACCCTGGCGCACTCGAGTACGCGTTTCAGTCTCGGTCCGGAAACGACCGAATCGGAAATTGACAAGGTCCT
The DNA here is from genome assembly GCA_963723355.1 of uncultured delta proteobacterium. Taxonomy (GTDB): domain Bacteria; phylum Desulfobacterota; class Desulfuromonadia; order Desulfuromonadales; family BM103; genus JAFDBW01. Next base: position 89,793 of record CAVRQQ010000002.1, read on the forward strand.
GGAGGTCCTGCCGGCCACCGTGCAGCGCCTCCGCGATATGAGCCCGCTGTATAACTGCGGCCGTACTGCAGAAGGCTGCGAAACCTGCGAAACGGTGAGGAGAATCTAGAAGCGCGTGGCGAGTGGCGTGAAAAGTCTTTACAAATCTCACGCCTCGCACTTTCCGATTTTTAAAAAGCAGACTGATGCCGGTCTGAAATGAACTCAGGAGAAAGAGACATGTACACAGATAAAGTAATGGATCATTTTACCAATCCGCGGAACGTGGGTGAAATCGAAGATGCCAGCGGCGTGGGTGAGGTGGGTAATGCCTCCTGCGGCGATATCATGAAAATATTTCTCAAGGTCGAAGACAATGTCATCAAGGACGTGAAGTTCAAGACTTTTGGCTGTGGTGCTGCTATTGCCACGTCTTCAATGGTCACGGAGATGGCGATCGGCAAGACCATCGACGAGGCTCTCGAGTTGAGCAACCAGGCGGTCGCAGAGGCTCTCGACGGGCTTCCGGCGCAGAAGATGCACTGTTCGAACCTGGCCGCGGACGCTTTGCACGAGGCAATTAAAAACTACAAGGAAAAGAATAGTTAAGATATAAAACTTAAAGTAAATTGGAATGCTATAAAGCTGTAGGGCCGTAGGGTTATAACTCTTATAGCCCTACAGCTTTATAGCTTGTGGCCAAAGTCATATGATTGAACCAGGTAAAAGAGTCGTCGTTGCCATGAGCGGCGGAGTGGATTCCTCGGTCGCTGCCGCTTTGCTCAAAGAGCGGGGCAGTGAGGTGATCGGCATGACCATGCAGATCTGGGACTATTCCAGCTTTACTGATGAGCACGGCGAAAAATTCGGCACCTGCTGTTCTCTCGATGATGTCTACGATGCCCGACGGGTGGCCGAGTCACTCGAAATTCCTTTCTACGTCGTCAATTTTGAAAAACAGTTCGAAGCGGCAGTGATTGATCGTTTTTGTGACGACTACTTCAATGGTCGCACGCCCAATCCCTGTGTGCTCTGCAACCAGGTGCTCAAATTCGAGATCCTTTTGCGCAGGGCCCGCGAGCTGCAGGCAGACTACCTGGTCACCGGGCATTATGCCCAGCTGACTGAGGAAGATGGTCACATGGCTCTCAGGAAAGGGCGTGATCGCAACAAGGACCAGACCTATTTCCTTTTCACACTGACCAGTGAGCAAATGCAGTACATCCGTTTCCCGCTCGGCGGCATGACCAAGGAAGAGGTGCGCGGCCATGCTGCGCGACTTGGTTTGCAGGTTGCTGAAAAACCGGAGAGCCAGGATATCTGCTTCGTTCCTGACGGCAATTATGTGCGATTCCTTGAGGAGCAGCGTGGTCCCGGGACAATGAACGGCGATATCGTGTATATTGACGGACGGGTTCTCGGTCGCCATCAGGGGACATACCGATACACGATCGGCCAACGCCGTGGGCTCGGGCTCGCCTGGCCGCAGCCTCTCTACGTCGTTGGCATCGATGCCGTCAATCGTCGGGTCATTGTTGGGGAGAAACAGCATCTCGGCATATCCAGGTGCCATGTTTTCGATGTCAACTGGCTTATACGCCACCGTCCGGGACAATTGAAGCGTCCTGCCGTATCCGCTATCGTCATCAGGAGGTCACTTCAAAGATCACGACCCTGGACGATGGCACCGTGCAGGTTGATTTCGACGAACCGCAAAAAGGTGTGACGCCAGGCCAGGCTGCGGTGTTTTACGATGATGATCGGGTTCTGGGTGGTGGGTGGATCAGCAGCTCCGGGACGCGGGACGCGGAACGGGACGCGGAAGTCAGATGCCTGAGTTTTTTTGTCACGCCGGAGAATGAGTCACGAGTTGGTTCCAATATGAATTCACAGACGAGTATGAATCATCGCAGATAAAGCACAGCATCTCGCGTCCCGGCGACGCAAACTGTTTCGTTTGCGACGCTGGGATGCAAAACCAACCAGTTCGAGTCTGCCGCGATGCAGGAGGCTTTACAGGGCGCTGGCTACAAGATCGTCCGGTTCGAGGATGGCGCTGACCTGGTGATCGTCAATACCTGTACGGTGACCGGCGCGACCGATGCACAGTCGCGCAACCTGGTCCGCCGGGCGCGCCGGGTGAACGCAGGATGCCGGGTCATCGTCACGGGATGCTATGCCCAGGTCGATCCGGGCGCATTGCGTGATCTGCCGGGAGTCAGCCTGGTGATTGGCAACGAAGAGAAGCAGCGCCTGCTCGATTTCCTTCAGCATGACCACCAGTCAACCCTGGTGGAAGTCTCCGACATTCGTCACGCAGAATCAATCTGCCTGACGCCACTCACGTCCTTTGCCGGACGTAGCCGTGCTTTTGTCCAGATTCAGAACGGCTGCGATGCGTTCTGCAGCTACTGCATCATCCCCTATGCACGAGGTGCCAGCAGGTCTGCGCAGGAAAATGAAATCCTGGAGCAGATCAACGGACTGGTTGAGTCAGGCTTCCGGGAAGTTGTTCTGACCGGTATTCATATCGGCGGTTACGGTGTTGATTTAAACCCTCGCTCGTCGCTGAACCAGCTCGTCAAACGAATCGAATCAGAGTCCGCCATTCATCGCCTCCGCCTCGGTTCCATCGAACCTACTGAATTGACAGATGAGCTGCTCGAAACAATCGCCACTTCGCTGATCGTCTGCCCACATTTGCACATCCCGTTGCAGGCCGCAAGCGACACGGTGCTGCAGCGCATGGGTCGCACCTATAATCGGGATTTCTTCTTGCGACTGATTGAAAAGGTCAGGATGGCATTGCCCGATGCCGCGATATGTCTCGACGTGATTACAGGTTTCCCTGGAGAAACCGACCGGGAATTTAACGACACTTATGATTTTATCGCAAGCATTCCGGTTACGGATCTGCACGTATTCCCATACAGTAAACGTCCGGGGACGCCGGCCGCAGCGATGAGCGACCAGGTCCCGGGCCATGTCAGCAAAACCAGGGCGGAGAAGCTCAGAAGCCTTGCCAAAATTAAATATCAGCGTTTTGCCGAAGGTTTTATCAACCAGGAGCTGGAAGTGATCGTTGAGACCGGGGTCAGGAAGGGCCTGATGAAGGGGTTATCCGGGAATTATCTGGACTTGCGTTTTCCCGGCAATCAATCATTGGTCGGTCAATCTGTCAAGCTCAAGCCGGTCGTCTGGGATGATTATTTCCTGCGGGCTGAACGGGTTGGGTAAAGGAGAGCTTTGGCAAGAAAAAACTCATGAAAATTAAATAAATGGCTTGCTTTTTCCAATTTAGCTGTGATAGAAGGGCGATCATAACAAGTTTGTGTATCTATTCGTTGCTCAACAGACAGATTAAAGGTAGTCAGTTTGGAGAAACCACTCAGACAAGCTTTCGTTGAGTGGTTAATTATTTTACGGCAGACGAAAATACACAACAGAACACCTCCCAACCGGAGTGAAGGAGTTTCAAGATGGCTGAAGGTACAGTGAAATGGTTCAACGAAGCTAAGGGTTTTGGGTTCATCGAGCAGGATAATGGTCCTGACGTATTCGTTCACTTTTCCCAGATCCAGGGCGATGGTTTCAAGACTCTCGCCGAAAACGAGCGAGTCTCTTTTGATGTGACTGATGGCCAGAAAGGCCCCCAGGCATCGAACGTCGTTAAGCTTTAATCCATAGCATATCGACCAGTTTCGAAAGGGCGGCCATTCAGGTCGCCCTTTTGTTTTTGTCATATTCCCGGTATCCTTTCCCAGATCTTTACTACTGGAGACTCACAGTGCCATCTGCCAAACCACTCAATAAGCCGGGTCTGTTCAAGAAGAACGCTTCGTCGTCCGGGAAGCTGGGGACGTTTCTTGGAGTATTCACGCCGACGATCCTGACGATTCTCGGCGTCATCATGTACCTGCGCTTCGGCTGGGTGGTCGGCCAGGTCGGTCTTTTCAAAACCATACTGATCGTTCTGCTCGCCAATCTGATTACCCTGCTGACATCGTTAAGCCTCTCTGCCATTGCGACCAACAGCCACGTCGGTGTTGGCGGGGCCTATTACATGATCTCCCGCAGCCTGGGTCTGGAGATCGGCGGTGCGATCGGTTTCCCGCTGTATATCTCTCAGGCATTGTCCGTCACTCTTTATTCCTTCGGTCTGGCCGAATCTTTGAAATTTGTCTGGCCAGACGTTCCCGTGTCGGTTGCCGCGTGCGTTATTATCATCGCGGTCGCCATTCTTTCGTTACGTGGGGCGACCTTTGCTTTACGCGCCCAAATCCCGGTCATGGCATTCATCGCCCTGTCTTTGCTGGCACTCGCTTCCGGAGCATTTACCGGGACGGGGATTCACGCTACGGCCGAAATCTCCAACGCCTTTGTCCCGGTCGGTTTCTGGGTTGTCTTCGCGGTTTTTTTTCCTGCCGTGACAGGTATTATGGCAGGTTTGAGTATGTCGGGAGATCTTGCCGACCCACGCCACTCGATTCCGCGTGGCAGTGTCGCTGCAACTCTGGCGGGTCTGGTGGTGTACCTGGCAGTTCCGGTCTTGCTTTCTATCAGTGCGGATTCTGCCAGTCTCAACAACGATCCGCTGATCTGGACCCGGATTGCCCTGTTCGGACCATGGCTGATTTTGCCGGGCCTCTGGGGGGCAATTTTCTCGTCTGCGGTTGGTTCCATGCTAGGGGCACCCCGGACGCTACAGGCTTTGGCTATGGACAGGCTTGTACCGCATCGGCTTGCCGGGTCTTCAAAACCCGGAGCAGAGCCGAAATTGGGGATGATCGTCACTCTGGTACTCAGCCTGGCCGCGGTTTTTCTCGGCGACCTGAACACCGTTGCCACTGTTGCGACGATGTTTTTCCTGAGCGTTTACGGCACGGTCAATCTTGTTTCCGCACTGGAGTATCTTTCCGGTAATCCTTCCTGGCGGCCTACCTTAAATATTCACTGGACCCTGAGCCTGCTCGGCGGCATTGGCTGTTTTGGTGTGATGTTGCTGATCCATTGGCCTGCGACTGTTTTTGCTATGACCGTCGAGCTCGCGATCTGGCTGTTCCTGAAAAGGCGTGTACGCAAGGATTCTTGGGGTGATGTCTGGCGTGACCTTTATGAGGCCCTGATCCGCTGGGCGCTGGTCAAGCTGAACGCTCGACCGATGACGGCCCGCAACTGGCGACCACATATGCTGGTATTCGTCAGCAATGTTGACAAACGTCTTGATCTGGCACGCTTCGGCGCCTGGTTTGCCGAGAACCGTGGTGTGGTGTCGATTTGTGAACTCTACCAAGGTGACCTCCTCGAACTCGATGTCGATGTCGTGGCGCGCGAGCAACAGATCAATTCCGTACTCAAATCACATGGGATCGTTGCTTTCGGCGAGGTCAATATCGTCCAGGACCTTGAGCGCGGCATTCTCGCTGTTGCACAGTCGAATGGTATTGCAGGAATGGCCAGTAATACGGTCCTGGTCGGCTGGCCGGATGACCTGTCACGACTGGTCAGGTTCCTGCGTGTCATGCGGCCTCTTAAACACCTCAACAAGAGCCTGATTATCGGTAAAACCAACCCCCTTGCTTCGTTTCGAGAAGGTCAGGTCCAAGATATCCATGTCTGGTGGGGTGGCCTCAGGCGCAACGGGGACCTGATGCTGCTTCTGGCGTATCTGTTGACCCGTAACCCGGAATGGCGGCATGCTAAAATTCGCATCTTGAGTATTGCCTCGAACGAACTCATGAAAGGGCAGACCGAACGATTCCTGGCGCAATTGATTCCCGAGATACGAATCGATGCGGATGTCGAAATTACACTCAAGACAGAAGGAAGAAAGTGTGATGGAGATCATGCATCGGGAGAGTGCTCATGCAGATGTCGTTCTGCTGGGGCTGGCGACGCCGAACGACGGTGATGAGGAGAATTATGCAGAGCGTCTGGCTGAACTGGCGGCAGGTTTCCAGAACTGTTTCTTCGTTCACAACGGGAGCCTGTTCCTTGGCGACCTGGTGACGCCGGAGCAGGTTGAGTAGGTTTCAAAAGCAGTAAAGTTGTCCACGGGTCGGTATCACTACAAGTAGAATTGGTGAAAATGCAAAACGGGGGTCACATGAAAATGTGGCCCCCGTTTGAATACTGGTATATGGCAAGTCTAACCCACTTCGTTGTAAACTCGTTCTCGAAACTCCACCTGAAGATTCTTCAGCGACCTTACGACACGACTTCAATCTCTATCCCAGGCAAGGCCACTGCCGTAGCGGTGACGGAAGGGATGTGCTTGTTTCGCCTCCACAAGGAATTCTTTCAGGGCAGTATAGCCGTGCTCACCATACTCTGATTGGCAGATCTCCTGGTAGGTCGCCGCATCCGGCGCATTGAGCGAAACACTGATTGCATCGACCAGCCCCGCGAGTTCTGGCAGGATGTTGCGGCCATAAACCAGGTTGGCCTGACCGTCGGTGTTGATGCGTACGGTGATGTCGTTCTGCTTCAGATAGCCGGCAATCTCCTTGACCAGGTCCAGCCTGAGCAGGGGCTCGCCATAGCCGCAGAAAACAACTTCAGCGTAAGAGGACGGATCGCCAATCGCTTTCATGACCTCTTCAATGGTCGGCTCACGTTCCAGGCAGAGCTGGTGCCCTTTGACCGTGAAATCCCTGAATTTAGCACAGAAGGTGCAGCTGTTGGTGCAGCGATTGGTTATGTTGAGGTAAAGGCTGTTACGGATCACATAGGCGATCCTGGTGCTTTGATCGACCTCGCCAATACCGAACAGGCGCCAGGCATTGAGGCTGGTGATACGGGCGATATCTTCGAGCGTCAGTCCCTTGACTTCTGCAAGTTTTTCGGCAGTTGAGCGGACATAAGCAGGTTCACAGCGCTTGCCGCGCCAGTTCTGCGGAGACAAGGTAAGGGCAGTCGGTTTCCACCAGCATGACATCGACCGGTAGCGCTTCTGCGATACTGCGCAAGGCGTCATTCTTCGGGTAGGTCAGGGGGCCGGCAAAGGAGATGTAAAAGCCCATCTCAATGCATTTGCGGGCCATCTCCAGGTCGCCGGAGAAGCAGTGCAGGACACCGCCTGCTTCGGCGGCATTTTCTTCCTGCATGATCCGTACAACATCATCATGTGCGTCACGGTCATGAATGATCAGCGGTTTTCCAGTGTCTTTGGCCAGCTGTATGTGGCGGCGAAAAGCCTCTTCCTGCTGATCGCGCGGTGAACGGTCGCGGTAGAAGTCGAGACCTGTTTCACCAACGGCAACGACCTTGTCCGTCGATTCGATCATCCGTGCCAGTTCTGCCATGACCTGATCATTGACCAGGCTGGCATCATGCGGGTGGATGCCGACGCTGGCATAGAGGTTCGGATAACGAATTGCCAGGTCGACGCTGGCGCGGGAGCTTTCCAGGTCACAACCGACCGTCAAAATGTAGGCGACACGATTTTCTTTGGCACGTGCTATAACCTCGTCGAGGTCGGTTGAGTAGGGTTTTGCGTCGAGGTGGGCGTGGGTGTCGACGAGAGTTGACTGTAAATTTTTCATATGAAAACCTGAAACGCGAAGCGCGAGGTGCGAGACGAGAAATTAAAATCAAGGCTTCTTCGCACTTCTCGCTTCACACCTCGCGCCACGGTCTATTCCGTCTCAATCCTGGGAAACAGCGGGGCGGCTTTTTCGATTGAACTGCCGGGCTGCAGAAGCCCCCAGCTGTCATGCTCGTCGAGTTGCCGGTCCGCAGAGTCGATGCCGAGGATGTTGCAGATGCTGACACCGGTGTCCGGCATGAAGGGGGTCACAAGTAATCCGATCAGGCGTACAGCCTCAAGCAGGTTGTACATGACGGTACCAAGCCTGTCGCGTTGATCCTCGTCTTTTGCCAGAGCCCAGGGGGCCGAGTCATCGATATATTTGTTGGCGGCGCTGACCAGCTCCCAGATCGACTGCAGGGCCTTGTTAAAGGCGAGAGCCTCCATCTGCTCGTCGACAACGCCGGTTTGGTTGATGAACTTTTCTTTCAGGGCAGTGTCAATATCGTCTTCTTTTAAAGGGTTTGGCAAGACACCGTTAAAGTACTTGTTGAGCATTGCCGTGGAGCGGCTGACCAGGTTGCCGAGGTCATTGGCAAGGTCCGAATTGATGCGGTGTACCAGCGCGCTGTGGGAGAAGTCGCCGTCCAGACCGAAGGGAACTTCACGCAACAGAAAGTAACGGATCGCATCGACGCCGTACTTGTCGATCAGCATATTCGGCTCAACGACGTTAGCCAGGCTTTTACTCATTTTCTGACCCTCAACAGTCCACCAGCCGTGGGCAAAAACCTTTTCCGGCAGCGGAATGCCGGCGGCCATCAGGAAAGTTGGCCAGTAGACAGTATGAAAGCGCAGGATGTCCTTGCCGATAACGTGCACGTCGCAAGGCCAGAATTTGCCGAAATCACCTTCCCGGTTCGGGTAGCCAAGAGCGCTGATGTAGTTGGTCAGGGCGTCAAACCAGACATAGATGACATGTTTCTCGTTATTCGGGACAGGGATCCCCCAGGAGAAGGTCGTGCGAGAAATGGAGAGATCGCGCAACCCTTCACGGACGAAGCTGAGAATCTCGTTGCGCCGTGTCTTTGGCTGTATGAAATCAGGGTTGGCGTCGATATGTGCGAGCAACCGGTCCTGATACTTGCTCATCCGGAAAAAGTAGGACTCTTCCTTCAGCTTATCGGTTGGACGCCCGCAATCAGGGCAGTTACCGTCAAGCAGCTGGGTTTCGGTCCAGAATGTTTCGCAGGGGGTGCAGTACCAGTCTTCATATTCACCGAGGTAGATATCGCCCTTGGCTTCAATGACCCGAAAAATCTCCTGGACCGCCAGTTTGTGGCGCTCCTGGGATGTCCGGATGAAGTCGGTGTGCGAAATATTCAATTTGTCCCATAACGACTGAAAGCGTTTGACGACCCGGTCCGCCAGCTCCAACGGGGTCTCGCCCTTGGCATGTGCAGCTTTTTCGACCTTCTGCCCATGTTCGTCGGTGCCGGTCAGGAAACTGACTTCAAAGCCGCGTGCACGTTTGTATCGCGCCATGACATCACATGCCAGCGTCGTGTAGGCATGACCGATATGCGGTACGTCATTGACGTAGTAGATCGGGGTCGTCAGGTAATAATGCTTTGCATCCGACATGAGTGTTATTCTCCCTGCTTGCCCGGGCCTGGTTTGCGGCCACCACGGGGTCTGCGCCTGCCGCGTCGGCGGGGTTTTTTCTGACTCTTGCCTTCACCTGCAGCCTGCTGACCGGACTGGTTCTTTTCTTCCTCCGGCTTTTTTGACTGTGCGCCGGTTCTCTCAGGTGACTTCTGGCTTCTGTCTGTCTCTTTGCGCGGCTCCTGTTTTCGGGGCTCCTGCTTGCGGGGCTCCTGCTTGCGTCTGTTCAGGCGGCTGGTGTGGGTCTCACCGGCCGGTTGCTCCTCGGTCGCCGGTTGCTCTGCCTGTCCGCTCTGCAGCTCTTTCAAGGTTATGCAGCAGCTGTTGCCCTCCTGATCGCGCAGGCTGATCTGCTGGCGCAGGATATCGATTGATGTGACAAGATGTTCACGATCCTGCCAGGAGACCTTCTTGCCGCATTTCGGCAGGCCTTTTTTAAGTGCGCTGTAAGTTTCGAACTCGTAACCGAGACAGCAGAGCAGGCGCCCGCACTGGCCTGATATCTTGGTCGGGTTGAGAGCCAGCCCCTGTTCCTTGGCCATCTTGACCGAAACCGGGTTGAACTGGGTGAGAAAGCTGCTGCAGCAGAGCTCCCTGCCGCAAATGCCGAGGCCGCCGACCATTTTTGCCTCGTCACGAACACCAATCTGACGCATTTCGATCCTGGTGTGGAAATGATGCGCAAGGTCCTTGACGAGTTCGCGGAAATCGATCCGGCCATCAGCGGTAAAGAAGAAGATAATTTTCGAGCCATCGAAGGCGTATTCGGCACGGACCAGCTTCATGTCCAGCTGACGGGACTTGATCCGTTCCTGGCAATACCTGTAGGCATCTGTTTCCCGGGCTGAATTGGTTTCTGCCAGGGCCAGATCCTCTTCCGTGGCTACGCGAAGTATGCTTTTCAGGCCTTCCGGGGCCTCACTGTCTTCTATTTCACGAGGCGCGACAACCACGATCGCCATGGCGCGGCCGCGATCGGTTTCGACGACCACCTTGTCGCCCGCCTTGAGTTCAAGCGTCGTGGCGTCGAAGTCGTACTGGCGACCCGCCTGCTGAAATTTTAAAGGGACAATACGTATCATATAGTCAATTTTGCTTAATCATTAGGGTGGCAAAAGCTGTCCCTGGCGACATGGTCATGCTGCCAGTTTCAGCAACAGTACTTCCATGGCCAGTTGCCGGTTGACATTGCGGTCAAGTTGGCGACGAACTTCGATCAGGGCTTCAAGTTTGGCGAGAATTGACGCGATGTTTTCGCGGCTGGAAACCCTGTGGATTTTTTCCTTCAGGTCAAGGTTGACGAGATCGTTATCGCCGCGCCCCTGAAGGACCATCATAACATCCCGGTAAAAAGCCTGGAAAATTTCCAGGATATCGGGCAGAACGGTTTTGTCGGCAGAGATTTGCTCGGCAAAATCCAGAATGGGCAAGATACTTCCTGGGGATAGCCCCGTCAAGGTTTTTAGCAGTTTCCGGCGCTCATCCAGATAAAGTTCACGGTCTTTGCCAAAGGCTTTTTTGAAGCTGCCTTCGGAAAGGGCCGCCAGAACGTGAGATTCCGTCGAGTCGATGTTGAGTTGTTTCTCGAGTTGCGCCTGAATCCTGCTGTTCGGGTGTCTTGTGAAAGGCAACGGCTGGCAACGGGAGCGGATTGTTTCGAGCAGTCGATTCGGGTGCGCAGTCAGCAAAATCAGCAGGGTATCACCACGCGGCTCCTCGAGTGTCTTGAGCAATGCGTTGGCCGCACCAAGCGTCATGCTGTCGGCCTCTTCGATCAGGCATATCTTGCGGGGCGCCTCGAGAGGCTTCAGATTGAGGTCCTTCTGAAAAGATCTGACTTGCTCGATTTTGATCGAATTGCCGTCCGGTTCGAGGAGGTGCAGGTCCGGATGGTTCTGGTGGTCAATCTTGCGGCAGGCCAGGCAGTTGCCGCAGCCACGCTGCTCATGGCAGACGATCGCCCTGGCAAGAGCGAGAGCCATAAGTCGCTTGCCGACACCATCCGGACCCGAGAACAGGTAGGCGTGAGCAAGCCTGCCGCTCGCCAGAGACCTGCTGAGGATTTCTTTCTGCCGGTCATGGCCGAGAATCTGGTCGAAGGTCATGCCGATCTCCTGCTGGCCAGGAATAGATCTACTGCGGTGATGATGCGCTTGGACACAGAATCTTCATCACCAAGGGCGTCGATGACCCGGAAACGCTCTTCGCGGGCTGCAAGGTCAAGGTAGCCCTGGCGAATCCGTCGGTGGAAATCGATCGATTCGAGCTCGAAGCGGCCCTCTGATTCGAGATTTCCGCAGTGGTTACGCGTCCTGGCACGATGCAGGCCCTCTTCGACCGGGTAATCGAGCAACACTGTCAAGTCCGGGACCAGCCCTTGGCTGGCAAACCGGTTGATCGACTCGAGCTGGGCCATGTCCAGCCCACGGCCTGCGCCCTGGTAAACAGTTGTCGCGTCGGCGAAGCGGTCGCAGAGGACAATCTTGCCCTGTTTCAGGGCCGGTAGTATGAATTCTGCAACGTGTTGGGCACGGGCCGCGCTGTAGAGCAGCAGTTCAGTATGCGGCGCTATCGAGTCGTTGCCAGGGTCCAGCAGCAGGGTTCGAATGGCATCGGATATCCTGCACCCTCCCGGTTCACGCGTTACGGCAACCGAGTGCCCCAAGCTCCGGAGGTGCTCCATGGAGGCGCAGCAGCTGAGTTGTTTTGCCGCTGCCCTCGATGCCTTCCAAAGTAATAAAAAATGACATAAATCAGTATCTTGGGTCGTTTGATTGATAGTCTCACGGCACAATTGAAGTGTACTGTCATACTATAATGGATTTGTGCTTGGGTGCAATTGATATATATAGAAAGTTGGTGTAGTATGACTGACTTTCAGAGCCACTGATTAACCTGTGTGAGAGCGACGCTCCCGCGGCCGTCGAGAAAATAATCTGTTCATGAAATCATCTGTCAGCATGGATAAAGATAACTGGCAAAAACTTGAAAAGACCCTGGGCTATTCGTTCCGGGACAAGTCACTGCTGGTCAATGCCATGACCCACAAATCTTTTGCCAATGAATATCCTGACACGGCATGCCCGGATAATGAGCGTCTCGAGTTCCTCGGCGATGCGGTGCTGGACCTGGTCGTCAGCGAGTACCTGATGGCTGCGCTGCCGGGTGTCGATGAAGGGAGCATGACCCGTATCAGGGCCGATGTTGTCGCCATGCCAAGCCTTGCAGCGCTGGCGGGATCGCTCGGGATCGGCCGGGACCTTCTGTTGGGCAAGGGTGAATCCGGCAGCGGCGGCCGGGAAAAGCCGAGCCTGCTTGCAGACGCTCTGGAAGCCTTGTTCGGTGCGGTGTTCGTCGATGGTGGCTACGAAGCGGCCAGATCCGTTGTCCTGCCACTGGTTACTCCGCTGCTGCAACAGGCTTCTGCTGATGAAGGGCAGGATCACAAAAGCCGTTTGCAGGAATTCCTGCAGGCGACCCGGAAGGAGTTGCCGGTCTACAGGATGACAGATGCGTCAGGGCCGGACCATGACCGTGTTTACCGGGTCGAGGTGTTGATCGGGGACTGTGTGTATGGTACTGGCCAGGGACGGACGAAAAAGAGTGCCGAGCAGCACGCCGCGCAAGCGGCGTTGATACGCCTGGACCAGGACTCATGAAAATTTACCCGGTTTTCATCCCCCACGCAGGGTGTCCGCACCGCTGTCTTTTCTGTGCCCAGGACAGGTCTACCAGCAAGGTCGAAATCCCCGATGCTCATACGGTCGTCCGCCAGCTGGACGCCATGTTGCCGGTACATGGCCGTGGTCAAATTGCCTTTTACGGTGGCACATTCTCGCTCCTGCCGATCGGGCTGCAGCAGCTTTTCCTGGATGTTGCCGGACGATTCGTTGCCTCCGGCAGGGTGTCCGGCATTCGTATTTCAACCCGACCTGATGCCCTTGATCAGGCGTGCCTGGAACGTTTGCAGGCTGGCGGGGTACAGACCATTGAAATCGGCTGCCAGAGCTTTTCCGATACTGTCCTTGAGCAGGCCGGGCGTGGCCATTGTGCTGCGGAGAGTATTGCTGCGGTGCGGCGTTGTCGGGATGCCGGCTTCAGTGTCGGTGTCCAGTTGATGCCAGGGTTGCCGGGCGGTGACGTCGAGGAGGCCTTGCGCTCACTGCGCCAGGCGCTGGATCTCAAACCGGCCTTTTTGAGGATCTACCCGACGGTTGTGATTGCCGGTACCGCATTGGCAGAGCTCTGGAAAGCAGGAGACTACCACCCGTGGTCGCTGGATCAGGCCGTCGAACTCTGTGCAGACATGCTGCTGCTGTGCCGCCAGAGTGATATCCCGGTTATCCGGCTGGGTCTTCAACAGGACAACGCCCTGCAGAGAAACCTGCTGGCCGGGCCCTTTCACCCGGCGTTCGGTCAGCTGGTGCGGTCGCGGATCTGGCGACGGGCGCTGATGCGCGCCGGGGCTCACGGACATCCACTTACCGTTCATCCGGACGATCTAAGCGACGCCCTCGGCCACCGTGGCGAGAACCGGGAGTGGCTTAAGGACGTTTGCCCTGATTTTTCGCTGAAGGTCGATGCATTTGTCGCCCGAGGCAGCCTGCATGCTCATAACCAGAGCCTGACCCTGGCAGAACTCACATGCGTTGGAGGTTGAATTGACAGAGACCAAGTTCCGTTCAGGGTTCGTTGCAATCATCGGTCGGCCCAACGTCGGCAAATCGACTCTTCTGAACCGTATTGTCGGGCAGAAGATCGCTATCACCTCGCCCAAACCCCAGACGACCCGCAACCGGATTCTCGGTATTCAAAACCTTGACCATGCGCAGGTTCTGTATGTCGATACGCCCGGCATACACGAGGCGCGTTCTCCCCTCAACCGCTACATGGTGGACCAGGCACGTGCGGCGTGTCTCGATGTCGACGTGGTCCTCTGGCTGGTTGAGGCGGATCGACCGGTTGACACCGACCCGATGATCCCGCGGTTGCTGGAAAAAGGCGATCATCCGGTGCTGTTGGTGATCAACAAAATCGACACCATCCCCAGGGACAGGCTTTTGCCGATGATCGATGCCTACAGTAAAATTTGCCCTTTCGCATCAATTATCCCGATCTCTGCCCTGAAAGGTGATGGTGTCGATCGCCTGATGGATGAAATCCCTGCGCTGCTGCCGGAAGGCCCCCGTTACTACCCGGAAGATCAGTTGACCGATGTTCCGGAGCGATTCATCGTCGCCGAGATGATCCGGGAACAGATTCTGATGCGTACCAGGGACGAGGTCCCTTACGGTGTCGCTGTCCTGGTCGAAAGATTCCAGGACAACCCGGCAAAGAACATGGTCGGCATCTCTGCGGTGATCAACGTCGAGCGCGATTCGCAAAAAGGTATCCTGGTCGGCAAAGGCGGGATTATGATCCGCCAGATCGGCCAGTCGGCCCGCAAGGAGATTGAACGTATGCTCGGAGTCAAGGTTCATCTCGAGCTTTTTGTGCGCGTACAGAAGAACTGGACGATGTCCGGACGCATGATGAAGGAGTTTGGTTATGAATAATTCGCCTGAAAAGACCCGTGTGCTGGTCACCGGAGGGGCCGGTTATATCGGCAGCCATGTCGTCCTGGCCCTGGGGCAGGCCGGCTGTGATGTGCTCACCTATGACAATCTGTCGACCGGAAACCGGGATGCCGTCCTGTCCGGAGATCTGGTGGTCGGTGACCTGGCGGACCGGGTTCTGTTGTCAGAAACCCTCGCGGATTTCAGGCCTGATGCGGTGATGCATTTTGCCGCGTCGATCGAAGTCGGTGAAAGTGTCACCGATCCGCTCAAATACTATCGAAACAATTCTGTCAACGCGCTCAACCTGATTGAAGCACTCTGTCAGGCCGGGGTCGGGAAGATGATCTTCTCGTCGACGGCGGCAGTCTACGGCAACCCTGAGCAATTGCCGGTGACCGAACAGGCCGCGTTGCAACCGATCAATCCCTATGGCGCGTCCAAGATGATGACCGAGCGTTTCCTGGCGGATCTGAACCAGGCGCGGGTTGATTTCCGCTATGTTTCTTTGCGTTATTTCAATGTCGCCGGGGCCGACCCCGGTGCCCGGCTCGGCCAGGACTATGCCAACCCGACCCACCTGATCACGCGGGCACTCAAGACGGCCCTGGGAATATACCCGGTGCTGCAGATCTTTGGCACCGATTACCCGACCGCTGATGGAACATGCATCCGTGATTACATTCACGTCTCCGACCTTGCGCAGGCCCATCTTGACGCTTTGCGCTACCTGAACGCAGGGCACGCCTCATCGGTTTTCAACTGCGGCTACGGCCATGGTTTCACTGTCAATGATGTCGTTGCCATGGCCAAACAGGTGAGCGGTGTCGATTTCCCGGTCGAACAGGTCGGTCGTCGCGAAGGTGATCCTGCCGAACTGATTGCCGGATGTGATAAAATTCGTCAACAGCTGAGCTGGCAGCCACGTTTTGATGACCTCGAAACAATCCTGAGTACGGCCTGGGAGTGGGAGAAAAAGCTTGTGGTGAGAGGTGAGCAGGTGAGAATAAGCCTCGATTCTTAGGTTTGGGCAGTTATTCGAGAGATTAATCATTTGTCGCGTTTCGCACTTCGCGTTACGCATTCCGGAGGTTCTATGAAGTTAACTGTAGTCGGAACCGGTTACGTTGGGTTGGTCACCGGCGCCTGTTTTGCGGAAATGGGTCATCGTGTGACCTGCGTGGATATCGACGCCGAAAAAGTGGCCAGGCTCAGGGATGGCTGGATACCTATCTACGAGCCGGGGCTCAAGCCGATCGTCGAGCGTAACGCCGAAGAGGGCCGGCTGGTCTTCACGACGTCGCTGGCCGAAGCTATGGGCGACACGGAGATCATTTTTATCGCCGTGGGGACACCGCCCGGTGAGGATGGCTCTGCTGATCTTCAGCATGTGCTGTCCGTTGCCTCGGAGATCGGCAGCAACCTGTCCGACTATGCCGTCGTCGTCACCAAGTCGACCGTACCGGTCGGTACGGCCGAGAAAGTCAAGGATGCCGTCAGTTGTCAACTGCAGAGCAGGGGAGCCGATATCGCTTTTGACGTGGTCAGCAATCCTGAGTTCCTCAAAGAGGGTGCTGCGGTTGATGATTTCATGAAACCGGACCGGATCGTGGTCGGGGTCGATTCGGATCGCTCCCGCGAGGTCATGCGGGAGCTGTACAAGGACTTCAGCCGCAACCATGACAGGATCCTGTTCATGGGCGTCAAGGATGCGGAGATGACCAAGTACGCCGGCAACTCGATGCTGGCGACCAAGATCTCCTTTATGAATGAAATCGCCAACCTCTGTGACCATCTTGGGGTTGACGTTGAGAACGTCCGTCTCGGCATCGGTTCCGATAGCCGGATCGGTTATTCCTTTATCTACCCGGGTTGCGGTTACGGCGGCTCGTGTTTCCCGAAGGATGTCAGGGCGCTGATCCATATGGCCGGCGAAAACGACTACCAGTCGGTTGTCCTGCAGGCTGTACATGAGCGCAACGAAGACCAGAAGCATGTCCTGTTCCGCAAGATCACAGGCCCGCTTTGGCGCTGATCTTTCAGGCTTGACCTTCGGCCTGTGGGGGTTGGCCTTCAAGCCCGGTACGGATGATATCCGCGAGGCACCGGCCCTGATCCTGATCAGGGAACTGGTCGACGCAGGGGCCAGGGTGCGGGCCTACGATCCCGAGGCCGTGGAAGCGACTCGCAATGAATTGCCGGGAGAATGGTTCGATAACGGGACGGTGACTCTGGTGCGTCATCAGTACGAGGCTTTGGAACAGGCTGATGCGCTGGCTCTGGTAACGGAATGGAAACCTTTCCGGCATCCGGATTTCCGGGCCATGAAAGAGATGATGAAACAGCTGGTGATCTTTGACGGTCGAAACCAGTACGATCCTCACAGCCTGAAAGAGGATGGCTTCGAATATTTCGGTATCGGGCGGCGCTGAGCCGTGCCATACGGTGAACAGCTTCTGGCTACAGGACGCTGGCTGCGCTCAGCGTTGCATATTGCTTTATGTTAGAATGGCCATTCGATCAGATTCCGCTCTGAATCGATCGCAGGTCGTCTGCTACAGTGACAAGCATGGCATTTCGAGGATTCGATGTCTTCTTTTTTTCGTGAAGTACTCTGGACACGCCTGAAACGAAACCGCATGGCCATGGCCGGCGCGTTGATCGTGTTCGCCATGTTCTGTTTTGCGATGCTCGCGCCGGTCTCTGGCCGTGACCCCGGAGCGATTGATATCGTCCACCGACTCCAGCCTCCAAGTCTTGATTATCCCCTCGGTACGGACGATCTGGGTCGTGATGTACTGGCCAGGATTCTGTACGGCGCACGGATTTCCTTGCTGGTCGGGTTTGTTGCCGTCGGTATCGCGACGTTCATCGGTATCCTGCTCGGTGCCCTGGCCGGTTTTTACGGTCGGTGGATCGATTCCCTGATCATGCGATTCGTCGATATCATGCTCTGCTTCCCTTCCTTTTTCCTGATCCTGGCGGTGATTGCCTTTCTGGAACCGTCGATATGGAACATCATGATCATCATCGGTCTGACCAGCTGGATGGGGGTCGCCAGACTGGTCCGGGCGGAATTCCTGTCACTGCGCGAGCGTGATTTTGTGGTGGCAGCCAGGGCGATTGGCGCACGAGACACCCGGATTATTTTCCGGCATATCCTGCCGAACGCCATGTCTCCGGT
Source organism: uncultured delta proteobacterium (assembly GCA_963723355.1). Lineage (GTDB taxonomy): Bacteria > Desulfobacterota > Desulfuromonadia > Desulfuromonadales > BM103 > JAFDBW01. The sequence continues at coordinate 107,704 of CAVRQQ010000002.1, forward strand.
GCTGGTTTCGGCGACGCTCGGGATTGCCGGTGCGATTCTGACGGAAAGTGCGCTTTCTTTCCTGGGGATCGGCGTTCAGCCTCCGACTCCTTCCTGGGGCAACATGCTGATTGCCGGCAAACAGACCCTGGGCACAGCCTGGTGGCTGTCGGTGTTTCCCGGCCTGGCAATTCTCTTTACCGTTCTTGGTTACAATCTGCTGGGCGAAGGAATCCGTGATGCCATGGACCCGAGAATCAAAGACTGATGAGCATGACTTCGTATACCCCGTCCGAGTTGATTATGGCCCGCACCGAGGCGTTTGCCTCCGGTGATTTCGGCTTTATCTACGACTCCTATCACCCGGAATCAAATTTTCGGCGCCAGTTTCCTGATCGTGGTGAGTATTGCCGGTACGGCGTGGAAAGTCTCAGCCCTGATTACAAAATCATCGACTGCAGGGTCCTGGATGAAGATTGCGGTGACGGTGAATCACGTGTCGTGTTCCTGATGCGAATGCATGTCCAGGGGACTTCGCTGCAGTTTGCCGAGCTTGCCTGGCTGAAGAAGGAAGGTCAGGCGTGGCGTTACCACCGCGGACAGAAGATGACCTCGAGTGAACTGCCTGCCGAACCGGAGACCCTGTCGTTCAGGGATTTTTCCGGACTTGACCCCGATACGATCTACTGATCGCAAATGAATATGAAAATTATCGATCAAAAGAGACTTGACCGTTTGAGCAACGAAGCTGCGGCAGCAGAGCGTCGTCGCCAGAACCTCAACCTGCATGATGATTACGCCGATCCTTGCCAGAGGCTCTTCAACGCCATGGAACCCGGCACGTATGTCCGACCGCATCGTCATCTTGATCCGCCCAAGGCGGAATGTTTTATGGCGATTCGCGGCAGGATGGCTTTGATTGTGTTTGCCGATGATGGACAGGTTGACAGGATCGTGCCGTTCGGTGACGGCTGCGAGACGGTGGCCATAGATTTACCCCCGGCCATTGGCATGCGTTGGTTTCTCTGGAGGCCGGCAGTATTTTCTTCGAAACCAAGCCCGGGCCCTACGCGCCATTATCAGACAAGGATTTTGCCCCATGGTCGCCTGCCGAAGGATCCACTGAGGCGGAAAGCTATCTGGCGAATCTGATGGAGAAAGTATCCCAAGAATGTTGCAAATGATTTCCACGCCTCCCGCGTCTCGTCCGGTCTTGTATGCCTGAACTGCCGGAAGTGGAAACCACCCGTCGCGGTATTCAACCCCTGGTCCTGGGCAAGGAAGTAGAACGGGTCCTGGTTCACAATGCCGCGTTGCGTTGGCCGATTCCATCGGACCTCGACGCGATCCTCACTGCACAAAAAGTCTGTTCAGTCGAGCGTCGCTCCAAGTACCTGCTGATGAACTTCGAGCGGGGAACGCTGATCATCCATCTGGGGATGACCGGCCATCTGCGGGTCTGCCGGCCCGGCGAGGAGAGGCGCAAACACGATCATTTCGAGATGCTTTTTTCTGATCACTCGGTGTTACGCTTTAATGACTCCAGACGGTTCGGCGCGATCTTCTGGACCGAGACAGATCCCTTGCTGCATGAGCGCCTGGTCACTCTGGGGCCGGAACCTTTCGAGGACCTGTTCAGCGCTGATTATCTTTTCCGACTCTCACGGGGCCGTAAAGTTGCGGTCAAACCGTTTATCATGGATGCGCATGTGGTCGTCGGAGTTGGCAACATCTACGCCAGCGAAGCGCTGTTCCGCGCCGGAATTTCGCCTGTTAAGCCGGCTGGTCGGATCAGCAGGAAAGCTTTTGCCGTACTCGTCCAATCCGTTCAGGAGGTGCTGTCCGAGGCGATCGCTGCCGGAGGGACGACGATCAGGGATTTTATGGACACCGAAGGTCGGCCTGGCTATTTCAAGCAGGAGCTGAGGGTTTACGGCCGGGCAGGAGAACCCTGCACAGTGTGTGGCCGCGCAATCAGTCAGACGAGATTGGGCCAGCGATCGACTTTTCATTGCCGAAAATGCCAGAAATAGGAGCCATTATGGACGGATTCAATTTTGTTCTGCCTTACAAGGTCAGGATCGTCGATGTCAACTACGGAGGCCACGTAGCCAATTCTGCCGTCCTGAATTTCTTCCAGGATGCCCGGATTGCCTATCTGAACAATCTCGGGGGCTATTCAGAGCTGGATATCGGCGGTGGATGCGGAATTATTCTCCCTGAAGCACATGTCAGCTACAAGGCTGAAATGTTTCATAATGACGAGTTGCTGATAGGGGCCAGAGTGCGCGACTTGAGCCGTTCATCATTCAGGATGGAATATCAAATCGAACGCAATGGCGAGATCACTGCAGAAGGGGAAACCATGCTGGTCTGCTTCGACTACCAGAAACGTAAGCCCAGAAGACTTGATTCAGGCTTCACGGAGAAAGTTCTGGATTTTGAGGCATCAGTTGAGAGCGTCACGCGCTCTGGTTAAGCTCTTCAGCCAAAGCCCGGATTGCCCGGTGCAGCACAGCTGAGTCCGGTTGCGGCAAATGCAGAAACTTTTCGCTTTGCTTGCTCACCGCAGACAGGGCAGGGCATCGCTTCCTGTTGCTGATTGACGATCCTTTCAAAAGTCTTGTCGCACCCTGAGCAATGGTATTCGTAGACAGGCACATGCCACCTCTTGTATTTTTTAGGCAATATATATAGATTGTACGATAAATACAAGTGGGAAAATTTAGGTTGATTTGTAATGTCCCCAGTTGTTGAACCATTCAGAAATGCGCTTTGCAACCTCAGCAGGAGCAGTGTCGGGATCGATAGTTATTACCAATTGTTGTTCATTCTCATCGAGCGGTTGCTGTTCAACTATCTGCTGGTTCAGCACTTCTTCATTGGCTTCGGAAACATCACCACCTGCTTTGATCCGTTGTCTGATCCGGCGGCGCAATTCTGATTCGGAAACAGGAAAATCGAGGATGATCAGTGGGGCATGCAAGCCTGCAGCGAGACAGCGTAGCTTGTTTCGCTGTGATTTTTTCAGGAAAGCGGCATCGACAATCACGGAATAGCCCGCAGTCAGCGTTGTCTCGGCTAACATCTGCAGCCGCTCGTAGGTTGCGAGATTGGCCCTGGCGTCATAAATTCCGCCACCGGGCGGTGAATGGCTGTTCGTGGTTGCTGCCAGGCCGTGCAAACGTTTACGTTCCAGGTCGGACTGCAGGTGAATAGCGCCGCAACAGGCCGCCAGCTTTCTAACAAATGTGCTCTTGCCTGATCCTGAGAGCCCGTGAGTGATGATCACTCCTTTGGCTGGCTTTGTTGTGAAGCTCTCTGCCAGATTCAGGTAGCTTTGGTAGAGCTTTCGATCCTGCGTGCGTTCTGCATCACTTAAGCCTGGTTGGGCGAGGCGCAGACAGTTGACTTTCGCGCGGACCATGGCACGGTACACTTCATAAAAGCGAAGCAGTTGCAAACCCTGGTAGTCACCGGTTGCCTGCAAGTAATGATTCAGAAAAGACCAGCCAAGCTTTTCCTGACCCCGATCGTCCAGATCCATGACCAGAAAAGCGATGTCGTTGATGACATCAATCCAGCGCAAATTCTCGTTGAATTCGATGCAGTCGAACAAAATTGGTTCTTCATCAATCCAGGCCATATTGGCTAAGTGCAAATCGCCATGGCATTCACGAATGAACCCGTCACGTTTGCGCTGTTGCAGGAGCCCATGGAGTTCGCCATGGGACGTGCGGCTCCACTGCTCCAGTTCACCCAACTGATGACACTCCGTAGCAGAAAGAAGTGAACGAATCTGATTGAAGTTCTCCATGACCGGTTCGATGATCGATTGCGGAGTTCCATACGGCTGCCTTGCATCAGACACGGCTGCCGTCTGCTGGACTCGCGCGATCATGGTGGCGAAGCTGGCCAGCTGCTGGCAGTCCAGTAAGCCTCTTGTCAGGACTCGGTCCAGTTGATCCTGTTGCTCGAAACGACGCATCTGCACGGCATAATCAAGAACTGGAGCGGCACCTATTTTGGGAGATGCCGGATCGCCACCGATTGTTATGACACACAGGTAGAGTTGCGGAGCGAAACGACGGTTAAGACGTAACTCCTCAAGGCAAAAGTGATGGCGTTTGGCCAGGGTTGAAAAATCGAGAAAACCGAAATTAACCGGCTTTTTCACTTTGTAGGCAAAGTCTCCTGCAAGAAAGACCCAAGAAATGTGTGTCTCGATCAGTTCGACCTGCGTCACCGGGTGGTCGTAGAAGCCTGGTTGCTGCATTGCCTCGAGCAATCGATTCTCTGCTACTATTTCCATCCCTGTGCCTCCAGCATGATGGGATCTATCAAGAGCTTAAACGATCATTGCAACAAGGCAAGGGCGGTTACCCAAAGGTGCGGCAGTGTAAGCAGCGCATCAAGGGTTTCCTCCTCTACCTTGGCCACAAAGAAACCGCCGCGATTAGAAACCGGCGGTCTGACTGTGAAGAGCAGATCGCTGCACTGCCGCTATTACCCGAGGGGCGTTTGACGATAGAGAGCCACTTGCGAGAGCTGAGATTTTTTCAACAAGAGCTGAGTGAAGTGGCCAAGCAGTTTCAGCACCTTAACCGGCAAGCCGAGCATCGCACCGTCATTAAATCGCTGACCAGTGTTCCAGGTGTCGGCATAGTCGTGGCGACCAGTTTTCACATGGAGTTGTTCCGGCCAGAACGGTTTCAGCGCGGCGAAGAAGTGGCCAGCTATCTTGGGCTCGCGCCAACGGTTTGGCACAGTGGAGAGAAAACGCCACGCGGCTACTTGGCCCCTTGCGGCCAGAAACAGTTGCGATCCCTGCTGATTGAGGCCGCTTGGATGTGGCGAACCAAGGATGCCAAAGCTGGGGAACTTTACAACAAACTGCTTAGCAAAATCGGTCTTCCGCAGAAAGCGATCACGGTATTGGCCAGAAGGTTGGCCATCATTCTCTGGAGATTGAGCATCGAGCAAAGACCTTATCGGCCTGTCTAGGCCGAACAGACGCGCGGGCCATTTTGCCACTTCGGGTGGCGGATGTAAGATGGCGAGGTTATTTGAACGTACCGAAACGGTACTTGGCGCAACATGACGCGAATAAGAGATGGATAACGTTCAATGACTCCCGCTAAAACAATCCAAGGAATTTTATGTCTTGACTGGAGACCACATAAGAGAATGGTCTACCCAGAAAAGGCAGGTCATTTCGTGTCTTCTCAGTTGAGACTTGTAAAAAAAAACGAGAGCCCAGGCCACTTCAAGGGAAAGAGATCAAATAATCTTCTTTCCTTTGAGGTCCTTCGCCACCTCCTGCACATACTTTTCAACCATTTTATCGATGCTCCCTTCAACAGCGGTTTCAAATTGGGCCGACCATATCAATTGTTCGGTTTTCAAGTCGTACATAACAGATTCAACGGTCAGGATAACACGCTCGGTTGTTGTGGTTGGCATATAAGAAATAGCATACGGGTGACCGTAATAATTCCCCCAACTTCCGTAGTGGCCGGGGCGATTGTAGCGCCCATAACCGCCGTAATACGGACCCGGTGAATACACGGGATCGTACGCAGAGGTAGTCACAGTTTCCTTCCTTTGCCCAATAAGTCTTGTCAGTACGACGGAATCACACCCGCGCTCAGCCATTTTTTTAGTAAGAACCTCTTTGTTAACATCTTTCGAGAAGGTGATATCTCTATAACTGGCCTCAGATGATACCCCTTTGCTGAAAAATTGATTGCTGAAGGCATCCTCAAAAATCCGTCGATTCATCTCGCTTTTGGCAATCCCGACAACGTAAACTTTCTTAACCGGTCCGTTGAAATCAGAATTTGTCCAGGAACCGGTCATATCAGTGCTGGAGCAGGCAACCATTGTTAGTCCAATGAAAATTAATACTAAATTTCGCAGAAGCAAAATCATTCCTGTTTTCCCCCTTTTGGCTCTCTTAAGAATGCCGTAGTAAATAACCCTTACTCTCTTTGATTTTACGAGAAGGGAATACTGTTTTGTCATTTGTTACTCGTGTTTCTGTTCTTCCCATCTAATGGATGTATCGAACATGATGAGGCTATTCTACTTTAGAATCACAGTGAGGTGAAGTTCCTTTGCTATTTATCACACATTGTTTCCTGGTGCTCATCACGGCCAAAAAGTGAAATTATTGCAGCTCCTGCAATCTAAGAAACCCCCCCGTTTCTGAAATCGAGGGCTTTATAAATGGTGACAAATAAGAAGGCTCCCAGTTTCCCAGGAGCCGTCTGTTATCTAAAATAATAAGACAGGGGCATTATCCCCACCCTATAAGAAAGTATTTACCTAATCTTGTTTATCTTACGGTGACCAAGCAGTTCCTATAACAATGTACGGGTGTTTACCAGTGTGATCGGTTTATCTGAACAGCAGTCTTCGCGAGAAAAATCTATCCACTATTTCTTCGTGACAACTTGGAAAGACCCATCGAATAAATAGAAAGTCTGTGTCTGCCGTGACAGTGCCCATTGGAGACTGAGGAAAAAGTACTGTCGGCTGGTATTGAGGCTGTGTTTTGTGCGAAGATAACCCGGTCGATGATAATATTTTAGATGCCGTCTGCTTGAGTCCTTAAGTTCATTGCAGCGAAACAGAGATATGCCCAATATTAAAAGGAGGAAACAATGAAAAAGTTATGTGTGTTTTTTGTTGTATTTGGAATATTAGTACCGAATGCGGTGCTAGCGACAGAGCCGGTCAAGATCGGCATGGTTACCACGCTTTCGACCAAAGCCGGTTACCTGGGAGAAGAGGTGCGAGACGGTTTTAAGCTGGCCATTGCACAGGAAGAGGGGAAGCTCGGTGGAGTTCCGGTTGAGCTGCTGGTCGAGGATGATGGCCGCGACCCGGGCAAGGCCAAGCAGATTGCCGATCGCTTCATGAAGCGTGATGGTGTCAAGATCATGACAGGTATCATCTTCTCAAATGTCGCCCTGGCGGTTGTGCCGAAGGTGGTACGCAGCGAGGTTCTCTACATCAGCCCCAACGCTGGGCCCTCGGATCTCGCCGGCAAGGGCTGTAACGAAAATTATTTCAATGTCGCCTACCAGAACGACAACCTCGACGAGGTTGTCGGCAAGTATGTCAGTGATGCGGGCTTCAAAAACGTTTATCTCTTGGCCCCCAACTACCCGGCAGGCAAGGATCACTTGGCAGGCTTCAAACGCTACTATACGGGGAAAATCTCCGGTGAGGTCTACACCAAGCTTGGCCAAGCGGACTACGCGGCTGAGATCGCCACGCTACGCGCCGCCAAGCCCGATGCGGTGTTCTTCTTCCTTCCCGGCGGCATGGGGATCAACTTCATCAAGCAGTATGCCCAGGCTGGCCTGAATAAGACCATCCCGGTATTCGGCCCCGCCTTCTCCTTCGACGAACGTCTGCTCGGAGCGGTCGGCGCCGCGGCCCTCGGGGTTAAAAACGGCTCTCAGTGGACCCAAGACCTCGACAATCCAGCCAACAAACAGTTCGTCGCGGCTTTCCGCGCGGCTTACGGTCGCACCCCGACCCTCTATGCCAGCCAGGGCTACGAGGCGGCGCGTTTGATCGGCAGTGCCCTCAAGAGCGTAGGTGGAGACGTGAACAAACTCGACCAACTGCGTGCCGCCGTACGTAAGGCTGATTTCGAGTCGGTGCGCGGCAAGTTTGCTTTCACCACCAACCAGCATCCAATCCAGAACCTCTACATCCGCGAAGTCATCGAAGACGGCAAAGGGGGCTACACCAACCAGACGCTCAAAACGGTCTTCACCGATCACGGCAATGCCTACGTAGACGCCTGCAAAATGAAATAAATGGTAGCCGGGCAGGGATAATATTATCGCTGGTTCAGGCACGTTTCTCCGTGCAGAAGTGCACTCTTGGCCAGGGGGAGCGTGCCTGACTTTATGTGCCTCGCAACGGGCGAGGTTGGTGTTTTCATGTTATTGGTTATCGAACAGATTCTCAACGGCCTCCAGCTCGGCGTGACCCTGTTTTTGATGTCGGCCGGCCTGACCTTGGTTTTCGGCATCATGCGGGTGATCAACCTCGCCCACGGCTCCTTCTACATGATTGGCGCCTATGTCGCGGCGACGGTTACCGCTTACAGTGGCTCGTTCCTGCTCGGTCTGGTTGCGGCCTTGTCTGCAGCAGCGCTGGTCGGTATGCTGGTCGAGGTGCTTGTGCTGCGGCGGCTCTATAAAAAGGAGCACGTCGAACAGGTGCTTGCGACCTTTGGCCTGATCATGTTTTTCAACGAGTTGACCCGTATTATCTGGGGACGCCAACCGATGTTCATGAACGTGCCATCTTGGCTGTCCAGCAGTGTCGAGATTATTCCCGGGATTTCATATCCGAGCTACCGTATCGCGGTGATCGGCGTCGGCCTGTTGGTGGCGTTGTTTCTCTACCTGATGTTCACCCACACCCGTATCGGCGTGCAGATCCGCGCCGGGGCGAGCAACCGCGAGATGGCGGGTGCGCTGGGGATCAACATCCGACTGCTCTACACCCTGGTGTTCGGCCTCGGTACCCTGCTCGCCGGGCTGGCCGGAGTGATGGCCGGTCCGATCCTGGCGGTCGAAGCGGGGATGGGCGAGAGCATCCTGATCCTGACCTTTGTGGTGATCGTGATCGGTGGCATCGGATCGGTGCGAGGCGCCTTCATCGGCGCGCTGTTGGTCGGCATGGTCGATACCCTCGGGCGCGCGTTTCTACCCGCCCTGTTCCGAATGTTCCTGTCGACGGCGCATGCCGACGGGGTGGCTGCCTCGGTGGCCTCGATGTTGATCTACATTCTGATGGCTCTCATTCTGGTCTGGCGCCCCAAGGGGTTACTCCCGGCGCATGCCTGATTCGCTTTTCAAACGAGTGCGTATGCAGTCACGATTCAGCCGTAAAAACATCTACCTTGTTAGCGGTGGCTTGTTGCTGGTGCTGCTGCCGCAATTGGCGGCGCTGGCCGGTGAGCCCTACCTGGTCTCGCTCTTTTCCCGCATCCTGATCTATGCCTTGGCCGCCGCGAGCCTCGATCTGATCCTTGGCTACGGAGGTTTGGTCAGTCTGGGGCACGCGGCTTTTTTCGGCATTGGGGCCTACGCCGTCGGGATACTTGCCCATCACAACTTCGAAGAGAGCGTACTGATGACCTGGCCGCTGTTGCTTCCGGGGAGCAACAACGCCCTGGTCGCATGGCCGGTTGCAATACTGGTTTCCGCCCTGCTGGCAGCGATCATCGGTGCTCTGAGCCTGCGCACCAGCGGCATGCACTTTATTATGATCACCTTAGCCTTTGCACAGATGCTCTTCTACTTTTTCGTCTCCCTCGAAGCCTACGGAGGCGACGATGGGCTCACCCTCTTTTCACGTAATACCCTTTCGGGTTTCGACCTTGGCGACGACGTGCAGTTCTATTACGTCTGCCTGGTGCTACTAAGTGCCTTCCTGTTTCTGGCCGGACGGTTGGTGGAATCGCGCTTCGGTATGGTGATCCGCGGTTGCCGAGAAAGCGAAAAGCGTATGCAGTCGCTCGGCTTTCCAACCTACCGTTACAAGCTACTATGCTTCGTGATCGCCGGCGCCGCGGCCGGGCTCGCAGGTGCCCTGATCGCCAACCAGGTTGAGTACGTCAGCCCTGGGCTGATGCATTGGACCCGATCCGGGGTCATTTTGGTCATGGTTCTGCTAGGCGGAAGCGGTACGCTTTACGGGCCGGTGCTCGGCGCGGCGGCCTTTCTGCTGCTCGAAGAGGTGCTCTCGATCTACACCGAACACTGGATGGTCTACTTTGGACCTGTGCTGATTCTGGTGGTGCTATTTGCCCGCCACGGGCTCTACGGCATCCTGATCGGCAAGGATAAACGTCATGGCTGAATCGCTGTTGCGCATCGAAAACCTGTGTAAGAGCTTCGGCGCAGTCAACGCCTGTGATGATCTTTCTCTCGAGATCGATACCGGGGAGATCCATGCCTTGATTGGTCCAAACGGTGCTGGCAAGACCACACTGCTCAATCAGCTCGCCGGCGATCTGTCTCCCGACAGCGGACGTATTTTTCTGGCTGGACAGGAGATCACGCATCTGCCACAGCATCGGCGCGCTCATCTCGGTTTGGCGCGTTCTTACCAGATCACCTCGGTGTTTTCCAACCTGAGCGTCGAGGAAAACATGTTGCTTGCAGTTCAGGCCCACCATGGCCACAGCTTCCGCTTCTGGGGTCGTGGCCTGAAGGACCCGCAACTGCTTGCCGAACTCGAACCGGCGCTAGAACAGGTGGAGCTCAGTCAGCGCGCCGAGACCCTTGCCGGCAACCTCTCCCACGGGGAAAAGAAGCAGCTCGAGGTCGGGATGGCGCTGGCCTGCAAGCCTCAACTGCTGCTGCTCGACGAACCGATGGCCGGTATGGGCCCGGGAGGGACTGTCGAGCTCTCAAAACTCATCCTCAAGTTAAAGAAGCAAATGACCATCCTGCTGGTTGAACATGATATGGAGGCGATCTTTTCTCTCGCCGACCGCATCACAGTACTGGTTTACGGCAAGGTGGTTGCCAGTGGCAGCATCGACGAGATTCGCAGCAACCCGATGGTACGCCAGGCCTACCTCGGCGAGGAGGATGAACCATGCTGAAGGGCGAGCAGATCGAAACCTTCTACGGCAGCAGCCAAGCGTTGTTCGGCGTCAGCCTGGAGGTGCGCGACGGCGAGGTCGTGACCCTGCTCGGACGTAACGGCATGGGCAAAAGCACTACGATAAAGTCAATTATGGGCCTCACACAGGTGACGAGTGGGCGCATTACCTTCAATGGAATTGAGATCCAGCACATGCCGAGCTACCAGGTGGCTCGTCAGGGGATCGGTCTGGTGCCCGAGGGTCGGCAGATTTTCCCTAATCTGACGGTTCTTGAGAACATCATGGTCGGCGCCGCCAATCGCGGCGGAAGAGAAGAACCTTACACCCTCAACGAGGTGTTGGAGATTTTCCCGCGCCTTGCTGAGCGTCTCAACAACTACGGCAACCAGCTTTCTGGCGGCGAGCAGCAGATGCTCGCGGTGGTGCGTGCCCTGATGACCACACCCAAACTGCTGATTCTCGACGAGGCAACCGAAGGTCTGGCCCCGCTGGTACGGAAGGAGATCTGGTATGGCCTCAGCGTACTCAAGGCACGCGGACAGTCGATCCTGGTGATCGACAAGAATCTCGATGCGCTGATGAGGCTGGCCGATCGCCACTACGTGATGGAAAAGGGGAAGGTGGTCTGGTCCGGTGCAACGGGCGAGATAGCCGACAACGAGGAGCTAAAGGCGCGCTATTTGGGGGTGTAATGAGTCACGGAGGTGAAAGTGTTGGTTTTAGAAGCTTAAGCCATTATTTGCACTGGTGGTCAGTGACAGAATTGAACTACTGACACGAGAATTTTTAGCAAGGATGTCGCGTATTGTAAAACCTCCCACATAGTTGAGGGGGCTCAGCTTGGACGAAATACGAGACTCTTGCTGACCCTGCAATCCAGGAATAGATGATCGGCGCCAATCAACTCTAGCAGTCTACTAACTCTGAGAACACGATACATATTCTGAAGCCACCTGTTAAGCTATTGTCATAACCAGAATCACACTTAAAATAGCTTTAGAAGCCTACTGGATGTTCTGGAAGGATTTATGATGCTTGCTACCAAGAACCTATTAGGACCCGAATATGCGTCCTTTGATGATTCGGCATTTATTCCAAGGTACCGGGCCGCGTGTTTTTGTGGCAGCGTTCGATACGAGGTGTGCACTAAGCCCGTGGATGCTAAGCTCTGTCACTGCAGAGCATGCCAGATACTGCATGGAGCTCCTATGCAATTGGCTGCCATCTTTCACAAGCATCACGTGAGGCTCACTGAGGGGTTGGATCATCTGCGTTTTTTCAATAGCGAGCAAGGCGTGAATGAACGCATCTTACCCTGCAAGGTCAGCTGCAACCAGTGCGGAACTCCGATTGCGGATGAAGGGCGAAGGATGTGGCTGGCTTTCCCCACGTTGTTTGACTTTGGGCAAGGTAGCGAGACGCCGGATTCATTCAAACCAACCTGCCATATTTTCTATGCCCAGCGGGTTATTGACATCTGTGATAATCTGCCAAAGTGGTCCGGGCATAAGAACGAATCTGCCCGGCTATGATTGGCGCTTATTCATACCTTCATCTCAAATATATTGATTCCTTACATTCAGCACTAGGTTCTAACTACCCGATTAATATAATTCTTTTCGCAACGCATTCTCGGATGACCATAAATATCTTTGATATATCAATTTCAATTTTCACGCCGGGCAAAGCAAAAGGGCAGCCCGTATGGACTGCCCTTTACTCAATCTTATCAATTGTTCTGTTTAACCGAGAATCTGTTTGAGATCCTGCTCTGCAGTCGTGATTGGTCCGATATTGAAATTCTCAACCAGGAAGTTGAGGACATTCGGTGTAATGAACGCCGGCAGACTCGGGCCCAGCTTGATATTCTTGATGCCGAGGTGCAGCAGGGTCAGCAGGATCGCAACGGCCTTCTGCTCGTACCACGACAGAACCATTGAGAGCGGCAGGTCGTTGACGCCGCACTCGAAAGCATCCGCCAGGGCCAGGGCGACCTGGATGGCGCTGTAGGCATCGTTGCACTGGCCGACATCGAGTAGGCGGGGGATACCGCCGATATCGCCAAGGTCGAGTTTGTTGAAGCGGAACTTGCCGCAGGCCAGAGTCAGGATGACGGTGTCTTTCGGTGCCTGCTCGGCGAATTCTGTGTAGTAGTTACGCCCCGACTTGGCACCGTCGCAGCCGCCAACCAGGAAGAAGTGCTTGATAGCGCCGGCCTTGACGCCTTCGATGACCTTGTCGGCAACGCCAAGAATGGCGTGGTGTCCGAAACCGGTGAGAATCTCCTGTCCTGGATTGTCTGCAAAACCGTCGCATTGTTTCGCTTTGGCAATCACTTCGGAGAAGTTCCAGCCATTGACATGCTTGACGCCGGGCCACTGGACCAGGCCCCAGGTGAAGAGGCGGTCCTTGTAACTTTCAGACGGCTTCTGGATGCAGTTGGTGTTGAAGATGATGGCACCGGGGAATTCGGCGAACTCCTTGTGCTGGTCCTGCCAGGCGCCGCCGAAGTTGGCGACCAGGTGCGGATACTTCTTCAGGCCGGGGTAGCCGTGTGCCGGAAGCATCTCGCCATGAGTGTAGATGTTGATGCCGGTGCCCTCGGTCTGCTTAAGCAGTTCCTCGAGAAATTTCAGGTCGTGGCCTGAGACCAGGATCGCCTTGCCGGCCTTGGTGCCGAGCTGGACCGGGGTCGGGACCGGATGGCCGTAAGCCTCGACATGGGCCTGGTTGAGCAGCTCCATGGTGATGTAGTTGATCTTGCCGGCTTCCATTGCCAGACCGACGTTGGCCATCAGGTCGAGGCTGTCGTCGAGCTGTGCCGCCAGAGCCTTGTGCGTGTAGGCATAGATCTCCTCGGATTCCTTGCCGAGGATCCTGGCGTGGTCGGCGTAGGCGGCGTAGCCCTTGATCCCGTACATGGTAATCTCGCGCACCGAGTGGATGTCGGGATCAACGGTGTAATCCTTTACGCCATGCAGTTCGCCAAGCTTGACTTGCTCGTCAATCGAAGCCGGCAGGGCCCAGTCCTGTGCGGCAGCGGGGACGGTACCGTCAAAAGCACCGGCGAGCTGCTTTGCCTTGCCACGTAGACGTACGCCCTCGGCAACGAATTTGGAAACGGCTTCCGGATCGAAGTCGACGTTGGTCACGGTGGTGAAGAGCCCATCGATCATGAAGCGATCGATTTCCTGGTCCTTGACGCCTTTCGCCCGGGCCTTGTCTGCCCAGAAGGCAATGCCCTTGAGGGTGTAGACCAGCAGGTCCTGCAGGGCGGCGACATCAGGTTGTTTGCCGCAGACGCCGATCGCGGTGCAACCGGTCCCTTTTGCGGCCTGTTCACATTGGTAGCAAAACATGGACATAATTTTCCTCCGTTCCTTCGGTTGGGTTGTAATTGTTGATCCTGATGTGCAAATCACAACAACTTTAACAGGTTTATGTATAATTATCGCAGCTTCAACTCGTTGATTTGATATAATTGGCTCGATGAGTGAAGTTGTTCCGATCCTATCCTGTTCTGTGGCCACTCACTTTGACAGAGGTCAAAAAAGCTGCAAAAAAAACTGCTGGGGACTGGAGACTGGGGGCTGGGTGTTCGATATGTTCCCCAGTCCCCAGCTCCCAGCCTCCAGCTCCTGGTGTTAACGATGAACTACTGGCTGATGAAATCCGAACCGGATTGTTTCTCGATTGATGATCTGAAAGCATGTCCCGACAGTACAGACCGTTGGGATGGCGTGCGCAACTACCAGGCGCGCAACTTTCTGCGTGATCAGATCAGGGTCGGTGATGGGGTTCTGTTCTATCACAGCAACTGCAAAGAGCCGGCAATTGTTGGCCTGGCCAGGGTTGTCCGCGAAGGGTATCCCGACCTGACCGCCCTGGACCCACGTGAAAAACATTTTGACCCGAAAGCGTCCGATGAGAAGCCGATCTGGTTTGTGGTGGATGTACAATACCTTTGTCACCTTCCTTATCCGTTGACCCGGGACGATCTCCGCAGGCATCCTGTCTTGTCTGGGATGGATGTTTTGCGAAAGGGTAACCGCCTGTCCGTGCAGCCGGTCACCAGGGAGCAGTGGCGTGAGGTGCTGTTGGTCAACCAGATCGATGACCCGTTGCCATCAAAGTGATAAAATTTCCTCCAATTTCTGATGTCTGGCCCCTGCCATTTAGAGGTACATAATGAAAAAGTTCACCAAAATACTCGCTGTTGTCGCCGTAGTTGTTGTGGCGCTTGTTCTCTGCCTGGTTGTGCTGGCCAAGATTCTGATTACACCAGAGCGTGTCAAGCAGACCGTGCTGCCGATTGCCGAGGACGCATTGCAGCGCAAGGTTGAACTCGGCGATATCAGTGTCAGCCTGTTTTCGGGGATCGAACTGAACGACCTCAAGGTTTATGAGAAAGACGGTCAGGAGGTTTTCGTCGGCACGAAACTGGTTCGTCTCAAGTACCAGCTTTTACCCCTGTTGGCCATGAAAGTGGTGATTGACGAGGTCAGGGTCGAATCTCCCAGAATCCGGGTTGTTCGTATGGCCAATGGCCAATTCAGTTTTGATGACATCGTTGGCAGGAGTGATAAAAAAGCCGCAAAAGATCGTAATCAAGGGGAATCGGAGACAACGCCGATCGGCCTGTTGGTTTCGCAAGTCAGTATCGAGGATGGCAGCCTGGTTCTTATCGACCATATGCTCAAAGGGAAAACTCCACATACTGTCGAAATCAGCGATCTGCAAGTTGCCGCAAAAGGCATTACTCTGGCCGGCTCTGTGCCCGTTACGCTCAAAGGCAGGATCGATCAGGCGCGTTTCGAGGTTGATGGCTCCGTCAGTCTCATCGGCCCCGTGGGAGATTTCAAGGTCAAGGTCGTAGACTTTGATGCCCTGACATTCAGGCCATATTTCAACGATGCTGTTCCGGGCAAGCTGGAAGGACTGAAGGTCAATCTCAAAGCAAACATCTCGGGGGGCCTTGAAGATATCTCTGCGGACGGAACCTTGAAATTAACAGAACTTGACTTGATCCTCGATGCTCTGCCTGATGCACCCCTGAAAAATGCCGAAATTGAAGTTGCTTATGATCTGTCCGTTGGCTTGAAATCCGGGGTTTTGAATCTGCGTCGCGGGCATGTTGATTACAACGGCCTGGTCGCTGAACTGTCCGGCAAGATCGATAACCTTTTCGCGAAACCTGGCCTTGCATTACAACTGACTGTGCCGGGCCTCGAGCTGAAACAGGCAATGAAAAGCTTGCCTCCCGGACTGGTCTCGGGGGGCAAGGATCTGGATCCTTCCGGGATCGTCAAGGTCGATGCACAGCTGGCAGGAGGCCTGGATAATCCGCTCAAGCTGCTCCGCAAGGCTGTTATCACCCTGGACGATGTCCAGGTGACGGCAAATGGTCAGCGTCCGGCGATTTTCGGACTGCTCAAGTTTGCTGATGACCAGCTGGTTTCCGAAGGACTGGAAATGCGCTTGGGTGAGAACCGGGCCAGTATTGCCATGAGCGCCAGCAACCTGTTTGGCAAGACGATTATCGCCAGGGCTGATGCCACCTCGGAAAATTTCCAGCTCGATCCCTTGCTGAGGGCGGGCGGGGGAGCCGGGGCAGCTGTTGCTGTCGGCAAAGGACAGCCATCAGTGGCCAAGGACGAAGAAATCGGTCCCTTTGACATTCCGCTTCAGGCCAGCGGTAAAATCAGCATCGGCAGGACCCTCTATAAAGGCTTGTCGATCGATAATTTTATTGCCAGATACCAATTAAAGGACAATGTCCTGACAATCAGCCAGATGGACGGTAACCTGGCAGGAGGCTCGTTCTCCAACACGGCACAGGTGAATCTTGGTACAAAAGGACTGACCTATAACGCTGACCTCGCTATCAAGACGATCCAGGCCGACCCCCTGTTGACAGCGTTTATCCCCAAAGCTGCCGGTGCTCTGCTCGGCGCCATGGACCTGGACTTTAGCATCAAGGGACGCGGCACCCGGTGGCAGACCATGAGCAAGCAACTCAACGGACAGGGTGATCTGCTGGTTGCCGACGGTCGCGTGGTCAGCCCGGGGCTGGTCAAAGGCTTCGCCTCCTTCCTGCAACTTGCAAATAAGGATGAAATCCGCTTTAAAAATTTCCAGGGCGATATCAAAATCATCGATGGTAAATTGCACATCGACAGCAGTCTCCTCAGTGACGAGCTAAAGCTCTTCCCCAAGGGATCGATCGGTCTGGACGGCACCATGAACCTGTCGATGGATACCCGTTTGAGCCCACAACTTGCAGCTCGACTTGATTCAGGCGGAAAGGTGACAAGGTATCTTACAGACAAGGATGGCTGGAGCCAGGTCCCGTTGCTTGTCTCCGGCAGTTATGCTTCGCCGAAGTTCGGCCTGGACCCGAAGGGGATCCAAAAGCAGGCGTCGGAAGTACTTGGCAAGGAATTGGGCCGTCATCTCGACCAATTGTTCAAGACCTCGGAACCGGCTGCACCGAATGAGACCCAGGAACAGACCGGTAAGGAAGACGCACCTGTCGACAATCCGACGAACAAGCTGTTGCAGGATTCTTTGAAAAACCTGTTTGGCAATTGACAGTTCGGATGACCTGGGTTACAAGAACCTTTACTTGAAAGAAAGGATTATTTTATGAGTGGTATCAAGCACTTCAGCGGTTTTGAGGTCATCAGGGCGGCGAAGGAAGTTGAGAAGAATGGTCATCGTTTTTATTCCACCATGTCTGAACGCGCCTCGGACCCGGCATTGAAAGACCTCTTCACCTGGCTTGCCCAGGACGAAGTCGAGCACCTGAGACGTTTGAACCAGTTGGAGTCGAAATACCAGGATGGCTCCTTTGCCGATTGCGAAGAAGAGTTCCTGCAATATCTCAACCGTTTCGCCGATGACAAGATATTCCCCGATGCGGAACGTCTGGAAGCGGTTCTGAAGACTGAAAATGCCGACCTCCAGGCGCTCGATATGGCCATAGAGGCAGAAGTAAAGTTTGCCGAATACTTTGAAAAAGCCAGCAGCCTTGCCCAGTCGGACGACGGCAGGGAAGCCTTCGCCTGGTTGGCCGGTGAGGAAAGCCGGCATGCCAAAATTCTGCAAGAGCGGCGTGCTAAATATTCGGCCAGTTAATCATTGGTTGATATCAAGTCATTATTGAAGAGGGCCGCACTTAAAAACGTCATCCTAAGCGGTTTACAGTGAAAGGCCTGCCACTTTGTGCGCAGGCCTTTTTTTTACCTATCTTCTTACCCTAATCACGGGTTAATCCGGCACTTGATGCCGGTCTGTTTGAAAATCTTCGCAATGATCAGGCTTTTTATCGATAGGCGCGACCTCCTTGTGAGGGGTGGACGTTGTCAGCAACGTTGCTTGTCATGATTATACCCTAAGATTCAATAACTTTCATCTTTTTTAGAGCACTTATTTTCTCTCCCGAAATGATTTTTTTATAACCGGTTGTTTTGTCATTGTTACAGAGATGGCAGGAGATTAATCTTTTTGGACTTATCTGACGTTCGGTAGGAAAGTCGACAGGTAGTTTACCAGCCTTCGTGATTCAGCAGGAGTTCACAGATGATCTCGGTACATTCATGATCGAGGTCCAGAGTGAGACCGCTCAGAGACTTGTGACACTCGATACGTGCGGCGAGTTCCTCTCCCCATGCCGGGTCGTAGAAGCTCACCATGGCAGCCAGGAATTCTTCCTCTCCTTCACTTTCTTCGGCGAATTCGGCGTCAACCACATCCGGCAAGGGTTTGAGTTCATCTTTGCTCCGGGCTGTTTCAGGCGAGCCGGGGCCAAAGAACTTCGGCCCGAGGTATTCGACACCGTGCTTCCATGCCTCGAGAAAACGGCGACGCTTTTCCTCCGTTTGCTGCAGCACATTGAGAACGTTGTCCCGGTGCATGGCATCACCTCACGACTTTATCTATATGGCACGGCTTTATCTGTATGGATATAATGCATTCTAACAAAAAAAATCATGTTGTCCGCTTCCGGAATTGATCCGACGGACTTTTCTGTGCGCCGCTATTCACAGCACCGCGGGTCAGGGGGAAACCGTTATGTCGACATTGATCTCCTCGGCAACGGCGTTCATGTCGTCCTCAATTGAATTGATTGAAGATGAGTCCGGCAGCTGAATGTGGATATCCATCATATACAGTGCCGTACCGCTTTCCGGTGTGGTTTTTACCGTAGATTTAAGGTCGACGATGTTCAGACGATTGTCCGATAGATATCTGCTGATTTTGTAAACGATACCAGCCTGGTCGAGGCCTTCAACGTGAATCGTGCAAAGAGGAAGCTTCTTCTGCGGATTCTGCTGACTGGATTTTATCGGTCGAATGAAAGCCGAGATGTTCTTCTGATCTTCGAGTGCAGCACATTCTTTCTCGAGAATCGCCTCGATGTTCTGGTTGCCGGATGAGAACAGCAGGTTGATGGTAAATTCGTCCGACAGCATTGACATGCTGGTGTCTTCGAGATTGCAGCCGCTCTCGTAGAGGACCTGCGTGACATCGGCAACGATCCCCGGCCGGTCCTTGCCGAATGCTGTCATGATATATCTCTTTTGCATACTAACCTCCAGTACTATAAGGGGGGAACCAACGCGGTCGCATTATTTTTACACCTTCTGTGCATTTCTTCAAATCTTTATCTCAACAGCACCGGGTACGACACCCATCCAGTATAATTTTGCCCATGGGGCTGAAAATGATGCCTGATTGTCAATCAAAGCATCTCTTTTGTGGTAGTATTTACAGTAACATTCATCAATAATTTTTCCAGGAGAGATGTCATGAGCGACCAGAATGAAAACAAGAATGGACATGAAGAGATTGGCCTTTATGAAAAGCTGGCTTCACGTACTGCAGATCTCCTTGAAGAAGGTAAGAAGACCTTCGATGAAGCGCTGAAAAAAGCCAAAGAGGAGCTTGCTTCGGCCGGTGATTTCTCACGCGAGCAGGCGGACAGGCTCGGTGAGTATGTCCGACGTGACCTGAAGGAGAATGCCGGCAAGGCGACAGAGGCGGTGAAAAAGGCCATTGAACCCCATCGTCTTGCGGCCGGTGCCCAGAGCGCCTTTTCCCGCATCCTGACAAGTACCGCGGAAACCCTGACGGAGCTGGCAGAACGGTCTGAAAAATCTCTCGAGTACAAGACCGGGGAAATAACCAGCTCCGGAACCCTGACCTGCAAGAATTGTGAAGCAGAAATGCATATGACAAAAACGACGCGAATCCCGCCATGTCCGAAATGTCATAAGACGGTTTTCCGCAAGTCGTATTAATCTCAAAGCTCCGATTCCTCTGGGT
Organism: uncultured delta proteobacterium; assembly: GCA_963723355.1. Taxonomy (GTDB): domain Bacteria; phylum Desulfobacterota; class Desulfuromonadia; order Desulfuromonadales; family BM103; genus JAFDBW01. The sequence goes on from CAVRQQ010000002.1 coordinate 127,658, forward strand.
TGTAAAGGCCTTTGCCAGGTCGTCAGACGGGTGCGCTTTTTTTTCGACAGGATACTGATTGATGGCCATAGAGTGGTTCCCGGGACATATGGCGAAAGCCAAAAGGCAGATTGCCGAGGTGATGCCGAAAATCGATATCGTCATCGAGGTGCTTGATGCGCGTCTGCCGGTTTCCAGTTCCAACCCCCTGCTGGAGAAACTGCGCGGGCACAAGCCGTGCATCAAGGTCCTGAACAAGAGTGATCTTGCCGATCCTGCCGTCACAAAATCGTGGGTTGCGTACTTTGATCAGCTCGCGGGCGTGAAGGCCCTGCCGATTGAAGCCTCAAAGCGGTCTACCGTCGGCCAGATTACCGACTTGTGTCGCAGAATGGTGCCAAACCGTGGCGTGCCGGGTAAAACCCTGCGGGCGATGGTGGTCGGCATTCCCAACGTCGGCAAATCGACCCTGATCAACACGCTGGCCGGCAGAAAGATTGCCAGAGTCGGTGACAAGCCGGCCATCACAACCTGTCCCCAGCAGATTGATCTTCGCAACGGTATCCACCTGGCTGATACCCCCGGCTTGCTGTGGCCTGATATCCGCAATCAGAAAAGCGCTTATCGCCTCGCTGCAAGTGGCGCAATTGGTGACGCGGCGATGGATTATGTCGATGTCGCCCTGTATGCCGCCGATTACCTGATGACCCATTACACGAAACCGCTGGCTGCTCGCTACAAGTTTCAGGATGCTCCGGAGAGTGCCTCTGAGCTTGTCGACCGGATTGGTCGTAGTCGTGGCTGCCTGATTGCCGGCGGCCAGGTAGATCAGCAGCGTGCGTCCGAATTGCTGTTGCGTGAACTGCGCGCTGGTCTTATCGGCCGGGTCAGCCTGGAGAGTCCTGAAGATTTCCCGGAGAAGGATGAAGATGACAGCTGAACAACTCGACGGGCATTTGAGCAATGGCGATGCGCCGGTCGTCCTTGATGTCCGGAGTGCCTTTGAATATGACTCAGGTCATATCCCCGGGGCGATACATGCCCCGTTGCCCGGGGTTCTTGCGGCCGCGGAAGCGGTCGTCAACAGTAAAGAAGACCTTTTGGTGATTGTCTGTGAGCACGGTCCGCGAGCGCAGATGGCAAGGATGTTGCTTAAATTCCGCGGCTATAAAAATCTTCAGCTTTTGGAAGGTCACATGTCGCGCTGGCGCAGCTCGGGGCGATCGCTGCAGACGGGTTAGGTCCCTATTGGCCCGTGGCCTCCTTTCGGGCTCTCTTTAAAAATCACGTAAGAACATAATCTTTCTGTTGATTGTTAATAATAAGCATTAATCTTTATGACTCATTTACAAACCGAGAAAAGCCCGTACCTGTTACAGCACGTTGACAATCCGGTTGACTGGTATCCGTGGGCTGAGCCGGTCTTCAAACGTGCGCAGGCTGAGAACCGCCTGGTTTTCCTTTCGATCGGCTATTCGACCTGTCACTGGTGCCATTTGTAAAGAACATGACAATGATTGATGGCCAGGCCGCGGCTTATGTTTGCCAGGGATTTTCATGCAGGGCACCAATCACCAGTGCCGTCGAACTGAGTACGATCCTCGATTCAATACCATAATTTTCCACCTTGCCCCGATGCCAGAAAAGCTCTTACTTGGACCATCGTTCCGAGGCCTTATCTGATGTGCAAAATTGACATAAATATTTCCCTGTAGTGTGGGATTGCACGTCGAATCATGATATAGTTTGCAATCATTTTTGTCGGGAGAAACGGATGCCGAATTTAACCGTGTTTTTTGCTCATGGCCGTGAAAGCGGACCCTGGGGAATAAAAATCAGGGCCATGGCCAAGGTCGCCGAAACATTGGGTTGCCGGGTCGTCAGCCGGGATGACAGCGATACCTGCGACCCCGATTTGCGAGTATCCCGGTTGATCAAGGAAACCCGGACTATCGACGGCCAGGTAGTTTTGGTCGGCTCCAGTATGGGAGGCTACGTGGTGACCGTGGCCTCTCGGCTTGTCCAGCCTGTCGGCTTGTTCCTTATGGCACCAGCTTTTGGCATGCCTGGCTACGCGGAACCGGAGCCGGAGCCTCACGCACGGCAATTGTCCGTGGTCCACGGTTGGGGAGACGATATTGTCCCCTTCGACAAAGTCCTGGAGTTTGCCCGGTCTCACCAGGCGATGCTGCACCTGGTCCCGGCCGGTCATGCTCTTATTGAACAACTCGACTGGTTGACTCGTAACTTTGCAGATTTTCTACAGAGCTGCATGGACTTCAACGGTGCCACGGCAAGAGAAAGGCTTCTGGCAACCTTTTAGCCTACCTGATTGACGGTTTTGCTATGACTGGCAGGGAAAGAATCGACAAGTTGATGGTGCAGCGACAGTTGGCCGGTTCACGTGAGCGGGCCAGGGCTCTGATCATGGCCGGCCGCGTTCTGGTCGATGATCAGCCAGTCGACAAGGCCGGAACCCAGGTCGACCAGGAAGCGTCTATCCGACTCAAGGGTGAGGACATCCCCTATGTCTCACGCGGCGGGCTGAAGCTTGCCAGGGCTCTCGAGGCTTTCCAGGTGACTGCCGCAGGTCGAACGGCACTTGATGTGGGAGCCTCGACCGGTGGTTTTACCGATTGCCTGTTGCAGGAGGGTGCCAGGAAGGTCTTTGCCGTTGACGTCGGTTACGGTCAACTCGCCTGGACGCTGCGGGATGATCAACGGGTCATTAATCTCGAACGCACCAATATCAGGCATCTGACCCCGGACCAGCTGGACGAGATTCCGGACCTCGCCGTGATCGATGCCTCGTTCATTTCTCTCGAGAAGGTCTTGCCGTCGACAACTGCGCTGATCAAGCCTGGCAGTGACATTATTGCCCTGATCAAGCCCCAGTTCGAAGTTGGTAAAGGGCAAGTTGGTAAAGGTGGGGTGGTTCGCGATCCCGATCAGCATGCCCAGGTTATTGAAAAGATCAAGCTGGTTGCAGCGCAGGCCGGCTGCCAGGTGATGCAGCTGTGTGAGAGCCCGATCCTCGGGACGAAAGGCAACCGGGAATTCCTGATTCATCTGCGCACGGGGAGGTCATGAAAGAGCACAGGGTTTACTTCCTCGGCGCCGGCCCTGGCGATCCGGAACTCTTGACGCTACGTGCCGAGCGCATCCTTCGAGATTGTCCGTTTGTCTATGTGCCACCGCTATACGGCGAACCCTTTGCCGAACTCCTTGACGGCAAGGAGCTGTTTATCCCCTTTGAATATTATTTTGCTGATCTGATGAAGATGATCAGCGGCCAGCTGGAAAAGGCTTCCGTCGCTTTTCTGGTGCCGGGTGACCTGGCATTTTACTCTCCGTTTCAGGCCCTTGTCGATGCGTTGGGTGAACGCGCAGAAGTTGTCCCGGGTGTCGGCACGGCGAACGCCGCATCGGCACTACTGAAAAAGACCCTGGACCTTCCCGGGGTCTGTAGCCGTGCCATCCTGGCCTCGCCACGGACACTTGGTGATGGCCCCGATGCACCGACCATGGGAGACTTCGCTGCCCCGGGAGTGACCCTGCTGATTTATATGAACAACCTGCCACTGGCCGAGTTGGTTGCGCAACTGCGAACGGGTTATGGTAAAGATGTGCCGATCGCTCTGGCCCACAAGGTCGGTCTGCCGGAAGAGGAACTGGTTATGGCGACCCTCGATACGATAGTGGACAGAATCGGCCACAGGGATTATTTTAACATCGAAACTCCGAATCCCAGACCGGCATTGACCCTGATCCTGGTTGGCGAGAGCCTGTCTGCCAATGCTGATCCGAGCTGGTGGGACTATCGCCGGGATCATATCTGGAAGGACCGGGGAGACTGTTGAGATCTACAAAGTTCCGTCCTGCCGGCCTCTGTGTGTCACGGCGGGGATCTCTACCGAAAAGACTGTCAATGTCGTGCGGTTGCTGTCTGCAGTGACCAATTCGGCAGCCGGTTGCCGGAATGCTTGTTACTGTCCGTAATTCTCTGATAAGGAAATCTTATGACAGGATTGTTGGGAAGCAACCAGATCAAGTCCTTGGCCAGTGAGGAAAGTGTGCGTGGTGTTCTGGTCCGCATGGTACTGGAGCAGGCTGAAGGCGCAGACAGCGACGAGATGAAACTTCTCGAACAGGCCCTGCAACTTCTCCTTTCCCGTTTCCAGGCGATTCAGGGAGACGCCTCATGATCCTGCGCAGTATCGAAATGGAGAGCTTCGGCAAGTTTCACGGCCAGACCATCGAGTTCCGGCGCGGCATGAATCTCGTGATTGGACCCAATGAAACGGGTAAATCGACGATTGCAGAAGCTGTCCCGGCAGTACTGTTTGGTACGGATCGCCTGGAAAGATACAAGCCTTGGGGTCGCAACGCCTGCTCGGCGTCACTTTTTTTCGAGGGTGGCGGGAGGACGATACAGGTTAAACGCAACCTGGTCACTGATGAAGTTGAGCTGGTCGAACGTGACGATCTTTACCAGCCTTTGTCACAATTCTCCGGTAAAGCCCCTCTGCGTGGGCGTAGCTCATCCTGCCGTGAATACCGCGAGCTGTTAGAATCTTTGCTGGGTGTCGCCGATGAGAAACTCTTTCGTGCGACATATTTCTTCGGTCATCAACCCCAGGAATGGACCGGCGATGAGCTGGCACAGAAGCTCCGTACCCTGGTCAGCGGCACTGCTGAAGTGGACTATGCCGATATTCTTGACAGCTTGCTGGATGAACACTTCAGCCTGACCCGCAGCAACCCCTGGGGCCGGGACAAGCAGCGTGATCGTGAATATGAAGACGTCTGCCGGGAAATTGAAAACCACGGGCCAGCTGGTACTGTGCCGGTTTTCGTAGAAATAGACGATTCGATCGAAAATAACGGGCAGATCGAAGCATTGTCTGCCGAACTGATCAATGATCGTCTCGAATATGAAAAAGGCCTGCGCTATGTCGAACATGTCCGCAGCCGGCAAACGACAATCGCGGAGATCAACCCACAAACCGTTGTCGAAGTGCCGCTGGCTGCCGGACCTGAAGGTCCAGACGACATCTGCAAGCAGCTGGCCGCCGCCGGTTTGCCCGAGGACCCGCCGAGCAACCTTGTTGAGCTTCTGGCTGAAGCTGCAGAGATCAGGCAGGAGATGAGTTCGCTGCAACAGCCTTACGCTGCACTCGGGAAGCGTGAAAAACAGATCCCGGCAGTGCCCTGGACGGCACTGCTGTCGGTCTCCGTGCTGCTTGCGCTGGTGACCGGCGCAGCATGGTGGCGGCAGCTTTATCCGCTGCCGGTGTCGGTCTTTTCCGGCACGGTCGTGGGATTGTTCTCAGGCTGGTGCGGCTGGCGCTTTAGACTGAACAGGAAGGCACGCGCAGAGTGCAAAACAGAACGTGGCAGGCTGGACCAGAAAAAAAGTGCCATACAGCAACGCCAGGCTGAACTCACTGAACGTTGCGAAGCTCTCGGCCTGCCATCTTCACCGATAGACCTGGTCCGGCTGCAGAAGCTGGTGTCTTCAAACCGCGAACTGCTCGAAAGTTACTGGGCCCGGCCTGTTGCCGAGCAGCCGGTTGACGATGTTGAACTACCCGTTGAAGCCCGGCCCCCGGAACAAATCGAAGCTGCAGGCTCTGTTGAAGAGGACGGCCCTGCCGGAGAACTGCAGGAGATGGAAGCCCGGCTGGCAGAATTTGCAGCAGAAATAAACCGCAAAGAAGGCCGCCTGCAGGAGCTGAGTAGACAGCTTGAGAATTCGGCATCCTCGCAAGCAGCCGGAACCGGTGGCAATCACACGGCATTGCAGAAGCGCAAGCATGAGCTTGAATCACGCATCACTTTGCTGCGCAAGGCGATCAACCTGCTGGCGGGTGCGGTTGATGAATTCAGCCGCTCGCATCTTCTTCGCCTCAATCATGAAGCCGGCAAGCTGTTTGCCAAGATCACGGCAGGGCGATATGCTGAGATCAGGCTCGATGAGAACATGGCCCCTTCGGTCCTGGTTGACAAGCGTCGCTGGATGCCGGCCGAAAGCTTCAGCAAGGGTACTGTCGACGCCCTTTACCTGGCCTTGCGTACCGCCTTGACAAAGATCCGTGATGATGGCCGGACACTGCCACTGATGCTTGATGATCCCTTTGTGCACCTTGACCAGAGACGTCTGGCGACGGCACTGAACATGGTTGATCTGGCATCAGCTGATGGACAATTGGTCCTCTTTAGTCATAATCTGGAACTAGGAAAACGTGCCGCGCGTGAACGATGGCATGTCGTCCCGTTGGACGGCGGGGGCGCTGGTGACACGCGCACAAGTGAAGAAGGAGGAGAGCATGCCGGACAATTGCATCTTTTGTAAAATAATAGCCGGGGATATCCCGGGAAAGATTGTTTATCAGGATGATCGGGTCGTTGCTATCGAAGATATCAACCCCCAGGCTCCAAATCACCTTCTGGTCGTGCCAAGGAAACATATCCGCACGACTCTGGATCTGACGACCGCTGACAATGAACTGATTGGGCACGTCTTCCAGGTGGCCGGGAAACTGGCCCATGACCTCGGTTTTTCCGAAGACGGTTTCCGGATTGTCAATAATACCAACGAGGCTGGCGGTCAGACCGTGTGGCATATTCACTTTCATCTGCTGGGCGGCCGTGACATGTCCTGGCCTCCCGGTTAAAGGGCCCGGTCAGATTTTTATCGATGGACATGCAACAGGCTTGCGACGCAGTAATTTCTGTCTTAATATCGGTTATATCTCTAACCTGGAAGCTTGCTGAATGGAGACGATCCATCATCCAATAGCCGAGCCTGAAGCTCCGGAAAACTACGACGATAAGCGTCAACTGCGCCTGATTAATGAAATCATGGAGCTGTTGGTGACGCATTATGGCGGCAGTCTCAGTGAGCCTGTCCTCGATGAATCGATCGATAATCTGCAGAAGGCGATCAGCCTCGCACAGAAAGCCCACCGTCACCAGCTGCGCAAGTCGGGGGAACCTTATTTCTTTCACCCCCTGCGCGTTGCCCATCTGGCCGCCCGACACTGGATGGATTTTGCCTCGGTAAACGCCGCCATTCTGCACGATGTCGTCGAAGATACGCCGATAACTCTCGAGGACGTCAGCGCGATGTTCGGCGAAGAGACCAGCCTGCTGGTTGATGGTCTGACCAAGGTTGATGACGACCTGCTCAGCCGCAGTGTGCTCAAGCAACAGACGTACCGCAAACAGGTCCTGCTTGCCGTCCGCGACGTCCGGGTGCTTTGCCTGAAGTTCTGGGATCGATTTGACAACCTGCAGACCATACAAGCCCTGAACCCTGAAAAACAGAGACTGATTGCAGAGGAGACCAGGACGATCTACGTCCCTCTCGCCAGACATCTGGGCATGGGTCGCGTTGCAACCGAGCTGGATGCACTGTCTCTGACGATCCTTTATCCCACCCGTGCCAAGCGTTACTCGGCCGCCGTCGCTGAACTTCGTAAAAGTTACGAGTCGACCCTCGGGCTGATTCGTTCAGAGATCCATAATATTCTTGAGCACCACAAAATCGACGCATTGGTCAGGGACCGTTGGCGACCGTTCTCCATCATCGCGGCCAGATCGACCGCCCGCGGGCTACCGGCCCTTTATACCCTGGATGTCCTGGTGGACAGCTTTATGGATGCCTACCACACCCTGGGGTTGTTACATCGCCTCTACCCACCGATTCCAGGCAAACTGCGCGATCACCTGAACATGCCTTCGCAGTATGGCTATCAGGCCCTGAAAACCAGCGTCCAGGCCGGAGAGGCCCGCTTGCGTATCGAAATTACAACGCGCAAGCTGGCGCGTTTCAACGATTCCGGCGTGTTGGCCCCCGGCTTTGAATTTCGCAGCAAAAATTTTGAGGAGTTGATGCAGTCGCTGATCGAGGGTGAGTCGGCCTTTGACATGGACAGTCTGCGCCTCGCCTCAGCATCAATCCAGGTTTATACGCCCCAGGGAGAAGTACGTACCTTGCCCGAGGGGTGCAGCGCTCTGGACTTTGCGTTCAATATCCACGAGCAGCTCGGGCTGCACGCGGTTCGGGTGCGCATCAACGGCAAAACCCGTCAACTCAAGGCACGCCTTATGGATGGAGATCAAATCGATGTTGAAATTGCAGACCAGCCGTCGGTCCTGCCCAAATGGCTGGAATGGGCCGTTACACCGCGGGCCCGTAACAGTATCCGTCGTTACCTTCGCTCCAAGGTCAGGCAAAGAAGCGGCAAGAGCCAGGCTTAATTCTCTCTTCAGGTCACTGTTCTTCGGATTCCTTCTGCTGCTCATGTCCCAGCAGGTTGTCTTTGCAGGACAGGCAAACGTTTTTATTTACCACCGTTTCGACGATTCACGATATCCCTCGACCAATATTTCCAGCCGCGAATTTCAATCACATCTCGAGATATTGCATTCAGCAGGACTTTACCGTCCTCACTCTCGGCCAGATCCTTGACAAAATAAAGCACGGTGAGAGCTTGCCAGAACGCTGTGCGGCAATCACCGTAGACGATGCTTACCGTTCCTTCCTCACCAGTGGCTGGCCACTCCTGAAGAGCTTTGGCTTCCCGGCGACTCTTTTCGTCAGTACGGATACGGTGGGGGGAGGGGAGCACCTCGACTGGCAGGAACTGAAGACTTTACGCAACGAGGGGGTGGAAATAGGCAACCACACCGCCAGTCATGCTTTTTTACTTGACCAGCAAAACGATCAGAATTGGGAGGGCAGGGTTCTGGGAGAGTTAGACCGCGCTCAGCAGGCTTTTGAGAGGAACCTGGGCTTCAGGCCGCGGTTGTTCGCCTATCCTTATGGTGAGTTTTCTCCGGGACTTGCCGAACTGGTCAGACAAGCCGGTTTCGATGCCGCCTTTGGTCAGCAATCCGGCGTATTGACGCCGGACCAGGATTTTTTTCGTCTGCCGCGCTTTCCGATGGGAGGAGTTTATGCAAATCCCGATGATTTTCAGGACAAGCTTTTCATGAAACACCTGCCAGTCAAGGTCGTCTCTCCTGAAACGACTGTGCTTGAGGATGAGAATCCGCCGAAACTGGTTTTCTCTCTTGAAGAAGGAGCGTTTGACAGTGGGGCCCTGCGTTGCTTCGTGCCCGGGCAGTCAGAATGCAGGGTGGAGATGGTGCCAGGCGAGGACCGTCTCTTCGAGATTCAGGCGAGCAAAAAGCTCGTCGGGCGACGCAGTAAATATACGATTACCGCCAAGGATGGCGACGGTACGTGGTACTGGTTCAGTCAGTTATGGGTCTTGCCGCGCCGGTGAGCGGTGCCCGATCATTCTGCTGCGTGACGAGAAAAGGCCGGAGCCTGATGTGCCGATGATCGTGTGGGTGTCCGTCTCAGGCAGACGCAGCGAGGCATCGTTGACCCGCATAAGTTGGTTCTGGCGAATCATGGCCTGGATTTCACTGATATACTCATCGCCGCGCTGCGAATATTTTGCCAGCCCTCTGGCCAGCGCCATGCCGGTTACCGGTTGATTCGATTCTCGCAACTTCTCCCGTATCTGACGCAACTTGCGATAGGCCCCGTTGCGATTGAGGTTGTTCATGTAACTGCGGATCGATTCATATATACTCGAAAATTTGCGAACCTCGTAAGTCGCCCCTTCAGGGCGCCCGGCGGGGACGAGCCCGGTGCCGGGCTTGTAGGTCCATTCGCCGAACAGGTTGTTACCCATCTGGGCAAACCGGGAACTCCCCCAGGCGGATTCGTTGGCTGCCTGGGCCAAAACCAGTGAAGGAGGGATGATATCGACTCTGCGCATTAATCGGGACCGGACCCGGTGGTCGGTAAATGGGTGCCCAAGCAGGCCGTAACGCCTGAGAATTTCATCCAGCCGTTCGAGGTCTCCGTCCTGTATCTTTCTTGAACTATGCCTGGATAAAATATGCTGAACATCTTCACGCTCTTTCTCGATCTCCTGATTGGCTAAAAGGATCATTGGCAGCAAGCCCATGAAAAACGCGTGTTTCTTGGCTCTGGCGCTAGCTGTCCGGTTGATGTCGTCCGGAATGTTCTCGAGCATTAACGGCGGGACACCTTCTTCCAGTTCCGCCCAGTTATAGTCGAGGGCCTGGAAAAAGGCCTGCAATCCGTTTGTCGTCTCCGGCCTGATTGACGGGATTTCTTCGAGGTCGACCATCGAAGAGTCTGCCTGAATCGGCACGGCAAGACCGAAAAAGAGAAGGATGAAAATCAAGGTGAGCAATGACGTTCTGCAACATACTATGAACGTGTAGTGAATCATCAAGTGACCCCGATGGAGTGAGACGAACTGTCCAGGCTGTCGGCAGCATCGTCAGTTCGCACATTCTATCACGGTCTCTTTTGTACAAACAATATCCAGTTGATTCATTGACCTGAGTCAAGGGAGTGATTATGAGGTCTTATCGCAAAGAACTGTGGTTCGAAATCCCCAACCGCCGTGGATTCCTGAACATCACCCCCCAGGTCGAGTCCTGCCTGAGTGAAAGTGGTATCCAGGAAGGTCTCCTGCTATGCAATGCCATGCATATCACCGCATCTGTGTTTATTAATGACGATGAACGGGGGTTGCATCAGGATTTCGAAAACTGGCTTGAGCAGTTGGCGCCGCATGAGCCATTGTCTCTCTACCAGCACAACAACACCGGTGAGGATAATGGTGACGGACACCTGAAACGAACCATCATGGGGCGCGAGGTGGTGATTGCCGTGACCGCCGGCGAACTTGATTTCGGGCCATGGGAGCAGGTTTTTTATGGCGAATTTGATGGTCGCCGCCGTAAACGTGTTTTGGTCAAGATTGTTGGTGAATAGCAGGCCAGGAAACTGTTTCTCTTAAAACGTCGTTTTATATTGTCTTGCCATTTCGGAAGATTTACATATAATAATAAGGGTGTTAGGGAGTTTTTTGTGACACTGCGGAGGTAGGCGTCATGAATGCACACATAGTGTTTGGGTTGTTCGCGCTTTATGTTGCCGCCACGTCTCTGTATATGGTCCTTTCCGGAAGGCAGGATGGCGTGCTGGCCAATTTGCGTCGTTTGTGGGGCCGCACCTTGGGGCATTCTCTTTATTTTGTCGCCAGGGTTGCCCTCCCCATGCTGATATGCGTCTTCTGTCTCGGTTGGGGGGTGCGGCATTATGATGCAACGGTCGCGATGCATCATAATGAACCGGAATTGAACCTCAATGTGGATTCATACCGCAAGCTGATCCGTTTGTGGAAGCAGGACGGTCCCCTCGAGACCCACGATGTCGTCTATGGCGCTTGAGTCAGTTACCCGGCGCACTTGACATTCCTCCTCATCGTAACTATCTTCCTCCCGGGTAATTAAGTCTCCGGGAGGTTTTTCATGTCAGCCAAGAAAAAAACAGAACAGGGTAGTATCTCCATCCACACGGAAAATATCTTTCCGATCATCAAGAAGTGGCTTTATAGCGAAAAAGAGATCTTTCTGCGTGAACTCGTCTCCAATGCCGTTGACGCGATTCATAAAATGCAGCATGTCAACCTCACGGAGGGCCTGCAGCAGTCTGACGAGTATCGGGTTGACGTCTATCTGAACAAGGAAGACAAGACTCTGACGATCAAGGATAACGGAATCGGCATGACGGCGGATGAGGTGCGCCGTTACATCAACCAGATCGCTTTCTCCTCGGCAGAGGAGTTTGTGCAGAAATTCAAAGAACTTGAAGACAAAAACCAGATCATAGGTCATTTTGGCCTTGGCTTTTATTCTTCGTTCATGGTCGCCGCAAAAGTTGAAATACGGACTCTCAGTTACCAGGCGGACTCCACCGGGGTTCACTGGACATGTGATGGTTCAACGAGTTACGAGCTAGCCGAGATCGAAAAGAGTGAACGGGGGACGGAAGTTGTCCTGCATCTTGAAAAAGATGAGTTGGAATTCCTTGATCCTGCACGTGTTCGGGAAGTCCTGACCCGGTATTGCAACTTTCTCCCGGTCGCCATTCACCTTGAAGGTGATGTGGTCAATGATCAGAACCCCTTATGGACACGCATGGCTTCGGAACTTGCCGAAGAGGATTACAGGGATTTCTATCGCAAGCTTTATCCGTTTTCCGATGAGCCTCTGTTCTGGATCCACCTGAATATTGACTTTCCATTCAATCTCAAGGGGATTCTCTATTTTCCCAGGCTGACCAATGAATTCGATGTGACCAAAAGCCACATCAAACTCTTCTGTAACCAGGTCTTTGTCAGCGATAACTGCCCGGAATTGATTCCGGAGTTTCTGATGCCTCTGCAAGGCTGTCTCGATGCTCCGGATCTGCCATTGAACGTGTCCCGCAGTTATCTGCAGAATGAGCCGCAGGTACGCAAGATCCGTGACGTCATCTCCAGCCGTATAGCCGGGAAACTGGTCGAGCTGGACAAGGACGACCGAAAAGCTTTTTCAACCGTCTGGCAGGATATCCACACGTTCGTCAAGTTTGGCATGATGAGGGATGACAAGTTCTACGAAAAGCTCAAGGACCATATGCTGTTCGCCTTGAGTGATTCTGATGAGTGGACGACCCTCCCGGAGTACCTCGAGAGCAGCTCCGCGGCAAAGGCCACGACAGTTTATTACACCAACGATGAAGTTGCCCAATCGACCTATCTCAAGCTGTTCAAAGCCCAGGGCTTGAACGTACTGGTCCTGGATGCCCAGATCGATTCACATTTTATCCAGTTTCTGGAGATGAAAAATACAGAAGTCAAGTTTGCCCGGGTCGATGCCGATGTAACGGAGAACCTGATTCAGCAGGACAAGGCCGCTGACCTGGTTGACGGTGAGGACGGCAAGACCCGTGACGAACGTATCGCCGAGTTGTTCAAACAGAATCTTCAGGATGATTCGCTCGAAATCCGCGTTGAACGCCTCAAGGATGAATCGGTGCCAGCGATGGCTCTATTTTCCGAGCAGGATCGGCGCTTTCAGGAGATGACGCGCACCCTGGGCAGGGATATCGCTCTTTCTGATAAGGGCCCGTCTCTTTTGATCAACGCCTCCTGTCCGGTTGTGCAGAACATTCTCGATCTGCATGCGAAACAGCAGGCGGAAGATGTGGAGCTGTTGATCGCCCAGGTATATGACCTGGCCATGTTGACGTGCAAAGCCTTCGACCAGGATCGCATGTCGCGCTTTCTGGATCGGAGCAATCAACTGCTGGCGAGAGTTAACACTGAAGGCGGGAAGAGCGATTGACCCTGCCTGTTGCGTCGTAAAGAGATGAAAAGGAGTCGATTACGGCTTCTTTAGGCTGCTGACAAAGTTAGCCAGATGTCATGATAGAGAGGGCAACAGATGGTTCATCTGTTGCCCTCATTGCTTGTTCTTAAGAGACTCAAACCTGCGGGTTGCGTCCCCCGTGCGCCTTATTCTTTGTCCAAGAGAAGCAGAAAGCTGCACTTGCATTCTGGGTCAAGAATCATTAGGTGACTAAGTCTACGTCCCCGCAGGATCCGAGGCCTTGAGGCCTCTCCTTGTAATTCAGCTAGCTTACTTTCGCCTTTCCTTTGTCAATCACATGTGAGGGAATTCCAGAGTACAATGATAAAGGGCAACAGATGAACCACCTGTTGCCCAAGTTTCAAAGAAACTCCACCTGCCAGCATAGTCGCCTAGATTCGATAGATCGTCACAGAGCCTTGCCGGACCTGTTTCTCCAGCCACGCACTCAGACCCTTTCGCCACAACTCACGAGTAATCGGAACCAGAAAGCTGAAGCCAAGAGCATCCGTGAAAAAGCCCGGGGTCAACAGCAGTAACCCGCCGACCAGGATCAATGCTCCGTCGATCAGGGTTTGTGCTGGCATCTGGCCGTTAGCGGTCTCCTGCTGAATTCTTCTCAAGATCTCCAACCCCTGACTGCGAGCAAGCCATGCCCCGGCTACTCCGGTTAACATGATCAGGCCAACCGTCGCGCCAATGCCGATCATGCGGCCGGCTTCGATCAGTATGTAAAGCTCCATGACTGGTACAAAAACAAAGATTATCAGGAGTTTTATGAACATGTGTCCTCGCCTAATGGGTTTTGGTCAATGAAAGCATTGCTAATAAACATCATATATAGTTGCCATTTAAATTATTTGGTAACTATCTGATTTATAAGGATAAAAAATGTGCTTATTTTTTGGGCATATAGCTGAAGTGGTCATAAAGCGGTTTTAGGTTTGGCTTGTACACATAGTTTTCAACACCTTGTCCACACTTTTTGTGGACAAGGTTTGCAGATGCCCGAAACACTTCATTTTTTTAATTATCGGTAGCTGTCAGACATGCTCAGGACATCACAATCCGTTGAGCATCGATACAGAGGCGACCTCAGTCTGCGTCCAGTTGTTGTAATAATTTTCGCGTCGTTTTGCGCAAGGCCGACTCGGCGTCCAGACCCGCATCATGCGATATTCGAACAATCTGCAGCAGGAGCAGCCCCAGAGTTTCTTCATCAATCGTAACCGCCATGTCCTGATCTGCGAGCCATTGTGTTGTTTCGGAAATCTCGCGGAAGTCCGGCAATTCCTCTTGACGTCCAGCTTTGTTCATTCTGGCGATCAGTTTCTGCGCACGTTGCAGTGCAGGCAGTTTGCCTGGCAGATGGTCCGCAAGACAGCTTTTGTTGTGGGTTGCTTCAGAGCGTTTGATCGTTTCCCACTGCGTGTCCAGCTCGGTTTCTGTAAAATCATGATTCTCACGTGCAAAGACATGCGGGTGGCGCCGCAGAAGTTTTTCCGCAATGCACGCTGATACATCATAAAAATCAAACTGACGGCGTTCTGAAAAAATCTGCGCCTGGAACACGACCTGCAGGAGCAGATCACCAAGCTCGTCGAGAATAAGCTCCGTGTCGCCCTCTTCAATGGCGTCTATCAGCTCGCAGGCTTCTTCGAGGATGTATGGAGCCAGGCTCTCCGGAGTCTGTTCCGCATCCCAGGGGCAGCCATCCGGAGCCCTCAGGTCGCGCATGATTTTCAGCAGGGCATCGATACTTTTATGAGGGTTTTTATGAGTCATCTTGGATCTTTTCCCAAACAGTGTTGACTCCTTCTACCGCAGCTCACAAAAGATTGCAAGTGACCGTAATTTCGGGGCACTTAAGTCTTGCAAATTTATCTTTAATACGTTAATAGAAGGGACTTGGTTTCAGGCTGGGGTGAAAACATCTTGACTGTTTCCGAGAGGTTTCTATACTGGCGCCCTGCCTGTGTTGCAATGAGGTAAATTGTCGTGCTTATACAGATCGACAAGCTGAAAAGGCGGCCGCGCCAGATTGAGATTGATGAACAGGCATCTGACTTTTCAGTCTTGCGTGAACTCATTGATCAGGGCACGGTCGTTTTCGAGGATAATATCCGCGGCACCTTGACCGCAACCTGGGTGGGTAAAATCGTCGAGGTGGCAGGCAATCTGCGGACGACGATAACCTCATCGTGCGGGCGCTGCCTGAAACCGATTACCAGTCACCTGCAGATTGAAGTATTGCTCTGTTATAGTGAACTGGCCGGTGACGAAGAACATGTTGCCGAAGAAGTGGAATTACACAGTGAAGACCTGGGCCTGATAACATTCTCCGGTACGGAGATCGACCTGCGACCAGATATACAGCAGGAGATTATCATGGCCATTCCGCAACAGCTTGTTTGCGAAGATGCGTGCAAGGGGCTCTGCCCGAACTGCGGTATTGACCTGAACCGTGGACGATGTACCTGCGACCCACCGGTTTTCCATGCCGGTCTTGCTGCGCTGAAAAACTTCAGATTAGAATAACCAGTTAACGGGCATGATGCCCATAATAGATCAGACCAGATGAAACGATATATTTAAGGAGACTTTTTAAAAATGGCAGTACCGAAGAAAAAAACCTCGAAATCCAAGCGCAATATGCGCCGCTCCCACGATGGCTTGAAAACTCCCGGTATCTCTCTCTGTCCGCAATGCAAGGAACCCAAGCAGGCTCATCGCGCTTGTCCTTCCTGCGGTTACTACAAGGGCAAGGAAGTCCTCAACACTGAAGAATAAGGGCGCTTCCTTTGAATAGTCGTCCCATAGTCGCCATTGATGTCATGGGGGGAGATAATGCCCCTGCTGATGAAATTACCGGTGCCGTCATGGCTGCCCGGAAGTGGCAGATTCCAGTTGTCCTGGTTGGTCAGTCCGAACTTGTTGAGAAGGAGTTGGCAAACCACGATATCAAGGGCCTCGATGTCAGAGTCGTCCAGGCAAGTGAAGTCGTCGGTATGCAAGACTCGGCCTCTGATGCCGTCCGCAAGAAAAAGGATTCATCGATCCGCGTTGCGTTTGACCTGGTCAAGCAGGGCGAGGCCAGTGCGGTCGTCAGTACCGGCAATTCCGGGGCCACGATGGCTGCCGGGATGTTTGTGCTGAAACGTATTCCCGGCATTGACCGCCCGGCGATTGCAACGGTGGTCCCCAACCTGAAGGACCAGACGATTATCCTCGACGTCGGCGGCAATGTAGACTGCAAACCCATTCATCTCGTCCAGTTCGCCCTGATGGGAAGTGTCTTCAGCGCCCAGATGTTTGGAAAAAAATCTCCAAGGGTTGGATTGTTGTCAAACGGTGAAGAAGAATCCAAGGGGAATGAGCTGACGCGTCTGGCCAACCTGAAACTCAAGGAAACATCCTTGAATTATGCCGGCTACACCGAAGGTCGCGATATTTACAATGGCAAGGTTGATGTCGTTGTCTGCGACGGTTTTGTCGGTAACGTCGTGCTGAAAGTTTCAGAAGGCCTCGCGGAAGCGATGGGGCTGATGCTACGCAAGGAGTTCAGCTCAAGGCTCTTTTCCAAAATCGGTTACCTGCTGGTCAAGCCTTCCCTGAAGGCTTTCCGCAATAAGGTCGATTACGCTACGTATGGTGGCGCTCCCCTGCTGGGTATCCAGGGCACCGCGATGATTTGTCATGGCAGCTCCAGCCCGAAAGCGATCAAGAATGCCATCAAGATGGCCTATGATTACGATAAGCGCCAGGTAAAGAAACGTATGATCGAACGTCTCGATGAAGTTCGCATGGAAATCAAGGATGATGCTGATCCTGCTGAGGCTGTCAGTTAACTGCACACTGCAAGGAGCAGAACCGTGATTAGAGCACGTATTACCGGTACCGGATCTTACGTCCCCGAAAAAATTCTGACCAATAAGGATTTCGAGAAGTATCTCGACACCACGGATGAGTGGATCGTCGCCCGGACCGGCATTCGGGAGCGACACATCGCTGCAGAAGGTGAGAATACCTCGGATTTGTGTCTAAACGCGGCCCGTAATGCAATTGATATGGCCGGCATTACTGCTGAAGATATCGATTTGATCGTCGTCGCGACGATCACCGGAGATTATCCCTGGCCGGCAACAGCCTGTATCGTTCAGAACAAACTCGGTGCAAAGCAGTGCGGGGCTTACGATATTTCCGCAGCCTGTAGCGGTTTTCTCTATGCCCTGAGTAATGCCGTTGCCCAGATTGAATCGGGAGCGATTAAACGGGCCCTGGTCATCGGTGCCGAGACGCTTTCGCGCATCGTTGATTATAATGACCGCAACACCTGTCTGTTGTTCGGCGATGCTGCCGGTGCTGTGGTGCTCGAAGCCCGGGAAGGCGAGCGGGGAATCCTTTCTTCACATCTTCATGCTGATGGCTCCTATCTGGAATTGCTCTATCAACCGGGATTCGGTACTGCGATCACTCCGACCGAGGAGATCATCCGTGATCGTGGTTATTTCCTGAAGATGCAGGGTAATGAGGTTTTCAAGGTCGCGGTGAAGATGCTGGCTGAGGTTGCCCAGGAAGCAGTTGAGGCCAATGGCATGACGATCGACGATATTGATCTTCTGATCCCGCACCAGGCCAATATCAGGATTCTCGAAGCAACCGCCAAACGCATGAAGTTGCCGGCAGAGAAAGTCTATATCAATGTTGATCGATTCGGCAACACCTCGGCGGCGACGATTCCTCTGGCCCTTGATGAAGCCAATCGGGCTGGCAAACTGAAAGAGAATGACCTCCTTGTGCTGAATGCCTTCGGTGGCGGTTTTACCTGGGCTGCGACCTGTCTGCGCTGGTAGGTCAGGAGATTGAGCTGATATGATCGCTTTTTTGTTTCCCGGACAAGGCTCACAACATGCCGGAATGGGGAAAGACCTCGCCGAGAACTTTCCGGTTGCCCGGCAGGTTTTTGAAGAGGCGAACGATGCGTTGGGTGTTGACCTGGCTTCTCTCTGTTTCAACGGCCCGGAAGAAGATCTGAAGTTGACAGCCAATACGCAACCGGCAATACTCACAACCAGTATTGCCGCACTGCGTGTTCTGGAAACCGAGACCGGAATTGCACCGAATTGTGCCGCGGGTCATTCTCTCGGTGAATACAGTGCCCTGGTCTGTGCCGGTGCCCTGAACTTTGCCGATGCAGTCCGAATCGTTCGGCAGCGCGGAACCTTCATGCAAGAGGCCGTTCCGGTAGGCACAGGCGCCATGGCAGCAATCCTGGGCCTTGATCAGGAAACCCTGGAAAGGGTTTGTCAGGATGCCGCCCAGGGGCAGGTGGTTTCACCGGCAAATTTCAACAGTGCCGGTCAGGTGGTCATAGCAGGAAACACTGAAGCTGTCGACCGTGCCATGAACCTTGCAAAAGAGAATGGTGCCAAGCGCGCGTTGCCGCTGCCGGTCAGTGCTCCGTTCCATTGCAGCCTGATGATCCCCGCCGGAGAACGATTGGCGGACGTTCTCGCCGGCATCAAGGTCGGTGACATGACCGTTCCGGTGATCACGAACGTTGAGGCGACCCCCAATCAGGACGCATCGCGTGTTTGCCAACTGCTGGTTGACCAGGTCAGTGCGCCAGTTCGCTGGGAAGACACAATCGCCTGTATGATCAAACTTGGTGTCGAGCGTTATATTGAGATTGGCCCAGGCAAAGTTCTGGCCGGTCTGGTCAAGAGAATGGCCAAGGATAGCACCATTCAGAATGTACAAAATGTCCCTGATATCAGAGTGTTAACTGGATAACCCTGGAGGACTGTTTAAGTATGCTGTCTGAGAAAGTAGCCATAGTGACTGGCGCATCACGTGGAATTGGTCGCTGTATTGCCCTTGCACTTGCCGCACAAGGCGCTAAAGTTGTTGCGTCGGCCCGGAATGCCGAAGCTTTGGATAACCTTGTTGAGGAAATCAAGGGACAAGGTGGGGAGGCCACCGCTGTTGTTGGCGACGTCGCTGTCGACACTGACGCCTCAAGACTCATCGATCAGGCTGTTGCCAAATATGGTCAGGTTGACATTCTGGTCAACAATGCCGGTATTACCCGCGACGGTCTTCTGCTGCGCATGAAAAACGAGGACTGGGACGCAGTCCTTGACACGAACCTGAAAGGGGCTTTCCTCTGTATTCGTGCTGCGGCCAAGGTTATGAGTAAACAAAGGTCAGGTCGGATTATCAATATCTCGTCCGTGGTCGGCGAGATGGGTAACGCCGGCCAGGCGAACTACTGTGCCAGCAAGGCCGGGCTTCTCGGCCTGACCAAATCTGTTGCGCGCGAACTGGCTCGACGAAATGTCACTGTCAACGCTATTACGCCTGGCTTCATTGTCACGGATATGACGGATGACATGACCGATAAAGCCCGTGAGGCAATGACCGAGCAGATTCCCCTGGGACGGCTCGGTGAGGTGGATGATATCGCAAATGCCGTGATTTTCCTGGCTTCTGACCAGTCTTCCTATATAACCGGTCAGGTTCTCGGAATCAATGGCGGCATGTATATGTAAACAACCGTGTAGATACACAACATAAACGAGGCGGTCAGAGATCGAATCGAAACCACAAGGAGGATTGTACAATGTCCAGTATTAATGAGCGTATCAAGCAGATTGTTGCAGAGCAGTTGGGTGTGGATGAGGATCAGGTGACCAACGAAGCGTCCTTCATGGACGATCTCGGGGCGGACTCCCTGGATACCGTTGAACTGGTCATGGCCCTTGAAGAAGAATTTGACATCGAGATTTCCGATGAGGATGCTGAAAAAATTCAGACCGTTCAGGATGCCATCGATTATATCGGCGAAAGTGCCTAAGTTCCGGGCGACCACAAGCGCCAAGTGTGGTTGCCACATATATCATAACCTTCCCCGGCAACCTGAACTGGTTGTCGGGGACTGGTTTTGTGTTGGGAGGATATAAGCCTCATGCGCAGAGTCGTTGTAACAGGCCTGGGAATTACTTCACCCCTGGGAACAGGTCTAGAAAAAAACTGGGACGCGTTGACCAATGGTCGCTCCGGGATTGGTCCGATTACTCATTTTGACGCAACCGATTTTCCGGTCAAATTCGCCGGTGAAGTCAGAG
This sequence comes from uncultured delta proteobacterium, assembly GCA_963723355.1. GTDB lineage: Bacteria > Desulfobacterota > Desulfuromonadia > Desulfuromonadales > BM103 > JAFDBW01. The sequence continues at coordinate 148,021 of CAVRQQ010000002.1, forward strand.
ACTTGTCCCTTGATGACTTTATCGACAAGAAAGAGGCCCGTAAAATGGACCTCTTCATCCATTATGCGCTTGCTGCTGCGACCATGGCACTTGAAGATTCCGGCCTGGAGATCAATCAGGATAACGCTGAACGTGTCGGTGTTGTCGTCGGATCGGGGATGGGTGGACTGCCATCCATTGAGAAATACCACGGTGCTTTTCTTGAGGGGGGGTATCGCAAAATCAGTCCTTTCTTCATCCCGATGTCGATTATCAATCTGGCCGCCGGCCAGATTTCGATAAAGCATGGTGCCAAGGGGCCAAATATCGCTCCGGTGTCGGCCTGTGCCACTGGCACACATGCGATCGGTGATGCTTTTCGCATGATCCAGCGTGGCGATGCAGATGCAGTCATTTCCGGTGGCGCCGAGTCAACGGTCTGTCCGCTCGGTATTGGTGGTTTTTCGGTAATGAAGGCGCTGTCGACGCGCAATGAAGATCCCCTGGCAGCCAGCCGGCCTTTTGACAAGAACCGCGACGGCTTTGTTATGGGAGAAGGTTCCGGGATCGTTATCCTCGAAGAATATGAGTCGGCGAAAAAACGTGGAGCGAGGATTTACGGCGAGGTTCTCGGCTACGGTCTGACTGCAGATGCCTATCACCTGACGGCACCGTCGCCGGGCGGCGAAGGTGCGGCCCGCTGTATGCAGATGGCTCTTGATACCGCCGGGCTGAACCCGGAAGATGTTGATTATATCAATGCCCATGGGACGTCCACGCCGTTCAATGACCTTTACGAGACGATGGCGATCAAGTCGGTGTTCGGCGATCATGCCAGGAAGTTGATGATCAGCTCGACCAAGAGCATGACCGGACACCTGCTCGGCGCAGCCGGTGGTGTCGAAGCGATCTTCTCGCTGCTGGCCATCTCTCGCGGAGTCGTGCCACCGACTATCAACTATACGGAGCCGGATCCCGAGTGCGACCTGGATTACGTGCCGAATGAAGCACGCCAGTCGGATCTGAAAGTCGCAATTTCCAATTCGCTTGGATTCGGCGGCACCAACGCGACAATCCTGTTCCGCAAGGTCTGAGCAGATGATTGCCGTCGGAAGTGACCACGGTGGGTTGGAGCTCAAGGATGCCATCCAGGCCGCACTCGCTGCGCGCGGCCTGGATGTCGACGACTACGGGACCGACAACGGCGATTCGGTCGATTACCCGGATTTCGCTGAAAAAGTCGCCGCTGCTGTGTCCCGTGGCGATATCGAACTCGGCATCCTGGTATGCGGAACGGGGATTGGCATGTCAATCGTTGCCAACAAGTTTCCTGGCGTCCGCGCCGCTCTTGCAACCGACGAGTTCATGGCACAAATGGCCAAGGAGCATAACAACGCCAACGTCCTGGTCCTGGGTGGCAGGGTGCTCGCTAAAGACCTGGCCGTGAAGATGGTGAATGTGTGGCTTGATTCAACCTACGAGGCTGGACGTCATCAGCGGCGGCTTGACAAGATCTCCCGGCTGGAAGAAGATGTCCGTGCCGGCAAGTTTTAGTTTGTAAGTTCGGGCAGGCCCAGTGCCTGCCCGTTTTATTTTCAAGCAAGGTTCTCGATAAATAATCTGGAGGTTGTATCCCCATGTTTGACAAGCTCGCCCAATTCGACCCCGAAATCACTGCGGCAATCCGCCAGGAGACGGAGCGCCAGGAATATAGCCTGGAATTCATTGCTTCGGAAAATTTCGTCAGTGAGGAAGTCCTCGCTGCACAAGGTTCCGTCCTGACCAACAAGTACGCCGAAGGCTACCCTGGCAAAAGATATTATGGCGGTTGCGAATTTGTTGACGTCGCCGAGCAGCTGGCGATCGATCGCGCCAAGCAGCTGTTCGGCGCCGAACATGTCAACGTTCAAGCCCATTCCGGCTCCCAGGCCAATATGGCGGTTTATTTTGCCGCCTGCCAACCTGGCGATACGGTCCTCGGCATGAACCTGGCCCACGGCGGTCATCTGACCCACGGCTCTCCGGTCAATTTCTCCGGTAAATTGTTCAATATCGTGCCCTACGGTATCCGCAGGGATACCGGTAGGATCGATTATGACGAAGTGGAATCGTTGGCCAAACAACATCAGCCCAAGCTGATCGTGGTCGGGGCCAGTGCTTATCCTCGCACCCTCGATTTCGAAGCTTTCCGCCGGATTGCCGATATGGTCGGTGCCCCGGTGATGGTTGATATGGCGCATATCGCAGGTCTGGTTGCTGCGGGTGTGCACCCCTCGCCGGTTGCACATGCGGAATACGTGACGACCACGACGCACAAGACCCTGCGTGGGCCTCGCGGCGGCATGATCCTCTGCCAGGAGGAATTTGCCAAAAAGCTGAACAGCAATATCTTCCCGGGCATCCAGGGCGGGCCGCTGATGCATGTCATCGCTGCCAAGGCCGTCGCCTTCAAGGAAGCACTGACCCCAGAATTCAAAACCTATGCCGGGCAGGTGGTCAAAAATGCCCAGGCCCTGGCTGCTGAGCTGGTCTCGCGTGGTTACAACCTGGTTTCAGGGGGCACTGACAACCACCTGATGCTGGTTGATTTCAGCGGCAGTGACCTGACCGGTAAGGTTGCCGAGGAAACGCTCGAAAAGGCCGGTATCACGGTCAACAAGAACGCCGTGCCTTTCGATACCCGCTCGCCGTTTGTGACCAGCGGTATTCGGATCGGCACGCCGGCCAGCACGACCCGCGGTTTGAAGGAAAAGGAAATGCGCCAGATCGGCGCATGGATCGATGAAGCGCTGCAAAACATTGAGAATGACACAGTGCTGGCGAGAATTCGTGGCGAAATCCGCGAGCTCTGCAAGCAGTTCCCGCTTTACGCCCACAGGCTGGTTTAATGGAAAGACCGTCCTGGGACGAATATTTCATGGACATCACCAGCCTGGTGGCGCGACGCTCGACCTGCATGCGTCGCCAGGTCGGTGCGGTCATGGTGAAAGAGAAGAACATCCTCGCAACCGGTTATAATGGGACGCCTTCGGGCATTACGCATTGTGATGTGACAGGTTGCCTTCGTGAGCAGTTGAATGTTCCGTCCGGAGAGCGACACGAACTGTGCCGTGGCCTGCATGCAGAACAGAATGCCATCATCCAGGCGGCAAGACATGGCGTCAATATATCGGACTCGGTCCTGTACTGCACGAATTCGCCCTGCATCATCTGTACGAAGATGCTGATTAACGCCGGCATCCGCAAAGTTGTTTACCTTGAGGGATACTCCGACAGCCTGTCCTTGGAGATGCTCGATGAAGCTGGAATTGAGGCCCTTTCTTTTGCCGAAGTGGTCGGCAGAAAACCAGGAGACCGAGTATGAAATGTCCGTTCTGCAGTCACGATGACACACGGGTTGTTGATTCCCGCCTCGGCAAGGAAGGCAATAATATTCGCAGGCGCCGTGAATGTATCGACTGTGAGCGACGTTTTACGACCTACGAAAGGGTAGAGGAAACCCTGCCCCTGGTGATCAAAAAAGATGGCCGAAGGGAAGCCTTTGACCGGCAGAAAATCATTTCCGGAATCCAGCGCGCCTGTGAAAAGCGTCCGGTCTCGATATCCACTATTGAGAAGGTCGTCGACCAGATGGAACTTTCCCTGCAGGAAAGCGGTGAGAAAGAGATCGATGCCAGTCGTATCGGTGAGGCGGTCATGAGTGCGCTGCAGTCGATCGACGAGGTTGCGTACGTACGTTTTGCCTCGGTTTACAGGCAGTTCCGCGATATCAACGAATTCATGTCCGAGCTGAAGGACATCCTCGCCAAGGGTGCTGAGCAGTAGCCCCTCTCCGATCGGTGGCGCACAGCGAGCCGTCATGACTAGCAAGCCTGATCGATTCATGCAAAAAGCCCTGGAGCTGGCCCGAATGGGGCTGGGCAGGACAGCGCCCAACCCTCCGGTTGGTGCGGTTGTCGTGCGTGACGGCAAAATCGTCGGCGAAGGCTTTCACCCGGCAGCCGGTGAGCCCCATGCCGAGATCTTTGCGCTAAGAAAGGCCGGCACGCTGGCACGGGGGGCAGAACTCTACGTGACCCTTGAACCCTGCTGTCACACCGGCCGTACCGGTCCGTGTACGGAAGCGATCATCGATGCCGGTATCGCCAGGGTCCACGTAGGGGTTGTTGACCCCAATCCGCAGGTTGCCGGCAAAGGGATCACTCGCCTGCAGAATGCGGGCATCGAGGTCTCTGAAGGTCTTCATGAGCCGGAATGTCGGAGGCTGATTGCACCTTTTGCCAAGCATTTGCAGAGCGGTTTGCCCTACCTTGTCTACAAGGCGGCCATGACTCTGGACGGTCAGACAGCTGCCGCCAGCGGCGACTCCAAATGGATATCCTGTGAGAAAAGCCGGCAGCTGGTTCACGTTTTGCGCAACCAGGTCGATGGCATCATGGTCGGTTCGGGAACCGTCAATGCGGACAACCCGAAGCTGACAACCCGGTTGCAAGTCCCTGGTCGTGACCCGGTACGAATTGTCCTGGATGGGTCCCTCTCGACATCACCACAGGCCGATGTCTACAGCCGGTCATCGGCTGCCGCTTCCATTCTGGTCACTGCTGCCGATCATGCAACTGAAAAACTGCAGCCATACCTTGCTGCCGGCATTGAGGTGGTACGGGTCAAGCGCCATACCGCAGGTCTCGACCTGAAAGAGGCTATGGCTGAACTCGGCAGGAAAAACCTTCACTACCTGCTCCTTGAAGGAGGCAGCAAGCTGGCGGCTGCGATGCTGCAGGCTGAACTTGTCGACCGGATGATGGTTTTTGTTGCACCGAAGCTGGTCGGCGGAGAGGGGCGTGGCCTGTTCTCCGGCGCATGGCGTCGACGTCATCAGCAATGCATACAGGTTGAAGCAGCTTGAGACCCGCCAGGTTGATTGCGATATACTTGTGGAAGGGGAGGTGCATTATGTTCACCGGCCTGATTGAGGACCTCGGCACATTGCGTGACATTCGTACCGGAGCCGACCAGGCCGTACTGACGGTCGGTACGGCACTGCCGATCACGGAGTTTACTCTCGGGGAAAGCATTGCGATCAATGGTGTCTGCCTGACCGTAACCCGGTTCGCAGAAGGAACTTTTTCTGCTGATGTTTCTCCGGAGACGCTCGACTGTACTACGCTGGGACGCCTTTCTGCCGGGGCCAAAGTCAATCTGGAGCGTGCCCTGCGGCTTTCCGATCGCCTCGGCGGGCACCTCGTCACCGGTCATGTTGACGGCTTGGCACGGATCGTTGAGCGACGTCAGGACGGCAATGCCTGGCGCTTCAGCTTCCAGGGCGGTACAGCCTTGTGCAGTCAGCTGGTCGACAAGGGCAGTGTCGCCGTTGACGGGATCAGCCTGACGGTCAATCAAGTGCAGGACGATTCCTTTTCACTTGCGGTGATTCCACACACCCTCGCCATGACCACTTTGCAGGAGCGCAAAGTCGGTGATGAAGTCAATATCGAGACCGATCTGATCGGTAAGTATGTTGCCCGTTTTCTGCAGACTGGCGGCCATCGCAAGCCGCAGGGCGTGACGATGGAGACCCTTGCCAAGCATGGTTTTTTGTGAGATATTTTAAAGTCTTGCAGAAGCTATAGAGATTAGGAAGTGTTATGCCTTTAGCACGTGTTAAAGAAGCTCTTGAAGATATCCGTCAGGGAAAGATGGTTGTCCTGGTCGATGATGAGGACCGGGAGAACGAAGGCGACCTCTGTATGGCTGCCGAAATGGTCACGCCCGAAGCGATCAATTTCATGGCCAAGGAAGGGCGCGGCCTGATCTGCCTTTCCTTGACTGAAGACCGTGCCGATCACCTCGGCCTGCCGCTGATGGTCCAGGAGAACTCCTCATCTTTCGGTACCGCCTTTACCATTTCGATCGAGGCCCGTCGCGGGGTGACGACCGGTATCTCTGCTGCGGACCGGGCCCATACCATCCGGGTTGCCATAGGTGATGAAACCACCGCCAATGACCTGGCACGACCGGGTCATGTCTTTCCGTTGCGCGCCAAAAAAGGCGGCGTCATGGTGCGCGCCGGACAGACCGAGGGCTCCGTCGACCTGTCCCGCATGGCTGGTTTAAAGCCTGCCGGCGTCATCTGCGAGATCATGAACGATGACGGGACCATGGCACGTATGCCGGAGCTGCGTGAATTTGCATTAAAGCACCAGTTGAAAATCGTCACGATCGCCGATATGGTCGCTTATCGCATGCGCAAGGAATTGTTGATTACACGTGCCGCGGAAACCCGCCTGCCGACCAGGGACGGCGGTGAGTTCAACGCGGTGGTGTATGACAACGAAGTTGACAGTTCACAGCATCTTGCCCTGTACAAGGGGGATATCAAGCCGGATGAGCCGATCCTGGTCAGGGTTCACTCCGAGTGCCTGACCGGCGATGTGTTCGGTTCGGAGCGCTGTGACTGTGGCGACCAGCTGCACACCTCGATGCGCATCATTGAGGAAGAAGGCCGGGGGGTTGTCCTGTACATGCGCCAGGAGGGTCGCGGCATCGGCCTGGTCAACAAGCTCAAGGCCTACAACCTGCAGGATGAAGGGTGCGACACCGTCGAGGCGAATGAAGCTCTGGGGTTCCAGGCCGACCTGCGGGATTATGGTATCGGTGCGCAGATCCTCAGCGAACTGGGGGTCAGAAAGATCCGTTTGCTGACCAATAACCCACGTAAAATCATCGGTCTCGAAGGCTATGGACTGGAAATTGTAGAGCGGGTTCCGATCGAGATCGAGGCCAACAAGAGCAACCTGAAATACCTCAAGGCCAAGCAGGAAAAACTTGGCCATCTGCTGGAAAATTTATAACTCCGAAACGGTCGTTTCGGACCTTGTCCCGGGAGATTGATATGCCCAAGATTATCGAAGGAAAATTGGATGCCAAGGGGCTGCGGTTCGGCTTGCTGGTCAGTCGTTTCAACAGCTTTGTCAGCGACCGGCTTGTCGAAGGGGCGATCGATGCGCTTCTGCGGCACGGTGCAGAGAAAGACGATATCAATATCGTGCGTGTCCCCGGGGCCTTCGAGATCCCGCCGACGGCAAAGCAGATGGCCGAATCCGGGCGTTACGACGCAATTGTCTGCCTCGGTGCGGTCATCCGTGGCGCAACTCCGCACTTCGAATATGTCAGCGCGGAAGTCTCCAAGGGCGTTGCCAGCGTTTCTATTGATTCAGGTATCCCGGTCACTTTTGGCGTGTTGACGACTGACACGATTGAGCAGGCAATCGAGCGCGCCGGCAGCAAGGCCGGGAACAAGGGCTTTGACGCTGCAGTGGCTGCCGTTGAGATGGCCAACCTCTACAAGGCGCTATAACCCATAATGGCGAGAGGTATCAGGCGGCAAGGCCGTGAGATGGCCCTGAAAGTCCTGTATAGCCTGGCGGACCACGAGGGTGGTTCACTTGAAGACGTGCTCAGGGATTTCTGGAAGAACTTTCAGTTCCGCAATGACGTCCTGGGCGAGGTGGTTGAGGATGCACCGAACTCGCAGAGACCAGAAGTCAGGCACTTTGCCGAGTTGCTGGTTTGCGGGGTTGCCGAAAACCTGGAAAAGATTGATCAGGAACTTAACTCTTATTCGACCAATTGGGCATTGGACCGTATGGCACGGGTCGACCTGGCGATTCTCAGATTGGCAACATTCGAACTGATTTTTTCTCCGGATGTTCCTCTCAGTGTCGTGCTCAATGAAGCTATCGAACTTGGCAAGCGCTTTGGCACAGAGGAAACACCTTCATTTATCAACGGTATCCTTGATCACATCGCGCAACAGAATCGTCCCTCAACATCATGATTCAACCTGAATATGTCAGGCAACCCGCTGATCACCTGACCGGTGAATCCGTTGTTGCCCTCTATTTTGATGACCTGAGACCACTGGATGGTCCTGCTGCAGTCCTTGACTGGCGGCTGGACGGTCAGTTGACCAGGATGCTGCTTGATGGAGAGATTCATGGCAGGGCCGGTGAGCACGTTTTGTTGCAGGGTAACGGCAAGGTCAAGGCTGACTGGGTTCTCTTTGTCGGCGGCGGTAAATGGCACGGCCTCTGCGAGGAGACCCACGCTGCCCTGGTCAAGCATGTGCTGACGGTCGCCCGCAAGGCCGGTTTCAGTAAGCTGTCACTGGCCTTTTCCCAACATGAGGAGTTCGATGTGCAAAAGCTCCACCAGCAGATCAAGGATGCACTCGAAACCGTTGGAAAAGAAATTGAATTTTGTCACTATACCTATTCCGCCGATGTGGCGGTTTAGACCTTGTCAAAAGAGAAAAACGCTACCACAGAAAAGGTTGCTCGCATGCAGAACATAAAAGTCGGATTGTTGGGCTTCGGTACCATCGGCACCGGTGTTGTGAAGATTATCCAGCAGAACCAGGAGATCCTGTCCAGCCGTCTTGGTGTCGGCATCGATCTGGTCCGCGTTGCTGATCTCGATACCACTACAGATCGTGGTGTGGAATTGCCGGCCGGATTGTTGACGGATGACGCCAAGTCAATGCTCGGTGATCCCGAAGTCCAGATCGTCATCGAGCTGATCGGTGGTTATGAGCCGGCGCGAACTTTCGTGCTGGAGGCGATTCGCAATGGCAAACATATCGTGACCGCGAACAAGGCCCTGTTGGCCCTGCATGGCGACGAGATATTCCGTGCTGCGGAAGAGGCCGGCGTGGCTGTCATGTTTGAAGCTGCAGTCGGCGGAGGGATCCCGGTCATTTCAGCGATCAAGGAAAACCTCGGTGCCAACAACTTCTCCGCAATTTACGGTATCCTGAACGGCACCTGCAACTATATCCTGACCCGCATGGAAGATGCCGGCGAGAGCTTTGCCGATGTGCTGGCCGATGCCCAGAAGCAGGGCTATGCTGAAGCTGATCCTACATTTGACGTCGAGGGGATTGATACTGCCCACAAGCTGGCCTTGCTGATCAGCCTTTGCTTCGGCACCAGGGTCGATTTCGACCAGGTCTACACAGAGGGCATCAGTAAAGTTACGGCCATGGACATCGAATATGCACGCGATTTCGGCTACAAACTCAAGCTCCTGGCGATCGGCAAGCGAATCGGCGATGAGGTTGAGGCCCGCGTACACCCGACCATGATCCCCGCAGATTATCCTCTGGCGGCGATCAACGGTGTTTTTAACAGCATCCGCCTGGTCGGCGATTTCTCCGGCCCGGTCATGCTTTCCGGATATGGCGCAGGCATGGATGCCACGGCGAGTGCCGTTATGGGTGACGTGCTTTCTATTGCCAGGGATCTGCTGGTCGAAACCGGCAGCAGAACGACGGCTCTTGGCTGCCCGCAAGCAAAACTTGCCTCTTACAAGATCAAAGCGATGGAAGAGATTGTTTCATCCTACTACATGAGATGCACGGTCAAGGACCAGCCCGGAGTCCTGTCGCAGATCTCCGGAGTCCTCGGTAAGTACGACATCAGTATCGAATCAATGGTCCAGCCCCATCGGCATGAAGTCGGCGCTGTGCCGATTGTTTTCGTAACCCACGAAGCTGCAGAGAGCAATGTTGCGGCTGCGTTAAATGAGATTGACAAGCTGGATGTGATTCAGAAGGAAACCCTGCTGATCCGGATCGAGAATCAACTGGAGTAGCAGCTCAGATCCCGAAAAAATAAGGCGCATGCACCGTATCGGTGTGCTTCAGATTATTGACAAATCTTCGCACTGATATGGGGTTTTTTTACAGGGCAATAAGGAAATTAGGTAGGGCAACAGATGGTTCGTCTGTTGCCCATTTTCTTTTTCTGGAATTCATAAAAGCAAAACCCGCGGGTTGCGCCCCGCCGACGACGCCATACTCTTTGTCGCGACAAAGAAAACGAATGCAAAAGAAAGCCTTGCGCGCTTGCGCTGGGCATGTCCTTGGCTCGTCAAGGCGGCAACCTTAATCCAAGACTGTTCTTGTACGAGCAAAAGCCTGACGCTTCCCCCGCAGGTGACGAGGCTCTTGAGAGCCTCTCCTTTTGTGGAGGATTGGATCGTTAGTCAGGTTGTCAGGCTTTTCCTTCTAAGTTACACCAAAAAGAAGGCCCCCTGTAACGGGCCGGCTTATTAAACTCCGTCGTTATTAGATTCCTCAGAAATCCGGCAAAGGAGATGCCCTCGCGCAAGCGAGAAGGCACTTTTGCATACTTTTGTTGCCGGTACAAAGAGTATGGCGTCGTGGCGGGACAGCGACCCGCCGATTTGGTTTGTCTTTCAATTCCAAAGGACAACAAAAGGGCAACAGATGACATCTATTGCCCTCTCATCGTGAATTATAGCTGAACCTTCTCAGCAGGCTGAGACGCTCCATTGGGGCACGCATGTTGATGAGAGGATTGGCTAATCGAGTTGCCCGGTCTGCCTCAATGCTTCATAAAGGACAACCCCTGCTGCGGTTGACAGGTTGAGGCTGCGCACGATCGGACTGCGGATCGGGATGCGGATCGCCCGTTCACTGTTGTCACTGAGCAGTTCCTCGGGAAGGCCGAGTGTCTCCTTGCCAAAGACCAGAAAATCTCCAGGTTCATAATCTGCCTGAATGTAGCTACGAGAAGCTTTTTTCGAAGTGTACCAGAACCGTCCGTCAGGGTGCGCGGCCTGCAGTTCGACAAAAGATTCCCATCTATGGATATCAACGGCTTTCCAGTAATCCAGACCCGCTCGTTTGAGCTGTTTGTCGTCAATCGAAAAGCCCAGTTTCCCGACCAGGTGCAATACGCTGCCGGTGGCACCGCAGAGACGAGCTATGTTGCCGGTGTTTGGCGGGATCTCCGGCTCAATCAGAACGATATGGAAGGGCGGGAGATTATTTGTCGTCATTTTTCATGTGCTTCCAACGGCGGTGGACCCAGAACCATTGGCTGACATCCTCTCTGATACCATCTTCAATGACCTTTGTCATGAGTGCCGTATTGGCGACAATGCCTTCGTCCGAAAGATCTTTCTCAAGGAAAAACATCGGTGATATCTTGGCGCGGTATGTGTTGTCAGGATTGCGATATGCAAAGGCCGCTACAATCGGAACCTGGTTCTTCATGGCAAGCTGGGCGATGATCGGTGTGGTGTAGGCCGGTCGGCCGAAGAAAGGGACACGGACCGCCTGGCTGCGTGGCATATGCTGATCCATCAGAATGCCGACCGCGTGATTGTTCTGCAATGCTTTGAAGATTCTTCTCGCACCTTTGTGGGTGTCGATAATGTAGCCACCATAGGCTTCACGCATGCGTCGGAAATATGCATCCACCAGGGGGTTTTTCATCGGTTTTGCAACAATTCCGGTAGGAATGCCGAGTATCGGGAAGACGTAATTTCCTGCTTCCCAGAATCCCAGATGCCCGGTAAGGAGAATACATCCCCGTCCCAACGCAAGTGCTTCATGGACGTGCTCAATGCCTTCAATTGTGAAGAATTTTTCCAGGTCTTTTTTGCCATCGAATTGGTCGAGGCGAAGCATTTCAATAAAGCCAAGACCCAGGTCTGAAAAACCCGTTTGACGAGATCTTCTCTCTCCTTTGTGGACATATCCGGGAACGCATGGCGCAGGTTATCGTCAGCTATCTTTGCGCGTCTCGGCTGCAGGTGCCGCGCAATGGCCCCCAGTCGACGGCCAAGTGCCAGGGCGACGCCACGAGGCAAAAGGCGTAGGATCGATGCAATCGTTATGAAGGGGATATATTCGAGCCAATAACGCATGATGCAGAGACTTTCCGTGAAATTTGCGGCAGGATATCATGTCGTGTTTGGCTGGCAAAATAATATAGAAGGTTACAGGGCCACAGCCTTGTGTTGTATGTGTTGTAACGCTACGAGTTTAGACATAGGGAACCTATGCCTTTGACCTGTACACAGAACCCGGGGGTCGCGCCCCCCGACTGCGCCTTACTCTTTTGCTGGCCCAAAAGAGTAATCAGAAAAGGGCCTGCGCTGCGCTGGGCATGTCTGGTTCGTAAGGACGGCAACTTCAACTGTAGATCATTCTAATCGATCAAAAGTCTACACTTCCCCCGCAGGACCCGAGGCCCTTGAGGTCCTCTCCCGCAGTGGCTGATGCATGTCCACAGCTTATTTTCACCTATCCACTCATAAAGGCAATAAAGTGAGGCCCCCTGTAACGGGCCGACTTCCATTTACTATTGCTGAATAGAAATAACCGAAAGCGGGCAAAAGAATATGCCCTCCGCAAGGAGAAGGCACTTTTGCATACTTTTGTTGCCGGACAAAAGTATGGCGTCTGGCGGGACGCAACCCGCCGGTTTTGTCTTTTCAGAAGAAACAACAAGAGCAACAGATTAACCACCTGTTGCTCTAAGATTGATAGAAACTCCACCTGCCTGTTAAAAAACAAACCCCGCTTCATGTGCGGGGTTTGTCAGCAATCAGAAGCGAGCCGGATGGCTCGCTTTTTTTTGATGAGTGCACTGCCAATTCTATTGGCTTGCTTTCAGCGCCTGATCAAGGTCTTCAATGATATCCTGAGCATCTTCGATACCAACCGAGACACGGATGTAATCCGGGCTGACGCCGGCAGCTATCTGCTCTTCTTCAGAAAGCTGCTGATGCGTGGTGCTGCCGGGGTGAATAACCAGGGTCTTGGCATCACCGATGTTAGCCAGATGACTGCAGAGTTTGACAGAATCGATGAACCTGGCTCCGGCTTCCCTGCCACCCTTGATGCCGAAACCGAGGATTGCTCCCTGTCCGGCGGGCAGGTAACGCTTGGCGCGCTCATGATCCGGATGACTCTCCAGGCCGGGATAGTTCACCCATTCGACCAAAGGGTGCCCTTCCAGGAACTGGGCGACCTTGATGGCGTTCTCACAGTGCCTTGGCATACGCACATGCAATGTCTCAAGTCCCTGCAGGATTTGAAACGCGTTGAACGGCGAGATACAAGGGCCCATATCACGCAGCAGGGTGAGGCGCATTTTGAGAATGTAGGCCAATGGCCCGAGCGCTTCGTGGTAGATCAGACCGTGATAACTTGGGTCGGGAGTCGTGAATTCATCAAAACGGCCACTCGACCAGTCAAACTTGCCGCTGTCGACGACTGCGCCGCCGATACTGGTACCGTGGCCACCAATGAACTTGGTCAGCGAGTAGCAGATGATGTCAGCACCGTGCTCAAAGGGTTTGAACAGGAACGGCGTGGTCACAGTGTTGTCAACAATGAAAGGCAGGCCATTGTCATGAGCAATACGTGCAATGATCTCGAAGTCATCAACATTATTCTTGGGGTTGCCGATTGACTCGCTGAATACTGCTTTGGTCTTTTCATCAATCGCCTGGGCAACATTTGCCGGGTTGCTGCTGTCGACAAATTTGACCGTTATGCCCATGCGCTTCAGGGTGTAGTTGAACATGTTGTAAGACCCGCCGTAGAGATACTGGGTCGAAACAATATTGTCGCCGGCTTTGGCCAGGTTGAGGATCGCCAGGTTGATAGCCGCGGTACCCGAGGCAACAGCCAGTGCACCCACGCCACCATCCAATGCAGCCAGGCGCTGCTCAAGCACATCCGTGGTCGGATTCATGATGCGGGTATAGATGTTGCCCATCTCGGCGAGAGCAAAGAGGTTGGCCGCATGTTCACTGGAGTTGAAAACGTAGGAGCTGGTCTGGTAAATCGGTACCGCTCGGGAGTTGGTATCGGAATCCGGTGTGTGTCCGGCATGCAAAGCCTTGGTGCCAAGGCGATAGTCGGGCTGGTCTGACATATCTGCTCTCCTTAGGTCATTTCTTCAAAGAAATCGGTTTTTAATCATGCCAAATTTATCGTTTAAGTCAAGAAGAAAAGGCAAGCATTCTACGGTGCTTAGCCGTTAAAATGTGTATGGCAAGCGGATCTGAATCAGATCATATCATTTATATGGCATAAGCCAATGGGCCGGGAAAGAAACAGATCGCGTAATTTATCCGGAGTACAGATGGAGAGATGTCTTGCAGTCCCGCAGTGACTTGCTCTAATCTCTGCGCATGGACAGTGTAATCTTTCAAGCGATGGCGGTGGAGGTCGGTCGTAAAGTGGCCGGCAGTCGGCTCGACAAGGTCGTTCAGATCTCGGCTGGCACCCTGGTCCTGAAATTATGGACCGGCCAGGAGAAGGTCCAGCTGCTGCTGAAGGCTGATGGCAGGGGCGCCTTCTTTCTGACCGTGAAGTCCATTCTGCCCCGGCCAGGCCGCCGCGGTTCTGCCAGTTGCTGCGAGCCCGCCTGCGACGCTTGACCAGCGTGCAGCCTGAGCCCCTGGATCGCATTCTTCACCTGTATTTTATCGGCCCCGACAAAGAGCCCTACGACCTGGTTTTCGAGGCGTTCGGCGCACAGGGCAACCTGGTCCTGGTTGATGAGTCCGGTCACATCGTCGATTTGCTCTTCCGGGAGGAGGGCAAACGCAGGCTGCTGCCTGGCGAGTTGTATCTCCTGCCGGAGCAGCAGGAACGGGTCTCGCTGTTCGGCGAGACCCGGGATGTTGTCGCAGTATTTCAGGCAGCTGAACAGCAGGGTGATTTGAGCCACGCAAAGATAGCCCCGATGTCGCCTGCCCTGGCCTATACAATCTCAGAGGCAAGGCAGTCAGGTCAGAGTTTTGCAGCAATCATTACGCGCATCAGGGAGGTCTTCCAGTCAGGAAACTTTTCTGCCCTGCGGGTCAAATGGGATGAGCAGTCCGGGCTTTTGCCGTTATCGCTTGGTGAACACAGCTGGACCATGGAAGAATTTCCCGATCTATCGGCTCTGGTCGAGGCGGGCCCGGCAGAAACAGGTCAGGAGTCGGCAAAAGATCTCGCCGCACGTATCTCTGCAGTGATCCGCAAGCAACGCAAGCGACTCGCAAAGAGACTGGAGCATATTGCCACGGAAAGCGAACGGCAGGCCGACCCGGAACGGTTTCGCGTGATTGGCGATCTGCTGCTTGCCAATCTGCATCGATTCAAACGTGGCGATATCCAGGTTGAAGTGGAGGACTATTACCAGTCACCGGCCGTCCCGGTGAAGATTGAACTCGACAGTAAATTAACGCCGCAGGAGAACGCCGAGCGCTACTTCAAACTCTATCGCAAGGCCAGGCGCTCGACCGATCACCATGCCCGTCGCCTGCAGGAAACCCGCGAGGAAATGGAGTGGCTGGACCAGGTCGAGCTCTCCCTGGAAGAAGCTGCGACCGGTGAAGACCTTTACCAGGTACAGCTCGAGCTTGAAACGGCCGGCATGCTGAAACAGACCAAGGGGCAGCTCGGCAGGCGACAGACGACAAGACCGGAAGACCAGTTGTACAAAACAGTCACACCGGGAGGATGGCAACTTTACTGGGGCAAGAACAGTCGGACCAACGACTACGTCAGCCGGCACATGACCGGCCCCAATGACCTCTGGTTCCACGCCAAGGGGATGGCCGGTACGCACCTGGTCCTCAAGTGCGGTGAAAATGTCGGCGATGTGACGGAAGACGATACCCTGTTTGCGGCGTCGATCGCCGCAGGTTATTCGAAGGGGAAGGATGCCGGCAAGGTCGAAGTAATCGTTGCCAGAGGCCGTGATGTCAAGAAACCAAAGGGTGCTCGACCGGGACTCGTCACGGTCGATTCATACCGCTCCGTCATGGTCATACCGCTCCGTCCCGACACCGGTTGAGCGAGGTTTCTGCCAGCCCCCAGCCCCCAGTCCCCAGCCCCCGTTTTTTCCTTGCAATGGTATTTCCCTTTTGCTATAAATTGCCCTCGCTTGATTGCCGAAGTGGTGGAATTGGTAGACACGCTAGGTTCAGGGTCTAGTGCTCGTATGGGCGTGGGAGTTCGAGTCTCCCCTTCGGCACCACATATTCGAAAAAGGCCGTAACCTGACTGGTTACGGCCTTTTCTTTTTTCCAGGTTGCGCTTTGGTTGCGGATAGTTGCTTCGTCAGCTCACAATGCACTAGGCTACAACTCCTTGCGACAGAAGACAGGTTGGTACAACAAGTTACAACAAACTCTTTTGAATATTACGATATCGTAACATACTGAATAATGGTGTTTTTATTGGTTTTGGTGTGTTGTAAATTATCGTGGATCGTGAAGATTTAGAGCTCGACAGATGGGACTTAAAATCCCTTGTTATGCAGATAGTGGCATTTGGTTGCATATAGGTTGCGTATTATGACATTTTTTGTGCAACCAGAGCAGTTTTTGTAAAATTAAGTGATTGTATTTATAGGGTTTTTCCGGCGTCGCGAATCTCCCCATCTACGCGAATCTGATTGAGGTCACCTGCAAAGGTGGCCTTTGTGTTTGATCTGTAGTCGTTCGTTTAAAAATTTTACAGACTTTAATCGGGATCGTCGAAGATTTGGTCTTTGGAGCTCTGACTGGGGTAACTAATAACAGATAGTTGGCAGGGCCATGTTATGTGCTTTCGATTAATAGGACCTGAACTTGGTCTCCTGCATTCAAGGAACTTACATTAGTCGGCACAGCGAGAATCGCGTTCTTGGTTGCGAGGCAGCGGTTCTGCCCGGATCCTTGTCGTTGAGATACTGTCACTTGGTATCTGTTCTCCTCCCATTGCAGTGAACACCACAGAAACGCTTGCCGTTTCCCGCCTCCCTTTACTTCATGCATCAGTGTTGCCATGCGTTTTTTCGGCAAGACATCGACCTGCCCGGAGAGTTGTTTGATGGCCGGTGTTGCGAATAGCTCAAATGTTGTAGCCGTTGCCGCAGGGTTGCCTGGAAGACCGAAGAATGGAATTCCTTCAATCTTGCCGAACAACACGGGTTTGCCGGGTTTGATGGCGACCTTCCAGAAGATCTTTTCAAAGTTGCGGTTTTGCAGGGTAGCTTGGACATGATCTTTTTCGCCAACTGAAACCCCGCCTGTCGTGATGATGAGGTCTGTATCGAGTGACTGTTCGATGAGTTGCGCCAGAGTTT
Source organism: uncultured delta proteobacterium (assembly GCA_963723355.1). GTDB lineage: Bacteria > Desulfobacterota > Desulfuromonadia > Desulfuromonadales > BM103 > JAFDBW01. The sequence goes on from CAVRQQ010000002.1 coordinate 164,949, forward strand.
TCTGATCATCTGCTCCAATCCCAAGACAGACCGGGGTGCAGCCACATTCTAACAATCGTGTTCTGAGGAAGTGCTGGTTGGAGTTAATGATTTGCCCAGGGCCGGGTGTCTGACCGAGTTCTATCAGCTCATCTCCTGTAGAGATTACAGCTACCCGCAGGCGAGGGTAGACACAAACCTGTTCGACGCCGGCACTTGACAGAAGAGCTATTTCCCCGGCTTTTAACACCGTGCCGGAATCGACAAGAACCTCATCGGATGAATACTCTTCCGCTGCATAGCGAACATGTTGTCCTTGTCTCGGACTCTCTTTGAGAAAGATTTTATTATCTTCTTCTGCGGCCTCTTCAATCGGAATGACCGTGTTTGTACCTTCGGGGAGTACGGCACCGGTCGTAATGCGTACGGCCTCGCCGGGATTCAAACTGCCTGAAAAAGGGTGCCCTGCGTATGAGGCACCAATGATCGAAAGCCCTGTATCAGCATTATCCGGTATACCGTTAATCGCAAAGCCGTCCATGGCCGAATTGTCCCAGCGTGGCATCTGCCAAAGAGCTTTTGCCGGTTTGGCAAGGACAAGGCCGGATGCTTCATGTAAAGAGGTCTCGCGTGGTTCCATCGGGAGGATAGATTCGATAACACAGTGTAAGGCTTGATCGTAGCTGATCATGGTTGTTCTCCCGAATACGTCTAATCCAGAGGAATTGTCCAAAGGCTGCGCTTCCTCAAACATATCTGCAAGTCGTCTCCGATGGCATAGCCAAGGTCCCGCATGGCGCAGTTGGGCAACTCCACATCGACCGAGACTTCGCTCTCATGCAGCTTGACGCAAAGCGTGTGGGTGCCGCCGAATGCCAGGATATCCGTAACGATCGCCTGGAAAAGGTTGTCCTGCAACTCTGGTCCGATAGGCTTGTTGAGCCGGATGATGACAACTTCTTCCGAACGGATGCCGGTTGCATACCTTTGCCCTGCCTGGGCATTCATGTGTCCTGGAACAATCAATCTGATTGTATTTCCCATTTGTATGGACCCGTCCGGGAGGATTTTTTCTGCTGTCATGTCAAAGATATTTTGGTTGCGCAGGAAACGAGCGACATCCAGGGTTTCAGGCCGATAATAGATGTCGTCTCTGGACCCGACCTGGCATAGTTTACCTTGGATCATGACGGCTATCTTCTCGCCCAGCATGAATGCTTCTTCCTGGTCGTGTGTGACGTGGAGGATGGTCACGCCAAGTTGCCGGTTGATCTCGCGCAGCTTGACCTGGAGCTGGCGCTTGATGGTTGCATCCAACGCCGAGAAAGGTTCGTCGAGAAATAGCATCCTGGGTTGCGGCAACAGCGCCCTGGCCAGGGCGACACGCTGCTTCTCTCCTCCCGACAGGCTCATGACGTCTTCTCGGTCGATAATGCTGTGCAGATCGAGAAGGACCAGCAGGTTGTTGAGGCGATCTTCGGTCTCTTTTTTGTCGAGACCGCGCCTTTTCGCGCCGAATAAAATATTTTCACGGGCACTGAGATGCGGGAACAGGGCTAGGTCCTGCGGCAGGTACGAGATGTGACGTTGTTCAGGCCTTGAGCTGGTCACATCCTGACCGTTGAGCCAGACGCTTCCATTACTTGAAGGGATCAGGCCCATACATGTTTCCAGGAAGAGCGTTTTCCCGGCGCCTGAGGGGCCGAGCAGGGTTAAATAAGTTTCCTTCCCGAGATCAAGATCAATTGGCCCCAGGGAAAAGTCACCCCGTTGTGCCTTGAGTCCTTCAGCCCTGATCATGTCTTGGACTCCAGTACCTTTCTAACCCCGAAGAGCACGAGCAACGAGATGCCGATCAGGATCACCACAAGAGTCACGGCATTGGGTAGATCAGCCTTAGACATTGCCAGGTAAATGCTGCTCGGCAGAGTCACTGTCTGTCCCTTGGCCGTTCCGGCCACCATGACGGTCGCGCCAAATTCGCCAATGGCTCTTGCCCAGGTTAGAATGATCGCTGCCAAAATGCCCCGTTTGGCCAATGGCAGAGTGACATGGCGAAAGCTGCCGAAGGCCGTACAGCCGAGTAAACGGGCCACATGCTCTTGGCGCGGATTGATCTGCTCGAAGGTTGCTTTGAGCATGCGGATGCTGATTGCGACAATGACGGTGAATTGGGCGAGCACGATGCCGGCGACTGTGAAAGGGAGTGTTATCCCGAAACCGGAGAGTATCCGGCCAACGCTTGTGTTCCAGGACATCAGGATGAGGGTCCCTAGTGCGATGGGGGTCAAAACCATCGGCAGGTCGATAAACGTATCGATCAAGCGTTTGCCAGGAAAGTCGATTCTGGCCAGAGCGTATGCCGAAGGTATCGCAATGACGATTGCGATTAAGCTGCTGACCGTTGCAGCAAAGAGGCTCAATGTAACTGCCGAGCGGAGGTCGCTTCTGGAAAGCTGTTCCATAAAGTGTCCCACGCTGAAGAACGAGGCCTGACTGCTGATGAGTAGAAGGAAGTAGCACGCCAATAAACCGAGAGGCAAGAGCATGCTGAGTTTGAAGACCTTATCGCGATGAAGCATCACCACACCTCACTAAGTGTAAAGGTGCCGCCAATAGCTGCTTTGGGAGCGAATTGTCGGGCTTCGGCTTCCGAAGTCAGGTATCCCCACTTTTTAAATATTGCCTGACCTTCCCGAGAGGTGAGGAACGCAAGAAAGGCCTTTGCTCCTTGCGGGTTCTCTGAACTGCGAAGTTTGGCTCCCGGGATGTAAGCTAGGCGCGGGATTTCATCCGGGCGGGGAAGGACCGCCTCCATTGCATCAGGTTGCCATGCGGCAAATTCTCGCCAGCCGATGACGACATCGACCATGTTCAGGGGGATCATGGCCGCTGTCTTGGCACAGCTCTCCACCATTCCCTTCAGGTTAGGACGTACGGTCTCCAGTAGATGATTGGCGTGCAGCATTTCTATAGCGTACAAGCCAACACAGACACCGTCCGGGTCAGCGAGACCGATGCGCAGGTTCTCACTCTTCAAGTCATCCAAAGATTTGATGTTCAATGGGTTGCCTTTGGCGACGATGAGTGCTGGGACAAGGTAGGCTATGGTCGTCGGTTCTTCGGCAACCAGCCCAAATTCAATGGCCTTCTGCATGTAATCTGGTGAGCCAGGGATGTAGAGATCACCTTGACCCGACAGGAGGATCTGATTCAGCATCGCTCCTGATCCGCCCAAATTAAGAAAAACTGGGATGCCGGTTCTGGTTTCAAAGGTTTGCGCGGCTTCATCAAGGGGCGGTTGGGAAGCTGCTCCGGCGAAGACCATGACCGGCAGCTTATCTTTGGCCTGAGCAGTTTCGAAGCTGGCGAGTAAAATAAGAAGGAGCAGAAGTCTAGTCATCGTCGACAGCCTCCGCGTCCGGAAAACAAACGACGAAGCAGCGGTCAGCTTCGGCGTTGACATTTTCCTTCATTGCTTGAAATTTCTCCAACAGCTTAAAGGCATCAGGCGTCAAATGAGTTGCCCCGCCATCTTTGCCGCCTGTCTCTTCTCAATCAAGGGGAATGGAGCAGTCTCCTCCATGGCCCGCAACTGTGCCCACACTTTACGGTACGACATGCCGAGTTCGCGGGAAGCGGCATTAATGGACCCTTTAAGATGGATGGCTGACAGGATGCGGTAACGGCCGTCTCCGAGGAAAGGCTTTCCGTCAACTTCCAGCCAGATTTTGCTGCGAACTTCCAATTGGTTCATGACAGATAGAGCTTGATAATCAAGTCGCAAAGACCTTTTGCGTCATTAATATCGTAAAGGGGGACATCAATATTCAAAGAGCTATCCGAGGCAACCGCAATGAGGGTGTCATCATGGTTTTCACCACGACAGAGAAGTTCTTGGCTCCTTTCACGACGATGCACTTCGATTTTCGCCATAGCACTCAATTTAAAGCCCTCAGTCAGAACAAGGTCGACATCCTGAAAGTAGGTGTGAACCGTATCCGCCAATGAAGGCTCCATTTGTGAGGGATATTTTTTGATCATGGCAAGCTTTTCTGAAGAGCTGATCAACATTGTATCCGCACCCGCCTGGGTCAGTCGCCATGAGTCTTCCCCTCATGGTCGATGTCGAAGCTATGGGCGTCGTGCTTGACCACGCCGATCATGTAGCCCCGTCGTTTCATTTCGGCGATCATTTTTTCGAGCAGTGTGGTTTTACCCGTATCACTCTTTGCAACGATCGAGACAACCGGTGGGTTCATTCCTGGCCCTCCTTGATCTTACTTCAGGTCTTCCGGAGTATTGATGTTCAGTAAGGCTCTTCTTCCATCCTTGGGCATGTTCTGCCATTCCAGAAAACGTACATTCAGTTGCGGGTAAAGCGCAAAGATACTTTCCCTGCCACGCTTGAGAGCCTCATCGAAAACCGGAAGACAACTTTTGTGATAGAACGCAAAGACAGGCTCATAGCCGCGTGGAGTTAGTGGCACGATCGCATCGGCACCTTCACGTAAGGCGAAACAATAATTCGACTATGCGGCTATCTGGATAAGGCATATCGCAGGGTGTTACAAATACCCAGTCTGTTTCAGCCGATTTAAACCGGCATGAAGATGCCGCCGAGCGCACTTCCGGGAAAATGTCCGGGATAGCCGGGATATCTGGCCAAGCCAGGTCAGGGCGATTACTCGGCGAATGATCACCCGAGAGAAAAGTTGTTGAAGAAAGTCTAAAGAGTTCGAACAAGAAGGGTTTGCTCCAGAGATTCGAATGAGGGCTTTGTCACGTCCCATGCGGATACTTTTCCCACCAGCCAGTAAAACTCCTGTGACTTTTATATCTTATTTCGTTATGCGAAATATGCATAACGGGATAAGTATATGAGTCATTAAAAAAAATAAAGTCACTAAGTTTTTTGGTTTTTTGATGTAAGTCAATTACATCAATAAAACATCGTATTATTTGATTGTTCAACTGGTGTTTAGTTCGTCTGGTGTTAGAGTGTTTCATAAATAAATAAGAGTTTAATTATTGCTCAACTTTGAGGTAACGATTATGAACTGATATTGGGAAAACTTAAAATTTTCCAGTGAATAATGACGAAAACTGAATATGGACTGTTTTTTAACAGGGTGAGGTGAACCGATGACTCGACTATTAAGAAGGTTTCATGTTATCTGATTGCGATGGGTTGGTACTCACCCTATTTGGTTTGGAGCCAGCAAGGGGATCCACTCGGGGAGAAGCTCTTTATGTCGGTTCAATTGGATTTTCCGAGGGGGGGCGCTCCATGCCTGGCTTGTCACGGGATTGCCGGTCACGAGTTGGGCCATGCTGCCGGAGCTAATTATCGGCCCAGACCTCACCGCAATTTTTAACGATTACGGTGAGGAGGGTATTGCCGCTGTTCTCGAGGACCCTTCGGCTTTTGAGAGCATGGAAGCAATTTTTACTGATCGTCCCTTGACAGAAGATGAAATTGCTGACCTGACAGTTTTTTTCGGTACAGTGGCTGACAACGAGGCCGTAAATATTGGCGCTGGTCTGGTTGGTCATGCCGTCATTGGAACGATAATCCTCATGATCATTATTGGTGCATTCGGGTGGCGTAGGTTAAAGGCTGTACGCCGCCCGCTGGTCGAACAGGCGCGTTTGGGGAAGGGAGGAGCAGCATGAGCTGGATTAAAGACATTATCGATCCCAAGTCGCGGAAATGGGAAGAGTTCTATCGCAACCGCAACCAGTGTGACAAAGTGGTGCGTAGCACACACGGGGTCAACTGCACCGGCGGTTGTTCCTGGAACGTTCATGTCAAAGACGGCATCGTTGGCTGGGAGCTTCAGGCGACGGATTACCCTGAGCTGGAGGCAGGTATCCCGCCTTATGAACCGCGTGGTTGTCAGCGTGGCATCTCCTTCTCCTGGTACCTCTACAGCCCTTTACGTATCAAGTACCCCTATTTAAGAGGCGTGCTGACCGACCTCTGGCGCAAAGCCAAGTCGGAACATGATGACCCGGTTGATGCCTGGGCCTCCATCGTCGAGGACGAAGTCAGCCGCAAAAAATATCAGCAGGCACGCGGTAAAGGTGGTTTCCGTCGTTCAAACTGGGACGAAGTCGAAGAGATCATCGCTGCCTCGACAATCTACACCATCAAGAAATACGGTGCCGACCGGCTGGTCGGTTTTTCACCGATCCCGGCCATGTCGATGCTCAGTTTCGCTGGCGGTTCCCGCTTCATGCAGTTGATGGGCGGGGCCAACTTAAGTTTCTACGACTGGTACTGTGACCTGCCAAATGCTTCTCCGGAAATCTGGGGAGAGCAGACCGACGTCGCCGAGAGCGCCGACTGGTACAACAGCAAATACATTGCAGTCATGGGCTCGAATCCCGGGATGACACGTACTCCGGACGTCCACTTCCTGACTGAAGCGCGCCACAATGGCACAAAGGTCACGGTGCTTTCCCCCGACTTCAGCATGACGTCAAAATTCGCCGACTGGTGGATTCCGGCTCACGCCGGGCAGGACGGTGCTTTCTGGATGGCAGTCAACCACGTCATCCTCACCGAATTTCATCATAAAGCCAAAACACCTTATTTCATGGACTACCTGAAGCGTTACAGCGACACGCCGTTCCTGGTTGAATTGCAGGAAAAGAATGGCGTCCTACACACCGGGACGCATGGCCAAAGCCGCTGATCTGGAGCGCTACAGCGATGAAGAGAACGCGGCCTTCAAATATCTGGTCTGGGATGAAGCCAGCCAGACAGCCGCGCATGCCGCTTGGAACTCTCGGTTTCCGCTGGCAGGAGAAGAAGGGAGAATGGAACCTGCAGATGAAGGACGGTCAGGACGGTTCTGAGATCGCTCCAGCTCTTTCCTTGCAAGAAGGCAACGAGGACGTCCTGCAAGTTCTCTTTGATGATTTCTCCGACGGTAACGCAGTGCAGCGCGGAGTCCCGGTACGCTACTTGGAAACCGCCAAGGGCAGAATTCCGGTCACACGGTTTATGATCTGCTGATGGCCCAGTTCGGTGTTAATCGAGGTCTAGCTGGTGATTATCCGGCAGATTATGACAGCGATGCAGTCTATACCCCGGCTTGGCAGGAGAAGTTTACTGGTATTGATCGCGCCAATGTCATCCAGTTCGCCCGGGAGTGGGCATCGACAGCCGAGCAGACCGAAGGCAAATGTTCGATCATTATCGGTGCTGGCATCAACCACTGGTATCACGCCAACCTGATCTACCGCGCCGGCATTGTCTGCCTTGATGCTCTGTGGCTGCGTCGGCAAGAACGGCGGTGGCCTCAATCATTACGTCGGTCAGGAAAAGCTGGCGCCGGCCGCGCCTTGGGCATCTATCATGGGGGCCCTCGACTGGTCGAAACCGCCGCGTTTCCAGAATGCACCCTCCTACCATTATGTTCATACCGACCAATGGCGTTACGAGACGAACTTCCGACGAGGTGCAAGATCAACCCGGTCGCCGAGAAGCAACCAGATCACCGAAGGACACACCATGGATCATCAGGTCCGTGCTGTGCGCAACGGCTGGCTGCCGTTCTACCCGCAGTTCGACCGCAGCCCGATCGAAGCGGTGAAACAAGCCGAAGCTGCCGGTGCCAGCAACGATCAAGGAGATAGTCGACTGGACCGTCAAGCAGCTGGCCGAGAAGAAGATGAAGTTTGCCGTCGAAGATCCCGATGCGCCGGAAAACTGGCCGCGCATGTGGATCATCTGGCGCGGCAACGCCCTGATGTCGAGCGCCAAGGGCCACGAGTATTTCCTCAAGCATTACCTCGGCACCCACACCAACACCATCGCGCCCGAAACTGCCGAAGAGTTCGTCAAGGATGTCAAGTGGCACAAAGAAGCGCCCGAAGGCAAGCTCGACCTGGTGGTCGACATCAACTTCCGCATGGACACCTCGGCGCTCTACTCCGACATCGTCCTGCCGACGGCGACCTGGTACGAAAAGGACGACCTCAACACCACCGACATGCACTCCTTCATCCACCCGCTGCAGGAGGCCGTCCCGCCTTGCTGGGAGTCGAAGAGCGACTGGGATATCTTCAAAGGTCTGGCCAAAAAGGTCAGTCAACTGGCCGAAACCCATCTGCCCGAGCCGGTCCGTGAAATCGTCGCGGTGCCGTTGCAGCATGACACTCCGGCCGAGATGGCCCAGCCCGAGATCAAGGACTGGAGCAAAGGCGAGTGTGAGCCGATTCCCGGCAAGACCATGCCCGAATTTCGTCGTGGTCGAACGCGACTATGTGAATCTTTACAACCGCTTCATCTCCTTCGGGCCGAACGCCCGCAACGGCGGGATCGGTGCCCATGGTCTGAGCTTGGCAGATCGAGGATATGTACGATGAGCTGGTCGAGACACAACCCGACCGAGAGCTGGGGTGGCAAGACCTATCCCTCTCTGGCGGAGACCGTCGATGCCGCCAACGTCATCCTCGCCCTGGCCCCGGAGACCAACGGCGAGATGGCCTACCGTGCGTTCGAGGCCGAAGAGAAGAAGGTCGGCCTGCCGCTGACCGATCTGGCTGACGGCAGCCGCGATGTGCGCACCACCTTCGCCGACCTGGATCGCACAGCCGCGCCGCTTCCTGAACAGCCCGATCTGGAGCGGACTGGTGACACGATGGACGGGCCTATTCGGCCTTCTGTCTCAACGTCGAGCAGCTGGTGCCGTGGCGCACCCTGACCGGTCGCCAGCACTTCTACCTCGATCACCAGGGCTATATCGCGGCCGGTGAACATCTGCCGACCTACAAGCCGAAGCCGGACCACAGCACGCTGCAGGATTTCCTGGTCACCGAATCGGACGAGAAGAGCATCATGCTCAACTACCTGACCCCGCACGGCAAGTGGAGCATCCACAGCACCTATGGCGACAACCATCGCATGCTGACCCTTTCCCGTGGCTGCCATCCGTTCTGGCTCAACGACCAGGATGCTGCGAACAATCGGTGTCATCGATAACGACTGGGTCGAGGTCTACAACGATCACGGCGTTGTCGTCACCCGGGCCATCGTCAGCTCGCGACTGCCACGGGGCATCTCGTTCCTCTACCACGCGCCGGAACGGACTATCGGGGTGCCCAAATCGCCGCTTGCGTGGCAACAAGCGGGCCGGGGGACATAACAGCCTGAACCGGATCCGGCTCAAGCCGAACCTGATGCTGGGCGGTTACGGCCAGTTCACCTATGGCTGGAATTACTGGGGACCGACCGGTGCCAACCGCGACACCTATATCATGGTGCGAAAACTCAAAGACGAGCCGAACTGGTAAAAGGAGCTATGACAATGAATATACGCGCACAGGTGTCATCGGTTTTCCACCTCGATAAATGTATCGGTTGCCACACCTGCAGTATCGCCTGCAAGAACCTCTGGACCGATCGCAAGGGTGCCGAGTACATGTGGTGGAACAACGTGGAAACCAAGCCGGGAACCGGTTATCCAACCAAGTGGGAGGACCAGGAACAATACCAGGGCGGTTGGGAAAAGAACGGCGAGTCATTACAACTGAAGATTGGTGGCCGTAGCGGAACGTTGGCGAAAATCTTCCATAACCCGAAGCTGCCGACCATGGACGATTACTATGAGCCTTTTACCTATCGATATGGTGATTTGACCAGCGCACCGGCAGGTGATGACCAACCAACAGCGCGTCCGGTCTCAATGGTCAGCGGCAAGCCAATGAAAATCGAAGCCGGCCCCAACTGGGATGATGACCTCTCCGGTTCGAACATCTATGCCGCCAACGATCCGGGCGTGGTCAAGCTAACCGCCGAAGAACAACAGCAGCTGTTCGCCATCGAAAAGATGGTCTTCTTCCACATGCCGCGTATCTGCAATCACTGTCTGAACGCCGGCTGTGTTGCCAGTTGTCCTTCTGGTGCGATCTACAAGCGAGGAGAAGACGGCATTGTCCTGATCAACCAGGACAAATGTCGCGGCTGGCGGATGTGCGTATCGGCTTGTCCTTACAAGAAGACCTATTACGGTTGGTCAACCGGAAAATCGGAGAAATGCATCCTTTGCTACCCGCGCCAGGAGGCCGGTGAGGCACCAGCGTGTTTCCACTCCTGCGTTGGTAGGATTCGCTATCTGGGCGTACTCCTCTATGATGCTGATCAGATCGAAGCTGTTGCCAAACGGGACGACAAAGATCTGGCGGCAGCACAAAGAGAGATGATCCTCAACCCGTTTGACCCCCAGGTGATTGAAGAGGCAAAAAAATCCGGCGTGCCCGAAGAAATTATCGAAGCTGCACAGAAATCTCCAATCTATAAATTCGTCAAAGAATGGGGCATTGCCTTGCCGCTTCATCCGGAATTCCGAACTTTGCCGATGCTCTTTTATGTGCCGCCGCTTCTCCCAGTCATGTCGATGGACAACCAGGGCAAGCAGAAGCTGGCGGATGATTTCTTTTCCACCCTGGAGCAGGCAAGACTGCCGATGCAGTATTTGGCCGGACTCTTTGCCGGTGGTAACGAAGAAGAAGTCAAAGCCGTCTATAAAAAACTGATTGCAGTTCGTATCCAGCGCCGGCACATAAGCGTTGGCGACATCTCTGCCGAGAACGTCGATAAGGCTTGTTCAATTGCCGAACTGAGTTCAGAAGCCGTTGATGCGATCTATCGCATGACGTCCCTGACCAGGATCAAGGAACGGATCGTAGTGCCCCCGATGCTTAGAGAACAGGCGATTGAAGCGGGAGTGGACCCTGAACAGCATAAGCAAGAGATGGGCTTTGGTTCCCGCCGTGCGCCAAAGAGACGGTGGTAATCATGAATGAACTGACAACTCATAAGAAACTTTGCTGCAACTTTGCCGCCCTGCTCCAATACCCGAACGAACATGTTTCAGAGCATGCAAAACAATGCCTGCTTGGTTTGAAAGAGGTGGACTCAAAAGAGGTGACCCCATTGGAATCATTCACTGCTTTTGTGGAGTCAAATCAGTTCTCTCGTATCGAGGAAGCTTTTACGGCTGCGTTCGATCTACAGCCCGTGTGCCATCCCTACATCGGTTATCAACTCTGCGGTGAATCACAGCAAAGGACAATGTTCATGCTCAAGCTGCGTGAACTTTATCGACAGTTTGACTTTGAACCGGGAAACGAGCTGCCGGATCATATTGCCGAAGTGTTGCGTTTTGTAGGCTCGATTAATGATTGTGACTGTCGCGATGAAATCATCCGTGACGGTCTGTTGCCGGCTCTGGACAAACTTACTCAGGGGATAGAAAACAAGGGGAATCCCTACCTGGGGTTACTCTTCTCCTTACAAAATTTTCTTGCCGGAACCACCTACTCAGGCTTTGAGCAAAAGTCAACTGAACGGGAAAAGGAGTGTTTATCATGAGTGACATGATTCTGTTCGGCGTGTTTCCTTATGTCGCGGTGGCTCTGATGGTCGGCGTTGGCATTTACCGATACTGTATAGATCGCTACTCCTGGTCGTCACAATCCTCACAGTTCCTGGAAAGCAGGGTTCTCTTCTGGGGATCAGTCCCGTGGCACTATGCGATTCTGATCATTCTTCTCGCGCACTTTCTGGCGTTTCTGGTGCCTTCAGCATGGGGCATCGTTCTCGGCAGTCCTTTGAGACTCTATCTCCTTGAGGTTACAGGTTTGGCACTTGGCTTAAGCACCCTGATTGCAGTTTTTTTGTTGGTTTTTCGCCGCGCTTTAAATGCGCGGGTTTCAGCCGTCACGACGGTGATCGATTGGCTGGTGTTGGCTGCGCTACTGCTACAGGTAGCGACCGGTGTCTATATCGCATTCACCCTGCGCTGGGGGTCTGTCTGGTACCTGCACACGGCTTCACCATGGCTCTGGTCGCTTCTGAAGCTCGATCCCCAGGTCCAATATCTTGCCGCTCTGCCAGGGGTCGTCAAGCTACATGCTTTCAATGCATTCCTGATCATTGCCTTATTCCCGTTTTCAAGGTTGGTTCATGTCGTCAGCGTTCCGTTGACCTACCTGTCACGTCCGTACCAGGTCGTGGTTTGGTACCGTGAGCGCCGTGCGAACTGATTTGTTGGCTGAGCAACTAATTATTCCGTGACTCTGGAGGTCTAATGCAAGAAGTTGCAACAGCAAAATCCCACAAAGCTCTCTTCCTGAACACACTTGCCTTCACGGTCTGTTTTGCGGCATGGATGTTCAATGGTGTGTTGGTCACGTTCCTGGCCGACAATCAGGTATTCAAGTGGGGGCCTATCGAAATCGGCTGGCTGATGGGAATTCCGGTCCTGACCGGGTCGATCTTCCGTTTACCGGCGGGAATGCTGACCGACAAGTTCGGCGGCAAACCAATTTATGGCTCTTTGCTGTTCATCTGCGCGATCCCCATGTTCCTGCTTTCCAAAGCGGACAGCTTCATGACATTCGCCCTGTGCAGCTTTGGCTTCGGACTGGCCGGTGTCAGCTTTTCCATCGGTATCGCTTTCTCGTCGGTCTGGTACCCGCGAGAGCGGCAGGGAACAGCACTCGGTATCTTCGGTGCAGGCAACGCCGGAGCAGCACTGACCACTTTGCTGGCGCCAACGCTTCTGAACAAACTGACGAATAACGGTGCCAATCTCGAAGGTTGGCGTGAGCTGCCGGTATACTACGCAGCATGCTTGCAACCATGGGGGTTATCTTTTTTATCTTTGCCGATAACAAGAAGCCCGCGTCGTCGACCAAGAGTTTCACTCAGATGCTGACTCCTCTCAAGGATGTCAAGGTCTGGCGGTTCGGCCTCTACTATTTCCTGGTGTTCGGTTGTTTTGTCGCCTTCTCACAATGGCTGGTTCCTTATTTCGTCAATGTTTACTACCTGCCTCTGGTCACGGCCGGTCTGTTTGCTTCTGCCTTCAGTCTTCCGTCCGGGAGTGATCCGTGCTCTGGGTGGATGGATGTCCGATAAGTTCGGCGGCCGTACAATAATGTACTGGGTTCTCGGCGCGTCCGTCCTGATCAGCTTTCTTGTGATCATTCCCAAGATGGATATCTATTCCCCCGGTCGAGGTGTGATGGCGAAACGTAGCGGTGAAGTGACTGCCATTACTGACAAGCAGTTATGGTCGGTGAGATGGACTACGCGATCAAGCAGAAGCCGGAGCCAATAGAAAATTATACCGATGACCAAATGCTGATCTTCCCGACCAAGCAGACCTGGCAGGAGCCAGTGGTCGAGGTCGGGCAGCAAGTGAAGAAGAAGGAACTGCTCGCCAAGGGTGTGACCCGGATATTCTTTCAGGCGAACGTCTGGATCTTCGCGGTCTTTGTCATTCTGCTTGGTAGCATCTGGGGGATCGGTAAAGCTGCGGTTTACAAGCTGATTCCCGACTATTTTCCTGAAGAGGTTGGGGTTGTCGGCGGAATGGTCGGCGTTCTTGGTGGCTTGGGAGGGTTCTTTTGCCCGATCATCTTCGGTTACCTGCTCGAATGGACCGGACTGTGGTCCAGTTGCTGGATGTTCATGTTTGCCCTCTCACTGGTCTGCCTGCTCTGGATGCACCTTACTGTCCAGAAAATGATGCGTGAAAAACACCCTGAAGATATGCAGAAAATTGAACACGAAAAATCAACCATTCTTGAAGATGATGCTAAGGAGGCAGGACATGTCCATCAATCTTGATAAGTGGGATGTCGAAGACGAGCAGTTCTGGAACTCGACTGGGAAGAAGATCGCCACACGAAACCTCTGGATTTCGATCCCCAGTCTGCTGTGCGGATTTGCTGTCTGGCTCTACTGGAGCATCATCACGGTGCAGATGATCAACCTCGGATATCCGTTCAGCCAATCGCAACTGTTTACGCTCTCGGCAATCGCGGGTTTGACTGGGGCGACCCTGCGTATCCCCAGTTCCTTCCTGATCCGCATTGCCGGGGGTCGTAATACGATTTTCTTTACGACCGCTTTGTTGATGATTCCGGCAATCGGGACAGGTGTCGCTCTTGCAGAACCAAGGCGACGCCGATTGAAATTTATTATTTGCTGGCGCTTTTCTCAGGGATTGGCGGCGGTAACTTCGCTTCGTCGATGTCGAACATCAGCTTCTTCTTCCCGAAACGGGTTCAGGGGACCTCACTTGGTCTCAATGCAGGGCTTGGCAACTTCGGTGTCACCACCATGCAGATCTTGATCCCGCTCGTGATGACCTTCGGTTTGTTCGGTGGCGAACCACAGACCCTGATCAATACCAGCGGCACCTTAATCGGTAAGATCCCTGCCGGTACCGCGACCTATATTCAAAATGCCGGATACGTCTGGTTGATTCTGTTGATCCCATTGGCCTTCGCTGGGTTCTTCGGAATGAACAATATTACTAACGATACGGTGTCTCCCAATATTGGCAATACGGGAAAAGCTTTTGCAAAAATCACCGGGTTGCTGCTGATCGCTTTCGTCACCGCCAGCATCGGTCTGTACGTATTGCTCCCCGCGCCGGTGGGACTGGGATTACTCAGTAAGTGGATCGTGCTGCCGCTGGTTATCGCGGCGACAGTGTTCGGAATGAAGTTCCTGACCCGGGGTGAACTGCGGGCCAACCTTGATCGGCAGTACAAGATTTTCAATAACAAGCACACTTGGGCAATGACGGTTATCTATACCATGACCTTCGGCTCCTTTATCGGCTACTCGGCAGCCTTCGCCCTGTCAATCAAGGTTATCTTCGGCTTCTCGCATGTTATGGCCGATGGAGTTATGACTCACGATACGGCGAACCCGAATGGTCCAAGCGCCTTGATGTTCGCCTGGATGGGGCCGTTCATCGGTGCTTTGATCCGTCCGGTCGGGGGCAAAATTTCCGACAAGCTCGGTGGTGCCATCGTCACACAGTGGGTCTCGATCGTCATGATCGTGTCTGCACTCGGTTGTGCCTACTTCATGAAAGCCGCCTACGGGTCGGCTACTCCCGAGAGTTACTTCGTTCCCTTCTTGATCCTGTTCATCATCTTGTTCGCTGCGACCGGTGTCGGCAACGGCTCGACTTTCCGTTCTATTGCGATCATTTTCGACAAAGAACAGGCCGGGCCGGTGCTTGGTTGGACCTCGGCAGTTGCGGCCTACGGCGCCTTCATCATTCCTAAAGTGTTCGGCGAGCAGATCAAGGCGACCACCCCGGAATACGCACTCTACGGTTTTGCCGTGTTCTACTTTGTTTGCCTGGTCCTCAACTGGTGGTTCTATACAAGGAAGAACGCCTATATCCAGAACCCGTAGATGACTATCCGGTTAAAACGGGCATACGAACCACCGGAAGATACGGACGGCCTTCGTGTTCTTGTTGATCGTCTCTGGCCAAGGGGCATCTCGAAAGATGCGGCCAGACTGGACTTCTGGGCCAAGGAGGTTTCACCGTCCAACGAGTTGCGCAAATGGTACAGTCACGATCCTGATGAATGGCCTGTTTTTCTGCGAAGGTATTATACGGAACTGGACAGGAAGAGTGCTGAGGTAAAGAAGTTAGTGGCCATGATGAAAGGCAAGAGCGTGACTTTTGTCTACAGCTCCAGGGCCAGGTTGAACAACGCCTTTGCGTTGAAAGAGTATCTTGAATCCAGGTATCCAGAGCTGTGCTGAGATCCTATGCCGCAGTATCAAACTAAAGGACAAGTCAATGAACCAACTAAATGTCGATACTATGAGTCAACAAATTCTCGCCTTGGCGCCGGACGCGATACTTTATGCCGATCGTGAAGGGATCATTCAACTCTGGAACAAAGGGGCTGAACGTATCTTCGGTGTTCCGTCTGATCAGGCTATTGGGCAATCACTTGATATTATCATCCCGGAGAAATTGAGAGAACGGCACTGGGAAGGTTACCACAAGACCATGGAGACCGGAGAAACCCGCTACGGCACTGAACTTCTGGCAGTGCCGTCCATGCACGCTGGTGGCAACCGATTGTCGACCGAGTTCTCCATTGTTATGCTCAAGGATGATGAAGGCACGCCGCTCGGGGTTGCCGCGATCATGCGTGACGTGACTGAACGTCACCAAAAGGAGAAGCAACTGCGTGAGCGTTTGGCGGAACTCGAAGCGCAAAATAGTTAGCACAGAGACAGAATAGGAGGAGGTAGGCATGTTGTATTTTGTAAAAGACAATGTCCTACATCGTTTTCCTGCCCCTAAACGTTGCAGGGTTGAACGTGATAACGAGAAATTTCGCGACACCGTTCCGTATGGAGTTGAAAAATGTGTGTACTGTTTGAAAAGGTGGCCCGGTGACGAGTAATAAATAAGACTCATCTATACTCAGGTGCAGTAATGCAGACTTGATTGACAGGCACTATCAGGTTTGATTGAAGTTGCTCCGATACTGTATATCTGGAACAATTTTTGACAACATCTTAAACATCCTTTCCACTTTCAGGAGTCAGCCCATGCCGTTTCTAAAACTAACCACCTTGGCCCTTGTTGCCATTCTCTTGTGTATTTCCCAGGTTGCCTTGGCTGCCAGTCATGAACATGATGAACACAATGCTAAACCGGATCCCCAGCAAACGCAGCACATGGAATCGCAGTCCTCAAAAAAGATTGAACTTTCTCCAGGCCTTCTTGCTCTGCTCAATCAGGAGATGGGGCTGATCCAGCAGGGAGTTATGGATATGGTGCCTGCAATAGCTGCTGGAGAATGGGACAAGGTGTCGGCTCTTGGCCAGAAGATCAAAAAGAGCTTCATTCTCAAACAAAAGTTGACGGATGAGCAAAAAGAAGAGTTGCACCGGGTGTTGCCAGAACAGTTCATCGAAATGGATATGGATTTCCACAAGTCAGCGGGTATGCTTGCGCACGCGGCAGAAATGAGGAATGCAGATGTGGTCCATTTTTATTTTTACAAGATGAATGCCGCCTGTGTCTCCTGCCACAGTAAGTATGCCCAAGGACGCTTCCCGGGATTGGCGAATGGAGATAAAGAAGGGCATCACCACTAGGAAGTTAGTTGACTGATAAAGTTCACAAATACCACAACTTGCGAGCTGGATTAACAGTTCCTAAATGACAGCCCTTCCGGGCGTTGTTATTTAGACAACAAATAGAGAATCCTTAAAAATAGAAGAACCTATGGGATTCCTTCAATGACACTTCAAAATTCATGAGAAAGGCCCCACCTCTGACGAGGTGGGGCCTTTCGGGTTGATTTTTAATCGACTACATCATTTTTTGCTCAAATAACTGCTCATAGATTTTCTGGAACTCACCGTCTTTGATCGCCTTCTTGATATCAGCGGTGTTTTGGCTCATCCAGGTATGCATCGGGTCATTGGCAAGGAGATTGTCAATGTAAGCATTCACTTTCTCATTGTTATAGTGCCGTGCCTCAGGGATGAACTTGAAGTAGAAGTTATGGGCCACGTCATAGATGCCATGCCACCAGGCGTAGTCAGGCCCCATCATTGCCGCACCCATGCGGGCACGACGTCCTTCATGATGCCATAACTCCCAGTATTCCCATTCAACCTGGTTCGAAAAAGCGGCAGGTTTTTCCATAACGCCTGCTTCTTTGATCATTTTCATGATTTCACCCGCAGGCTTAGCGAACTTCTCATCGTAGAGATTCACCAGCGCGTCGTACTGGAAGTAGTGACCGTTGACGAAACGCGTCTGGTGACAGTTTGAACAAACGTCTTTCATGTTGTCGCGCTTCTGCTCCCAGTTGTCCTTGTGCTTGGACACTGGCGGCCTGAGGGTCCAGGAAATCCGCATGCCGACATCGTGGGTGACGGGTTGGTTCTTAGTGGCGCTCATATGACATGTCGAGCAGGTTGGCGCTTCATAATAATCTTCGCCGACCACCCACTTGTCCTTATCGAGATTGAGGCGATCGCGATAACCGTAATAGGCAATCCCATGTTTCGACTCTTCAAAGATTTCTTTCTGAGGATGGTCAGGGCCGAGATGGCATTTGCCACAGTTCTCAGGTTGACGTGCCTGGTACTTGGAAAAAGAGTGCCGCGAATGGCAGGCGTTACACGCACCCTTTGAGCCATCCGGATTCAGTCGTCCAATCCCGCTGTTTGGCCAGGTTGTTGGTGAGAGTTTGTTCGGCGAATCAGGGTCGATGACCACTTTGGCTCCATGACATGATTCACATCCGACAATGACAATAGGGTGCCCTCCAGCAGCATGTGCCAGATAGGCGTCTGCGGAGGCAAGAATTTCACCTGCATGAGCGTGATAAGAGGCGCTGGTCTCTTTTTCGATCTGCTCGTGGCACTTGCCGCAGTCCTTCGGTGTGACAAGCGTGGCAATGGTTTCACCATTGTGCTTGAAAGCATCGACATCGCTTTCTTCTGCCCCGTGACAATCAAGGCAGCCAATACCATTCTTGCCGTGACCAGAATCCTTCCACTGTAAATACAGTGCAGGATTGCTGTTCTTATGGCATGTGAGACATTTGTCCGTTGCATATGAAGCGCTTGCGATCAGCAAACCTCCTAACAACAGAATCGACAACAATCTAAACGTTTTCATCACAACCTCCTTAGATAAGATACCCGTTAATCTAGTGTTTCGAAGCCCAAGTTAAACATAGCTAATTTTATGGGTTCGTCAAATACCCAGGCAAAAGTTCGGGTCATTATTCTCAGGAAAAATAATCTGACAGTTTTTCTCGGGTATTTTGACCCGGGTCAATAACATGATCCGGGTTTTTGTTTATTCTGTGTTCACCAAGACGGAGAAAAGGAGCTTTCGGATATGAATTTGAACAACGGAATCGGCGAGCAAGCCATCAATAAGACCATCGAAGAGCATCCTGCCATCGGTGAGATTTTACAGAAATATGATATCGGCTGCGTGACCTGCGGGGTCGGTATCTGTTTGGTCAAGGATGTCGTTTCGATTCATGCATTAGGCGACGAGATCGAAGCGAAGATCGAACAGGAGATCAACACTTATCTTGAAACAGTCAACGCAACTAAAGGAGAAGCAGCATGAGTGCACTCGCATGTGGATGCCCGGGCGCCAACGTCCGTACCATCGAAAAAGACGAAACTGAAGAAGTCACCTATACCGACAGCCGTCCGTCTGAACTGCGTCAATGGCCGACCCAGCTGCACCTGGTCCCACCTCACGCACCGTACTTGCAGAAGGCACACCTGTTGATTGCTGCCGACTGCGTGCCTTTTGCCTATGCGGATTTCCACAAGGACTTCATCAAGGGCCGTGTGTTGGTGAATGCCTGCCCGAAACTGGATGACACCAGCCCTTATGTTGAAAAGCTTGCGGCAATCATCGCCCAGAACGACATTCAGTCGGTGACCGTGACGATCATGGAAGTCCCCTGTTGTCGTGGCATGGCCATGTTTGCCCAGCAGGCGATTGCCCAGTCCGGTAAGGACGTCCCTCTCGAAGTGGCTGTGATCGGTGTCGATGGTACCAGAAAGGCATAAAGCAATGAAGACCAACGTGACCCAAGTTATGGTCGACGAACATAAACTGATCTTGCGCATGATTGCGCTGGTTGAGAAAAACACCGAACTTTTGGAACAGGGCAAGTTCCGCAACTGGCAGTTCTATCTCGATGCGGTAGACTTCATACGTAACTATGCGGACCGATTTCATCATGCCAAGGAAGAGGATGTCCTCTTTGTTGAATTGATCAAGAACGGCATGCCGGAAAAGCAGTCACCGATCGAAGCGATGCACATGGAGCATGACCAGGGGCGTGCGCATGTACGGGCTATCGAAGACGCCGCTCAAAAAGCACTTGATGGAGAAACCGGACAGGCTGCAATCATCGCTGAAAATGCCAAAGGATATGCTGCTTTGTTGCGTGGTCATATTGAGAAAGAGGATGACATTCTCTACCCCTTAGCTGAAAGGGTGCTCCCGGAAGAGGTGCGAGCAAGAATGCTGGATGCTTACGCCCAAGCGGAAGCTAAAACGCCTGAGCTGGAAGACAAATATCTACAAATGGTCGAAGGCTATGAGCAGCAGACCGCTGCCTGATTGTTCAAGAATACATAGAGTTTGGAAAATCGTCTGTTGAATAAACCACGATAAAGGATAGGAGGAAAATAATGTCCATGTTTTGTTACCAATGTGAGCAGGCTGCCAAAGGAACCGGCTGCACCGCGGTCGGCGTCTGCGGCAAGCAGCCTGATGTCGCTGCCTTGCAGGATCTGCTGGTCTACACCCTCAAGGGCATTGCCTTCTGGGCGGACAAGGCCCGGGCGAAAGGCGTCAAGGACCAGGAAATCGATCGTTTCATGATCGATGGCCTGTTCACCACCGTCACCAACGTCGACTTTGATCCGGAAGCCGTTTCCAAATTCGTTGCCGAGGGCGTACGTCTGCGCGGCAAGGCCAAGCAGCTCGCCGGTGCTTTTGACGGTACGGTCCCCGCTGCCGCACAGGACTGGGCTCTGCCGGCTTCGATTGACGAGCAGGTCAAGCTTGGCGAACTGCATGGCGTCAAGGATTACACCGTTGATCGCCGATATCCACTCGGTGCGCGAGATGACCATGTACGGCATCAAGGGTTACGCCGCCTATGCCGACCACGCCAGGATCCTCGGCAAGGAATCCGAAGAGATCTATGCCTACACCCACAAGGCCCTGGCGGCACAGCTCGACGACAGCCTCGACCTGATGGCCAACGTCGGTCTGGCGATGGAAGCCGGCAAGATCAACTACATCACCATGGAGCTGCTCAACAAGGCCCATGTCGAGGCTTACGGCCACCCGGTCCCGACCCCGGTTCAGCTCGGCACCAAGGCCGGCAAAGCGATCCTGGTCTCCGGCCACGACCTGAAATTTCTCGAAGAACTGCTCAAGCAGACCGAGGGCACCGGCATCAACATCTACACCCATGGCGAGATGCTGCCGGCCCACGGCTACCCCGGCCTGAAGAAATATCCGCACCTGGTCGCTAACTTCGGCGGTGCCTGGCAGGACCAGCACAAGGAGTTCGCCGAATTCCCCGGTGCCATCATCTTCAACACCAACTGCATCCAGAAGCCGGCTGAGAGCTACAAGGACCGCCTCTTCACCTGGGGCCTGGTCCAGTGGCCCGGCGTCAAGCATGTCGATGGCTGGGATTTCTCCGAAGTGATTGCCAAAGCGAAAGCAATGCGACGGTTTTGAAGACAATCCGGGGCAGGAGATTCTCACCGGTTTCGGACACAACGCCATCCTCGGCGTTGCCGACAAGGTCATCGAAGGCGTCAAGGGCGGCGCGATCAAGCACTTCTTCCTGGTTGGCGGCTGCGACGGTGCCAAGTCGGGGCGTAACTACTACACCGAGTTCGCCGAGCAGGCACCGAAGGACACCGTCATCCTGACCCTGGCCTGTGGCAAGTTCCGCTTCAACAAACTGGACCTTGGCGATATCGGCGGCATCCCCCGCCTGCTCGATGTCGGCCAGTGCAACGATGCCTACAGCGCCATCCAGGTTGCCCTGGCCCTGGCCGACGCCTTCGAGTGCGACGTCAACGACCTGCCGCTCTCAATGGTTCTGTCCTGGTACGAGCAGAAGGCCGTTGCGATCCTGCTGACCCTGCTGCACCTCGGCATCAAGAACATCAAGCTGGGACCGAGCCTGCCGGCGTTCATCACGCCGAACGTGCTCAACTTCCTGGTCGAGAACTTCAACATCGGCCCGATCACCACTGCTGAAGCAGACTTAAAAGAGATTCTTGGGGCATAGACGGTAAAGAGAAAGGGCTGCCTGGATCATTCGGGTAGCCCTTTTTGTACCAGGTGTCTAAAGAAGATTAACTTCAGAAAACGAAGGGGTATCGTTGTTGCTTGAGGTCGTCAATGTTGGAACATAAAGCCCAGACATATGAAAACCCGACGAATCGTAAACTCTAAAGAAAATCAAATAGTCACCCTCCATGGACGACTATAAACATGGAAACAATCGATTGCAAAAACTGTTCAAAAAAACACTTGAAAAACAATCTTAAAAGAAGTTGCGGGAATTGTTTTGCATGCACCGGCTGTGAAATTTACCTATGTTCGGATTGCCAGAGGGAAATTATTATTACCCCGGTACGCGATTACAAAATTTGAAAATGGCATTACAGTTACATAAAAGAGAGAGGGCAATGAGATTAAAGAGCTTCCTGGTTGGGATTGTCATACTTCTTCTCTCTGCAAGCAACCTCTTCGCGACCGAGGAGTTTGCAGAGGTTACCAGCCGCGAATGTGCTTTCTGTCATTTGGACTCTTCCGGAGGAGGTGAATTGACCCCTGCTGGGGAAGGTTATGCCCTTTTCCTGGGTGGGGGGAGTGCCTCAGCTAGTGTTGACAAAGATGAGTCGAGTGCCTCTGGACTCTTTCGTTTTATTGTTGGTTACCTCCACATTCTGTTCGGTTTCTTCTGGTTTGGTACCATTCTCTACGTTCACCTGATTCTCAAGCCAGCCTACGCTTCACGAGGCTTGCCGCGCGGGGAAGTCAAGCTCGGCCTGGCGTCCATGGTGGTGATGGGGGTGACCGGGGCAATCCTGTTTGCTTATCGCGTTCCCGATACCTCGATCCTGCTCACAACCCGTTTCGGCATCCTGCTTCTGATCAAAATTGCGCTCTACCTGATCATGGTGTGTTCTGCGCTGTTCGCCGTTTTTGTCCTCGGCCCGCGCCTTCGACGCAAGCGTGCACAAGATTCTGTATCGCTGGATAGTGCTATGACTATAGCTCAGCTTTCCCAATTCGATGGCACGGAAGGGCGGAAAGCCTATTTTGCCTATCAAGGCGAAATCTATGATGCGACAGACAGCCCGTTATGGAAAAAAGGTTCTCACATGGGGCGCCATCAGGCCGGGTGTGACCTGACTGAGGTGCTTAGTCAGGCCCCTCACGGAGAAGAGAAGATCAGCGCACTGAAGAAGGTCGGCACATTGACTGACGAGGACAAAATAGAGATGTCGCCACCGCAGAAAGTTTTCTACACGATGGCATACATGAACCTGGGGTTTGTGCTCCTGATCATTTTGATTCTTGCCTGCTGGCGATGGTGGTAACCAACTCTCACCGGTTCAAAGGAGGTTTGTCATGACAAGTCAAGCGGATGCATGTTTCACCTTTGATGCGGCATGTGATGCAGCGATTGAGATGGAAACGCGCATTTTCCAAAACTTCCTGCACGCTGTTCGTATTGTCAAAGAAAAGGCTGCCAATGAGATACTACGGGAAGCTGCATCAGTGAGACTCGGCATTAAGCATAAGCTTGAGGTGGCGGCTCTCAAAGGCGGTTTTGATATGCAGGAGGTGAAAGGCGCCGTGCCGATTATGAATCTGGCCGAAAGCATTCGTTGTTGCGACCTCCACTCGATCGGGGCTGATGCTAGCAAGCGCAAGGCTCTGGCCTACGCGATTCAGATGTCAAAAGATGCTCTGGAGTTTTATCGATCAATGGCCGATCAATGCAGTGGCGCACCAATGGCAATCCTCTTTAATGCTCTCGGTGATGATCAGACTCGCTATCTACAGGAGCTTGAAGATACCTATGAAGAACATTTTTTGACTGAGGGTTGAATCCCCTAAAGTGAGACTTTCAACATGAACATTATGATTACAAATAATCAATTAGCAGAACGTTTTGAGATAGCCCACGATGGGAGCATGGCCATTCTTGAATATATAATAAAAAGTGGCCAGATGACTTTGGTTCACACAGAAGTTCCAGAAGAACTTGGAGGAAAAGGCTTTGGAGGGTTCTATGTGCGTCCGATAGTCCTTCCCCTTGTATTCCTAAAAATCAAAAATTGTGAAATAATGCGTCCACAATACTGAATCCATATCACCCAGAGTATGCAAAGGCAGACGTTATGGATATCACTCTTCTCGATGGAGGCCTGGGCCAAGAACTTCTGGCACGTTCTGCGGTAGCACCAACCGGCCTTTGGTCCACCCAGTTTTTAATCGACCGACCTGAATTGGTGCGTGAGCTGCACAGCGATTATTTCTCTGCGGGTGCGGATGTTGCCACCACCAACAGCTACGCCATTCTACCGGATCGGTTGAGCCCTTTTGGTCTTGAAAACCGCTTCGTTGAGCTCCAGCGGCTGGCGTGTCAGCTGGCGGTTTCGGCCAGGGATGAGCACGGTCAGGGGCTGGTCGCGGGATCGATGGGGCCAACCGGGCGGTCTTATCGCCCTGATCTCGCTCCCCCAATCGAGGAGGCGGCATCGCTTTATGCTGAGATTGCTGCTATCCAAGAGCCTTATGTCGATATATTCCTCTGTGAAACCATGTCTTCGGTGGCGCAGGCAAGAGGTGCGGTGATGGGCGCAAGTTCAGGTCGAAGGCCCGTCTGGCTTGCCGTGAGTGTCGATGACGAGGACGGTACAAGGCTTCGCTCCGGGGAAGCCATTACAGAAATACTGCCGCTGCTATCGGAGTTTGATCTCGCAGCATTACTGGTCAATTGCTCGCCCCCCGAGGCGGTGAGCCAGGCGCTCCCCCTGTTGGCGGGGCAGGGTATTCCGCTGGGCGCTTACGCCAACGGATTTGTGAAAATCGCGCCGGATTACTTGCAGGAAGGTGCGACTGTCGATCTATTGCAAGCTCGCAAAAACCTGGGGCCAGAGGTTTATGCGCGATTTGCCGAGGATTGGACCAAGCAGGGCGCTACAATTATCGGTGGCTGTTGCGAGGTTGGCCCGACTCATATTGAAGAACTGGCAAGACGCTTAAAGACTGGCTGAAGTGAAGTATTACAACCAAGCTAGGAGGCATCTGGCCGGCCTGGTTGCCGGCGTTACAAAAGAACGAAGCGTCATCAAACCTAAATCAATATGACCCTCTTTTCTTTATAGATCACAGTTACAAGAGGAAAAACGGCCTCTGATTGATAGCGATATTTGAGAGGCCATTTAATCAAAACTAAATGGCTACCCGTTCCAGGTGGCATTTTCTTATATCTAAGGGTTTCTTTGCATGATCCATATCGGACAGCAGTTAAAATGATAGACTGTTAGGGTGATTTTTAAGGCACATACTGTCTTGGCTTCAGTAAATATGCTGTAAATTTCCGAAGGTTCAATTTTTTTATTTTCTGCAAGGTGTTGATCGAGGATGTTTCAAATGAAATATTTTTTCGTTCTTGTAATAAATATCCAGTTTCTTTTGGCGTCGACTACCTGCTTTTCAGCAGACGAGGTATTTATAACAAATTTTCCGGAAAAACTGATCACTCAAGATGTCAATTCAATCCCAAGTACTGCACTAAGAAAGATAGAGAATGTTGAAGTTGGAACATTCACCAGTATGGAAGTTATAGACCTGTCGCCAAAATACCTGCTTGATACAGATGGGTATACAAAAGCGAATGTCAGCTTGTTTGGATTTCCCAAAGCGAAAGATTTTACGGATTGTCAAGTCGGCTTTGTCTTACTTCCTAATGAAGAAGCCATTTGGAAAGCATGGCAAGTCGACCGAGCAATGATTTTATCTAAAGAGCTCAATACCAAAGTGACTGATAAAACTAAATACTTTCAGGGCCAGATAGAGATAGATATACATTTCCCAAGTTATATGGTTGGCTTTTTCAACACGTGCGCTACCAATGTCGAAGTCAATATGTACTCTTACCTAAAATAAACAGGTTTCAGTTAAGGAATCGGCTTCTTATTGATGAAGGTCTCTGGGACGATAAAATGATGGCCACCGGGGTCTAATCCGAGTGGCCATTTTCTTACAGGTCAGGGGCAACTTACAGCTTTTCAAAACCCGCATTAAAATTCTTCGAAGTTGCTATTTCTGGTAAACCATAGCCCCATCCGGGTGTTCTGGATAGGGGCTTAATTATAAGTATTGCTGTAACTTATTCATGAATTACCTAAGGATTTTAAGCTATAATTTTCCACATCGATCTGGAATTTCAATGAAGTCTAAAATAAAATCATTTCGAAGGTGGATACCGAATCACCCATAAAAAAAGGGGCCTTAAAAAATCAAGACCCCGGAGGCAACCTTTTGATCGGCAGGAAATTCGGAGGCTCTTACGGTAAAATCCGGCTCTCAACGAACTTCAAGCTTTATTTATGGTTGCACTCTAAAGCATGGGTCGTGAAGGGAGTGTGGAATAAATGTGAAAAAAGCGTGAAGAGTTATTTTTTGAATGAAACAGTGAAACAGCATCCGTGCGGATGATTGTCACTCACACAAACCGCCCATTGCTCTTTCTGACAGATCCTCTGGACGAGGGACAGGCCTAGTCCGAGTCCCTGCTGGCTGCTTGATTTCCCACGATAAAACGGTTTGAAGATGGAATCCCTGTCGGTCTTGGGTATGCCCGGGCCCGTGTCGCAAATCGTAAACCCGGTGGGTTGTGCGACCAGGGTAATCTCCCCCTCGGCAGTATGGTGAATTGCGTTGCGTACCAGGTTGTTGATGACGGTGCGCAGCATGGGCACCGGAAACAGCTTGGCCTGCCCACCGTTTATCCCGGTTTCGTCCCTGACTGTAAAAGTGATCCCCTTTGCTTCTGCCTGCTTTTGCCACACGCTCAGATTCTGGTTGATGATCTTCGACAGGCTTGCGTTTTCCTGCTCGGTATCCTTGCCGCGAGCCAGGGTCAGAAACGCGTCGACCAGTTCCTGGATTTCATTGGCCGCCTTGCTGATCGTGTCAATTCGCTGCCGTGAATAGCTGTCCAGTTGATCCTTCGCTATGAGCAGGTCGCAGGAACTTTTGATCACCATAAGCGGTGTGCGCAGCTCATGACTGACATCGCTGGTAAACAGGCTTTCCCGGAGCAACGACTCCTGCAGCATGCCGATGGTCCGGTCGAAGGCCTGAGCCAGTCGGCCCACTTCATCGTTGGTGTAATCGGTTGAAAGTGGCGGAGTTTCGAGCAGGAGCTGCTCGCGATTGTGGACCTGGTGGGTCAGTCGCTGCACGGGCGCAATAATTCTCCTGACCATCATGATGCCAAGAATCAGCGAGGCGGCAATACTGAGGAAAAATCCCGCAATCACCGTCAGCTCGAGCAGGTTCTCGTGCCGTTTGACAGTGGTCTGCTCCTGCACAAGATAGAAGGGTCTCTCCTCCTCTTTCTTGATCATGACATGGAAGGCCGTCTCTTTGTCTTCGACTTCGTAAAAACCGGGCTCAAGGTCCCGCAAATAATACGGGAGGTCTTCCGTGCCGCTGTAGAACTGGGTACCAAGACCAAGATTAGGGATTTGTCCCTGCTCGTAATCGCCCAGGATGTCAGGGAACTTCCTGTTGAGTTCGGCGGTCACCAGGTCCTCCTCGACGATATCGATCGCGGCCATGATGCCGAAACTGAAGAGACCGCTCACCACAGCGGTCAGGAGCACAAAGGAAAAGATGATTCTCTGGGTCAGGGGGGATTTAAATTCCATCGTCCATGGTCTTCAGGCAGTAGCCGATGCCGTGCACCGTGTGCAGAAGGGGGGAGTTGAAAGGCTTGTCAATCGTCTGGCGCAGAGTGTGTATGTGGCTGCGCAGGCTATCACTGCCGGGCAGATGCTCACCCCATAAAAGTTCTTCGAGGGCCTCCCTCTTGACCACGTGCGGACTGGCTTTCATTAGATGTTCCAGCAACTTGAGACCAATCGGGCTGAGCTTCAGGAGAACCCCCTGGCGACTCACCTCAAGGCTGTTCATGTCATAGGCCAGGTCACCGACGGTCAGCATGTTCTGCATCCCTGCCTGACCCCGGCGCAGGACTGCCTCGACCCTGGCGTGCAGCTCCGGCAGGGAAAACGGTTTGACGAGATAATCATCAGCACCGGCCCGGAACCCGGTCAGCTTGTCGTCGACACTGTCCCTGGCGGTGAGCATGATGACCGGTGTGCTGATCCGCGCATCCTGGCGTAATTTCTGGCAGAGGGTGATGCCGTCCATCCCCGGCAGCATCAGGTCGAGGATGATCAGATCGAAAGGCTGGGTGATCGCGAGGTGCAGCCCCCCCAGGCCATCATAGGCGCAGTCGACCAGGTACCCCTGCAATTCCAGGTAGTCAGCAATGTTCTGCAGAATTTCGGGTTGATCTTCGATGACCAGTATGCGCATTCAGAACCTGTCGTTTGAAAAATGTCTGAACTGCTAGGCGTTTGTCCGGTCTTACACCTGAAAAACTCAACAGTCAAAACATTAATTCAACGCAAAGACGCCAAGAACGCTAAAGTAACATTAAATCAATATGAGATTCTCTTGCGTCTTTGCGTCTTTGAGTGAGCAAAGCGAACGGCTGTTGGGAATTCTTTCAAAGCCCTTATTGCGTGACTCAGTACTCGAAAGGCTCCAGGCGCACCTCGGGCAACAGGCTTTTGTCGCCGGTCAGGTACTCGTCGACGCAGCGGGCGATCTCGCGCCCCTCACTGATTGCCCAGACCACCAGGCTCTGCCCCCGTCGGCAGTCGCCGGCAGCGAATACACCGTCGACTGAGCTCATGCGGGTTTTTGGGTCAGTCTTGATATTGGAGCGCAGATCGGTTTCGCAGCCGATCTGTTTGAGCAGCTCGGTGCGCGGCCCGAGATAGCCCATGGCCAGCAGGACAAGGTCGCATTTCCAGATCTGTTCACTCCCCGCAATCGGTTGCGGCCGACCATCAACCCATTCGACCTTGACGGTTTCAAGGGCGGAGATGTTTTTGTCTCTGCCGATGAAGCGCGTGGTCATGATCTCGTAGAAGACATCGCCGCCCATGACGTGCATCTCTTCGACCGAGGTGCTGACCCGCATGATGCGTGACCACTGCGGCCAGGGGTTGTCGCAGTCGCGTTCTTCCGGGGGCTGCTCGAGAAGTTCGAAGTTGACGACTCTGGCTGCGCCCTGACGCATCGCCGTGCCGATGCAGTCCGAGCCGGTATCACCGCCGCCGATGACGATGACTTTCTTGCCTTTGGCGCTGATCAGCTGTTGTTTCGGGTGCAGGGCAGCGATGTTGCTGTCCCCCCAGTTGGCGCGATTCTGCTGCGGCAAAAACTCCATCGCAAAGTGGATGCCGTTCAGTTCACGCCCCTCGACCGGGAGGTCGCGCGGTTCTTCGGCGCCAGTGGCGATGACGACCGCATCGAAGTCGGCCTTGATCTCGTCAAAAGGTCACATCCTTGCCGACTTCGCAGGTAGTAACGGAATTTGATCCCTTCGGCGACCAGCTGGTCGATGCGGCGCTGCACCTTTTCCTTGCGCAGCTTGTAGTGAGGAATGCCGTACATCAACAGACCGCCGGCGCGGTCGGTTTTTTCAATCACGGTCACGCTGATGGCCGGCGCGGTTGAGCTGCTGGGCGCAGGCCAGGCCGGCAGGGCCGCTGCCGATGATGGCGACGGTCTTGCCGCTGCGCTGAGTCGGTGGCTGGGGCACAATCCAGCCTTCCTCAAAGCCCTTGTCGATAATCGAGACTTCGTGCAGCTTGATTGTCACCGCCGGTTCGTTAATGCCGAGGACGCAGGAGGTTTCGCACGGCGCCGGACAGATCCGGCCGGTAAACTCCGGGAAGTTGTTGGTTGCGTGCAGAGCCTGCAACGCCTGCTTCCACTTGCCACGGTAGACCAGGTCATTCCATTCCGGAATCAGGTTCCCCAGCGGGCAACCGGACATGCAGAAAGGGACGCCGCAATCCATGCAGCGCGAGGCCTGGGTTTTGACCTTCTCCTCGCTGGGATAGTTATAGTGTTCGTCATGATTCTGCAGCCGCGAGTTGACCGGTTGCAGGGTTTTGTCGCGACGACCGTGTTTTATAAATCCGCGCGGATCACCCATGAGCGGCCTCCTTTTCCAGTTCAGCCTTGGCCGCCTGTTCGGTCAGAACCCTGCGATACTCGTGGGGGAAGACGCGAACAAAACGTTGCAGCTGTGTATCCCAGTCGGCAAGAATCTCGGCCGCGCGATGAGATGTTGTTTGTTCATAATGCGTGGAAATGATCTGTTTCAGCCAGACGGCATCCTCGTCCTCGAGATCCATCTGTTCGAGGTCGACCATTGACGGATTACAGCGTCGTCGAAAGCGATTATCATCATCCAGCACGTAGGCGAAGCCACCGGACATGCCGGCCGCGAAGTTACGGCCGGTCCGTCCAAGACAGACCATACGGCCACCGGTCATGTATTCGCAGCCGTGATCGCCTGTTCCCTCGACCACTGCTGTGACTCCCGAGTTGCGTACGCAGAAGCGCTCACCGGCTTTGCCGGCGAAGAACACCTCGCCACCGGTGGCACCATAGAGAACGGTGTTGCCGACGATCGAGTTCTCATGCCAGGAGAAGGTCGCCTTGGGGTCCGGGCGGATACTGATCCGGCCGCCAGCCATCCCCTTGCCGACGTAGTCATTGGCTTCACCGACCAGGCGCAGGTCGATGCCCGGGGCAAGGAATGCACCGAAACTCTGTCCGGCAATGCCGGTCAGGGAAATATTGATCGTATTTTCGGGAAGTCCCTCACGACCGTGACGCATGGCAATCTGGCCCGAGAGCATGGTGCCGAAGGACCGATTCGAATTGCGGATCGGCAGTTCGATATGGACCTTTTCCTTGCGCTCGAGTGCCGGTGCGGCGAGCTTGATCAACTGGTTGTCCAGCTGCTTTTCCAGGCCGTGCTCCTGACCCTGAATACGCCGGATCGCGATGTCGTCAGAGACTTTCGGTTTGGTCAAAATTCTCGAGTAGTCCAGACCCTGGTTCTTCCAATGCTTGATCGCCGTGTCCATCTCCAGGTACTGGGTCTGGCCGATCAATTCGTCCAAGGATCGCACGCCCAGCTCAGCCATGATTTCACGCACTTCCTCGGCAAGGAAGGTGAAGTAATTGACCACATGCTCCGGCTTGCCAGTGAACTTGGCGCGCAGGGCCTCATCCTGGGTGGCGACTCCGACCGGGCAGGTGTTGAGGTGACATTTGCGCATCATGATGCAGCCGACGGTGATCAACGCCACCGTGGCGAAGGCATATTCTTCGGCGCCGAGCATGGCGGCGATGATGACGTCGCGGCCGGTGCGCAGCTGGCCATCGGTCTGCACGATGATGCGGCCGCGCAGATCGTTGAGCACCAGGGTCTGCTGGGTTTCTGCCAGGCCGATTTCCCAGGGAATTCCGGCGTGCTTGATCGAAGAGATCGGCGATGCGCCGGTGCCGCCATCGTAGCCGGCGATGATGACGCGTTCAGCGTGCCCTTTGCTGACCCCTGCAGCGACGGTGCCGACGCCGACCTCGCTGACCAGTTTGACGGTGATGTCAGCCTTTGGGTTGCAGTTTTTCAGATCGAAAATCAGCTGGGCAATATCTTCGATTGAATAGATATCATGGTGCGGCGGCGGCGAGATCAAGGTGACCCCGGGAACGCTGTAGCGCAATTCACCAATATAATCGCTGACCTTATGGCCAGGCAGCTGGCCGCCTTCACCGGGCTTGGCGCCCTGGGCGATCTTGATCTGTAGTTCGTCGGCGTTGACCAGGTAATGAGGAGTGACGCCGAAGCGCCCCGAAGCCACCTGCTTGATGGCACTGCGGCGCGAGTCGCCGTTGGCGTCCGGCGTGTAGCGGCGAGGGTCTTCGCCACCTTCGCCGGTATTCGACTTGCCGCCGAGACGATTCATGGCGATCGCCAGTGCTTCATGCGCCTCGGTGGAGATCGACCCGAGACTCATGGCTCCGGTACAGAAACGTTTTACGATGGCGCTGACCGGTTCGACTTCCTCCAGTGGGATCGCGGTTCTGACGTCTTGAACTTGAACAGCCCTCGCAACGTGCAGAGTTGTTCGCTCTGGTTGTCGACCAGGGTTGAGTAACGTTTGAAGTCCTCGCGATTGCCAGAGCGTACGGCGTGCTGCAGCAGGGCAATGACCTCTGGATTCATCAGGTGTGTCTCTCCCTCACGGCGCCATGAGTATTCAGAGCCACGATCCAGGTCACGATTGGGATCAATGTGCTCTGCGTAGGCATGCTGGTGGCGCAATAGGCTCTCTGATGCGATCTCTTTCAAACCGGCGCCGCCGATGCGACTGGCGGTGCCCGGGAAATATTTGGCGGTGAACTCTTCATTGAGGCCGACAATTTCAAAGATCTGCGCACTGCAGTAACTTTGCAGGGTGCTGATCCCCATTTTGGAGAAGACCTTGAGCAGTCCTTTGCCGATCGCCTTGATATAGTTCTGGGTGTACTGATAGACAATGTCGGTCTCTTCGTCAGCCTGGGTGTTGCCGTCCTGGCTTGGCAGCATGCCCTGGTTGACCATGTCCTGCAGGGTCTGGAAGACGAGGTAGGGGTTAACCGCCGTCGCTCCGTAGCCTACCAGCAGGGCAAAGTGGTGCACTTCCCGAGCTTCGCCGGTTTCAACCACCAGTGAGCACTGGCTGCGCTTGCCGACCCGGATCAGGTGATGATGAATTCCGGACAGGGCCAACAGGGCAGGGATGGGGGCTTTTTCTGCACATACGCCGCGATCGGATAACACCAGAATTGTCCGGCTGGCATCGATGGCAGCCTCTGCTTCGACAAACAGGGCTTCCAGGCGATCTTCCAAAGCCTCGGGCCCCTGGTCTGCATCGAAAAGGGTGCTCAGCGTGGTGCCGCGAAAGCCTTGGATATCGCTGTGGCGCAACTGTTCCAACACATCATTGGTGATCACCGGGTGGTCGAGCTCCAGCATCTGGCAGTGTTCAGGACCAGGCATGAGGATGTTGCGCGCCGGGCCCAGGTACTGTGTCAGGCTCATGACGATCTCTTCGCGCAGAGGATCGATAGGGGGATTGGTGATCTGCGCAAACAACTGCTTGAAGTACCAGTAGAGAAGCTTGCTCTGTTTCGACAGGACTGCAACGGGAGTGTCGGTGCCCATGGAGCCAACCGGCTCCTGTCCATTGAGGGCCATCGGAGCCATGATCTCCCGCATCTCTTCGAGAGTGTAGCCAAAGCTTCCCTGTGTGCGCTGCAGTTCCCCACGTTTCGGTGCGCGCCTGGTTGCCGGGGCCGGCAGGTCATCAAGTCGGATCAGGTACTCTCTCACCCATGAAGCATAGGGTTGGGCCGAAGCGAGATCGCCCTTGATCTCGTGGTCTTCCTTGAATTCGCCGGTTTCAACATCGACCAGAATCATCTTGCCGGGAGCCAGGCGCTCCTTGCGCAAGATCTTTTCGGGGGCAATATCCAGAACTCCGGCTTCCGAAGCATAAATAATCTCGTCGTCGCTGGTGATCCAGTAGCGTGCCGGGCGCAGACCGTTACGGTCAAGAATTGCGACAAGCTGTTTGCCGTCACAAGCCACGATGTTGGCCGGTCCGTCCCATGGCTCCATCATGGTGGCATGGTATTCAAAAAAGCCTTTCACCTCGGGGCGCAGGTGGGCTTTGGAAACCCAGGCCTCGGGAACCATCATCGCCAGCGAGTGAGCCAGACTTCGACCGGTAACCACCAGCAGTTCGAGAGCGTTATCGAGACAGGCGGTGTCAGAGCTGCCTTCGATAATCACCGGGTCCAGGTCACTGACCCCATCAGCCAGGTCGAGGTGTGCAAACAGGGCGGTCCGGGCCCGCATCCGGTTGATGTTGCCGCGCAAGGTGTTGATTTCGCCGTTGTGGGCGATATAGCGGAACGGCTGGGCCAGGTCCCAGGTCGGAAAGGTGTTGGTGCTGTAGCGCTGGTGGACGAAGGCAATTGCGCTGACAAGTCGCTCATCGTCGAGTTCAGGGAAGAAGGTGTTTAACTGTTCGGAGAGCAGCATCCCCTTGTAGAGAATCGTGCGACTGGAGAGCGAACAGACGTAGAACATCTCCTTGCCGGCAAGCTGGCCATCGCGGATTGCATTTTCGGCACGTTTGCGCGCCAGGTAGAGCATCAGCTCGAATTTGTCGGTCTCGACCTCACCGCGGCCGACAAAAACCTGCATGACACAGGGCTCAACGGAACGGGCATTGCGGCCGATGGTACTGCTGTCGGTTTTCACCTCACGCCAGCCGAGAAGACTGCAACCGACGTTGGACAGTTCTCGATCCAACACTGCGATGCATGCTGCAAGGTTTTCGTTGTCTCTGGGCAGAAACACAATCCCAGCGCCGTATTCGCCTGGCGCAGGCAATTCGAAGTCACAAATTTCGCGGTAATAGGCATCTGGCATCTGGATCATCAAGCCGGCGCCGTCGCCGTCGAGGGGGTCGGCACCCACGGCGCCACGATGAGTCAGGTTGCAGAGGATTTCAATGCCACGTTTGACGATGCAATGGCTTTTTCGGCCTTTGATGTTGGCAATGAACCCGACACCGCAGTTATCATGTTCGTTTGCTGGATCGTATAGGCCCTGGACGGGCGGCATACCTATATGAGCTGTCATGTTTGTTCCTTGTCGTTGGCTACAGATAAACAAGATATTATATCATGCATGTCAGATTACGGAGGGAAGCTTCTCGCAGAAGTTGGCCCGGTTGGGCTCAAGGGTGGGCAAGCCTCCCATGCCGTGCGTACTATTCTATTTTATGCAACAATCATTCCGGGGTTCCTTCGGTGTCCGTCTGGGCCTGTTGCGGTTTCACTCCGAACAGAGTCTGTAAATTACTGTCAATGCTTCTTAAATGCAAGTCTCTCTGTGGGAACGGGATTTCAATGCCTTCCTCACGGAACAGACGGTCGATTTGTACGCCCAAATCGCTGTAGACTTTTAAACGGTCATCGATCGTCTGGATCCAGACGCGCAGCTCAAAGTCGATCGAGCTGTTGCCGAAACCGGTGAAGATCGGACTCGGCGGCGGATAACTGAGTACGTCAGGGTTTTCCTTTGCTGCCCTGGTCAGAATCTCGAGGACTTTTTCCAGGGGGCTGCCATAGGCGACGCCGACCGGCAGAACGACTCTGACGATTTTACTGCTGAAGGTCCAGTTGGTGACCTTCTGCGCGATCAGGTCAGCATTCGGCACGATAATCTCCGAACGGTCAAAGGTCTCGAAAATCGTCGAGCGCAGTCCGATCTTGGTGATCGTGCCCCAATCCTGGTCGATATTGATCACATCGCCGACCTTGACCGGTCGTTCGAACAGCAGGATCAGGCCGCTGACGAAATTGTTGACGATATTCTGCAGGCCGAAACCGATTCCGACCCCCAGAGCGCCAACGACGATCGAAAGATTCTGCAGCCCAAGGCCGGCCATGCTCACGGCGACCAGGAAGCCGACGGTGAACAGGGCGTAGTGGGTCAGGCGTTTGAGCGATTCCTTGACGCCGATATCCATCTTCCTCGGCGTCATGAACTGGGAATCGACAAACGCCTGGATCACCCAGGAGATGATCGTGGTCAAATAGAGAATGATCACGACCAGCAAGATCATCTGGACGGAAATGTTAACTTCACCGATCGTATATTCAAAACCCAGCAGAGCTTCATGTGCCTCGGTTGCGCTGTCGAAGATCTTCCAAACCACCAGCAGGTGTATGCCAAAGTTCACCAGAATAATGGCACTGACCAATAACTGCAGTTTGCTGGTTGCCTCTTCCACACCCAGCAGCTGTATAAAATTCCGATTCCTGATCCCCTCCACTTGGATCAGTGAGGCTACGCCATTTTTTGCCAGATACAGGGCCATTTTGACGATAATCAGGGAGATATAAGTTGTCAGGGTGGCGTCAATCAGATTCGTGGTGAAACTTTCGAAACCGAGGGCGGAACTTATCAGGCCGATGATTGCGACACCCAGCAGCAGAAATATCCAGGGTCGCTGCCTGAGTATTTCCATGCCCGGTTTGCGGATCAGGTGCCAGCAGACCGGAATCGTCAATGCGCAAAGGAGTACGTTATAGAGTTGCAGCAATGGCGTCGGCAGACCGAAGGTCCTGAGGGTTTTGGTGATGATGAAAACCACAGCAACGGCCCGTATGGCATTCTTTAACTCAGTTTTTGAATAGAAAGCATTCAACAGGCGCATTGCGGCGATTGTAATCGCCATGAACAGCAGCCATTTCAAGTTGATTGGCAGATTCCGGTTCAATTCGGTCAGCAACCCTATCGAAGCGATGCTGATGAAAATGGCACTTGAAAGGGGCCGCCGGAAGAGAAAAGCCCATTCATCGCTCAGAGGCATGCCCCTTCTGGTGCGATAGGCAAACAACATGCTGATGATGAGAATGGCGAAAAGATACACGCCAATGGTTTTGCCGTGGCGCTGCACAAAGCCATCAGGCAGGCGGCTGTTCGTTACAACATTTTCTTTGAAATCAGAAAAGAGTTCCCGGTCGAACTGATGGTAAAAATCGGGTTCGAACATCTCGATCGCATTGCGTCGGAAGGTGTTCCTGCGGAGAGTATCCATGGCCTTGTCAATCGTATTCAGACGGCTCGTAATAATCTCCTGGCCCGGGGCATATTTCTGCTGTGATTTGATCAGTTCGCTGGCGACCAGGGTGATTCGTTGCAACAAGTTGTCAATCTCTTGGTGGGTACGTTTGAACTCTTCAACGGGGACCTTGACACCGGTTTGGCGCAAAGACTTCTGCCATTCTTGCCAGAACTTCTTTTCTTGTTCCCAGGTCACGCGCAAGGATTCCAGGGACTGCAATTGGCTGTTGATGACGTCGAGTTGCTTGGTTTGCTGCTCTGCCAGGTCGCCGTAGGTCGCTTGTGCTCTCAACAGATGGTTGATTTGCCAGGTGTCAACATTCTCCCAGTCTTTATATTGCTCTTCAACTTTGGCCAGGCTCTCCT
The DNA here is from genome assembly GCA_963723355.1 of uncultured delta proteobacterium. Lineage (GTDB taxonomy): Bacteria > Desulfobacterota > Desulfuromonadia > Desulfuromonadales > BM103 > JAFDBW01. Next base: position 201,558 of record CAVRQQ010000002.1, read on the forward strand.
GCAAGGCATCCAGATTGTCATAGAGTGATTGTCTTTCCTCAAATTTTTTAATCTGGTTGTTGGCTTCGGTTATTTTTGCTGCCAACGCAGTCGCCTGTGGAACGACCTCGTTGAACCCGGGGAAGGTCTTTTCCTGCGGTACCGCCTGCGATTGCGTTTCTTGCTGGGCCAGCCCCGGGGAGGTGCCAAGGCAGACAAGGCCCAACATCAGGACGATCACTGGACAGGCACGCATGAGTTTTTTGGTGAAGACTAGAACCATTTCTTGCTCCTGAAATAGAGCACCATGCCGGCGACACAGCCGAGCATGACACCCCAGATCGCAAAGTAACCCCAGCGCCACTTGAGCTCGGGGATATATTCGAAGTTCATGCCGTAGATGCCGGCAATAAAGGTCAACGGGATGAAGATCGAGGCCATGATGGTCAATACCTTCATGATCTCGTTCATGCGATTGCCGACCGCGGACATGTAGAGGTCCTGCAGGCCGGATACCGTGTCGCGGAAAATCTCCACGGTATCGAGCACCTGGATCGTGTGGTCATACAGGTCGCGCAGAAAGACCTGGGTGTCCTCCCTGATCATAGGCGACTCTTCCTTGTAGAGTTCGCTGATCACTTCACGCAACGGCCATACCGATTTGCGCAGCAGCATTAGCTGGCGCTTGTAATGGTGGACCCTGCCCAGGGTCGACTGCTCAGGGTTGATGAGCAGGTCCTCCTCCAACTGGGCAAGGTTGTCACCAACTTTTTCCAGGATATGAAAATAACTGTCGACAATCGAGTCGATCAGGGCATAGGCGAGATAGTCCGGGCCGCGCTGGCGGATTCGGCCGTTGCTGCGCTGCAAACGCTCGCGCACGCCATCGAACACGTCGCCCTCCTTTTCCTGGAAGGTCAGGACATAGTGCGGTCCGAGGATCAGGCTGATCTGTTCTGCATCAATGCTTTGGGTCGTCTCGTCAAAAAACAGCATCTTCAGGATGATCAGGCTGTATCCGTCCATCTCTTCGAACTTCGGTCGATGGTGGGTGTTGAGAATGTCCTCGAGGGCCAGGTTGTGAATACCGAAACGTTGCCCGAACAGCTCAATGATGCTGGTGTCGTGGATACCGCTCAGGTTGATCCAGCTGACTGATGGGGTCTCTTTGAACGCCGTGGCCTCTTCTATGGTGATGTCTGTGCGGGTGTCGAAATGCTCTTGATCATAGTCGACCAGGCCGATGACCGGCTTTTCGATTTTCTGCTTGCCGACATGAATCAGCGAGCCGGGCGGCAGGCCGACCTTTTTCGCCTTGATGCCGAAGAGTTCGGTCGTGATAGGCCGTTTGCAAAAAGTCGAGATTGAGGATTTTTTTAGGTGCCATAACTTTTATGAACTCCTCTGCGCCGGAAGCCGAACCCGTGCACCGTTGATCGTCAACGTTCCAGCCCGAAGTCTTCCTCGGTCAGGGTTGACGCATAATCATCGAGAGCGACTTCTGCTTCATCCAGATCGGCGACTTTGGCCAGGTGGACCAGGGCGTCACCTTCGTGGACCAGCGGTAAAGTCAGTTGGCCGATAATCACGCCGGTAAAGGGGGCCTGGATCTGTTCGCTTTCATACCCCAACGGGTCGTTGATGATACCGAGAGTATCGCCTTTATGCACCAGGCTGCCGAGCGTCGCCTTTTTAAAAAAGACCCCGCTTCTCGGCGCCCTGACCCAGCTGGTTTTTTCAGCGATGAGCGGCTCCTGGCCGCTGGGCCTTGCGACTTCTTGGCAGCATGCCGATCGTCCGCATGACATTGACGATCCCGCGGACTCCGGAACGAATCGCTGATTCGTTGAAATAAAGGGCTTCGCCGGCCTCGTACAGAAGGACGGGAATCCCGTGTTCGGTTACCGCTTCACGGAGAGAACCGTCCCTGATTCCTGAGTGGATGATCATCGGTGTGCCAAATGCGCTCGCCATGCGCAGGTTCTCATCATCTTCCAGGTCGGTACGAATCTGCGGCAGGTTGCTGCGGTAGTTCGAGCCGGTGTGGATGTCGATGCCGTGCGTGCTGCGGCAGACGATCTCCTGCATGAACAGGTGGGCGATCCGGCTGGCGAGAGACCCCGTCGGTGAACCGGGGAAAGACCGATTCAGGTCGCGCCGGTCGGGCAGGTAACGGGAGCGCTGAATAAAGCCGTACGGGTTGACCACCGGGATCGCGAGCAAGGTGCCCTTGATCCGGTTGATACTCCGGTTGCGCAACAGGCGGCGAATAATCTCGACGCCGTTGATTTCGTCCCCATGGATTGCGGCGCTGACGAACAGGGTCGGGCCGGTCTGTTTGCCATGCACCACGTGTACCGGCAGACTCATTTCCGAATGCGTGTAAAGGCGTGCCATCGGCAGCTCGATGGTGGCCCGCTCTCCGGCAGGGACAGCACCCTTGCCCAGAGTGAAAGGTGGTTGTCGTTTCATCCCTGTCCCCTGGTCCTGGTCTTGCCCGGCTTGGCCTGCTTCTCGATGAAATCAATGATCATGCCGGCCACATTTTTCTCGGTCGCCTGCTCGATCCCTCTAAGGCCCGGAGAAGAATTGACTTCCATGATCACCGGCCCGTGATTGGACCGGAGCAGGTCGACGCCGGCCACGTTGAGGCCCATGATCCTGGCAGCGCGTACAGCAGTCAGCCGTTCTTGCGGGTTCAGTCTTGCAACGACCGCATTGCCGCCGCGGTGCAGGTTGGATCGGAACTCGCCTTCGGCCCCCTGGCGTTTCATTGCCGCCACGACCTTGTCGCCGATCACTAAGCAGCGGATATCGGCGCCGCCGGCCTCCTTGATGAACTCCTGGACCAGGATATTCTGTTTCAAGCCCCGGAACGCCTCGATGACGCTCTCGGAGGCCTTGTCGGTCTCGGCAAGCACCACGCCGATCCCCTGGGTCCCCTCCAGCAGCTTGATCACCAGCGGAGCGCCGCCGGCCAGCTCGATCAGGTCCTTGGTGTATTTCGTCGAATGGGCAAAACCGGTGATCGGCAGGCCGATGCCCTTGCGGGCCAGCAGCTGCAGGCTGCGCAGCTTGTCTCGTGAGCGACTGATCGCAACTGATTCATTGACACTGTAGACGTTCATCATCTCGAACTGGCGCACCACAGCCGTGCCGTAAAAGGTGATCGAGGCGCCGATGCGGGGGATGATGGCATCAAAACCAGTCAATTCTTCCCCTTTGTAATGGATCGTCGGTCGTTGGCTGGCAATCGTCATGTAGCAGAGCAGCGGATCGATCACACGGATCTCGTGTCCCATCGCTTCGGCTTCCTCGACCATGCGGCTGGGCGAGTAGAGTTTGGGGTTCCTGGAAATAATGGCAATCTTCATGAAGCCCTCTCTCTCGGGGAGTATTTATGTTTAATCCGGCCAGTCAGATAGGATTTGTCCGGTAACACGGACATTCCTGCCATCGCCGTACGTCCGAGCAGCATGCGGAATCTCATGTTGTCGCGGTTGGTTAATGTCATCTCTATGCGTTTTTTTTGATCGCCGAGCGCAACCTCTGTCTCGATCACATAGCGCATCTCTCGATGACCACCCGAGTCACTGACCGCTCTATAATCCTTGACCGGGGCTTCGCAGATGATTTCCAGGTCGAGGCGCTTCTGCAGCGGATGCACACCGAACCGTACCATCTGCTTACCGTTTCTTTCAAAAGGCTCGACAAAAAAGGCATGCAGTGCTGAGGTTCGTGCGCCGGTATCAATTTTTGCCTTGATCGCCGGAATCTGCAGCATTGGGAGAGCCAGCCATTCGCGCCAGCCAATATTCAGGGGAGCCATTTCGTTCCTGTCCTTTAACTTATGCAATTATAGCGTACTTTAACTGTAATACATTCGACTAGAGGCTGTCTTTTCAATAGCTTGTCAAACCGATGTAAAAAGTGAAATATCATAGTGAAGTATGTCACCTAATAAAAGAAAAATCGCCTCGGTAGTAGAGGTCGAATTCTTTCCGGTCGATTGGCCCTGACAGATAAAAATCCAGCTCTGCCTACTCAAGATTTTGATTTACATTTTGTCGAAACGTGCAATCATGTGGGCTCAGAAGCTACCAAAAGAACTGCTTAGGGAGACAAACAAGACATCATGGACGTAAACCAGATCGAAACGGATGATACCCTTTATATCAGAGAGATAACGATTGATGACTTTGCCGAGGTTTTCCACCTTGGCGAGCAGTTGTTTACCTCCGATTATTCCCCCAGCATGTACCGTACCTGGGATGAGTACGAGATCACCACGCTGTACAACTCCGATAGCGAGCTCTGTCTGGTGGCAGAGCTTGAAGACGAAATCGTCGGCTTTGCCCTCGGCACCACCGTCGAGAAGACCAATTCCGCATGGAAATACGGCTACCTGGTCTGGATCGGTGTGCGCCCCGGGTTGCAGAAAAAGGGCGTCGGTGACGGCCTGTTCAACGAAATCAAAAAACGCATGATGGAACAGGGCGTGCGCATGGTCATTATCGACACTGACGCGGACAACGAAGCCGGAATCCGTTTTTTTGAAAAGCACGGTTTCGGCAATGTCCAGAAGCATGTCTACATGACTCTCAACCTGGCCAAAAAGACCAGGAGAAGGGCTCCTCGCAAATCATGAATCAGGTTCTGCTGGAAAAAGTCTGGGATGTCATCGGCAGCGAACGTGTTCGCCAGACCTTGATCGAGATGGTTGATATCTACTCTCCCTCGGGGAAAGAAGAGGACATCCAGCTCTACATCCAGGGCCGGCTCGAAGCTGCTGGTCTCGCAGTAACCCGGCAGGTTGTCGAGGATGAACGTTACAACCTGTTTGCCACCATGGGGGAGGGTGTCCCGAGGCTGATCATGGTCGGGCACGTCGATACGGTGCCGGCCTGGAACCTGGAAGAATATGGCGCCGAAGAGGAGTGGGGGGTCTTGCGTGGCCTCGGCGCCGCAGACATGAAGGGCGGCTGTACGGCGATGCTGGAGGCCTGGCTGGCACTGGCGACACTGCCAGAAGACCAGTGCCCTCCCGTCGGACTGCTGTTCGTCGTCGGCGAAGAGGAAAATGGCGACGGTAGTGCCAAGTTCCTTGAAGAAAACCAGCCGCCCTGGGTGGTGATCGGAGAGCCGACCTCGTTGTCGCCATGCCTGAGCCATTACGGTTATCTCGAGGTGGCCCTGACCACTCAAGGGCGCCGCATTCATTCATCGTTGCCCGAGCTGGGGCACAATGCGGTCGAGTCGATGCTGCGCTTCCTGCTGTTGCTCGGCAATGAACCTCTGTTTAAGCGAGACAGCACGCAGATCGTCTATTCGATCCGGGAAATGAGCTCGTCACGTGCTGGTTTTGTGGTCCCCGATCAGTGTGAAACCTACATTGACCTGCATTTGCCGCCGGGAATGAACCCTGTGTCTGTCCAGGAGTCGATCCGCGCATGCGTTGGTAAGGCAGAGGCCCTGATCCCGGGGCTGAATCTCTCACTGTCCTTTGACTTCTCATCACAGGGCTATGCTCTTGATGAGTTCGGCAGCTTCTCCGGAATCCTGGAAGATGTTTATACGCAACTCAACCAGCCGCTGCGATTCAGCCCTTTTCGTTCCCATTCGGACGGCAACTTGTTTTTCGGTGCCGGCTGTCGGCCGATGATTCTCGGCCCGGGCTCACTGGAAACCGCCCACACCGCCGATGAGCAGACCTCGCTCTCGGAGGTCGAAGCGGCCGCGCGGATCTATGCGGCACTCTGCCTGAGCTGCGTTGACTGACCCTGGTTAATCCTTTTATTTTTTGTCCATGTCCGATGGTATTGGGATGTCTCTCAATACCGGCCTCTCTCAAACCGGCCCTGACCACCCTGGAGGATTCGAGATGACCGAAGTTGATCTGATAAAGAAACCCTGGGAACGGCTGCTGGAGCTCGTCGAAGCAGGAGACAGCACACAGCTGCTCGATTTTCTGAACAGCATCAACCCGATGGACACGGCGCTGGCCGTCTCGCGTCTGCGCATGGAAGAGCAGAGCCGACTTTTTTCCATGCTGAACCCGGAAGATGCGGCCGAAGTCATTGAAGACATCTCCGACGCCCAGGCCGCGGACCTGATCGAAGAACTTCCCCCGAACAGGCCGCCGCCATTCTCGAGGAGCTGGACAGCGATCATGTCGCCGATCTGCTCGGCGAACTGGATGAAGAGGAAGCCAAGGCCATCATTGACGAGATGGACCCCGAGGAGGCCGAAGAAGCGCGGCAGTTTCTCGAGTATCCGGCCGAGACGGCCGGCGGCCTGATGATCTCGGAGTACCTGGATTACCTGGTTGATCAGACGATTCATGATGTCCAAGGATATGCAGGCCAACCGGCAGGAGTACGTCGATTATCATGTCCAGTACCTGTACGTGACTGACCAGGAGGGGCGGTCTGCGGCGTGCTGCGCATGCACGATCTGCTTTTCCTGAATCACGCAGCTACGTTGCAGCAGGTCATGATCAGCAAGCCGCTTAAGGTTACGGTCGACGCGACGCTTGAGGATCTGCTTAATTTTTTTGAGGAGCACGACCTGTTCGGCGTTCCGGTGGTGGATGCCGATAACCGGCTGGTGGGCGTTGTGCTTCCGGAGGCGGTTGAAGAAGCCAGGAGCAAGAGCAGCGTTCAGCAGTTCTTGGGATTTTCAGGCATTATTGGCGGTGAGGAGTTTCGCTCCATGCCCCTGCTGCGTCGCTCCGGCCGGAGGCTCTCCTGGCTGTCGATTAATATTGTTTTGAACATCATCGCCGCAAGCGTGATCGCCCTCTACCAGGATACTTTGGCCGCGGCTATCTCCCTGGCGGTTTTTCTGCCGATTGTCAGCGACATGAGCGGCTGCTCCGGCAACCAGGCGGTGGCGGTCAGTATGCGCGAGCTCTCCCTGGGGCTGGTCCGACCCAACGAGCTGGTTCGGGTGCTGGCCAAAGAGGCCGGGATCGGAGTTTTGAATGGCCTGGTTCTCGGCTTGATGCTGGGTGCCGCGGCCTGGTTCTGGAAGGGCAACCCGTTCCTGGGCCTGGTCGTCGGGGGCGCGCTGGCGCTGAATACCTTAGTTGCGGTCTCCTTCGGCGGACTGATCCCGTTGGCGCTCAAACGCATGAAGCTTGACCCGGCCCTGGTGTCCAGCCCTCTGCTGACCACGGTGACCGACATGTGCGGCTTTTTCTTCGTGCTGAGCTTTGCGTCGCTGATGCTGGAACGGCTTTAACTTTTTGCGAGCACACATTGGTGACAGCTACCTCTTCTGGCGGTGAGACAGAGAAATTGGGTCACTGTCACCAATTTCGGTGTTCCTTATACCAGCGGCTGGTGTCTGAGAAATGATGTCTCTGGCAGATTTTCAGGAATTGTTGTCCGCAACGACAAGTATTTCGGACGTCGCTCCTTGAGTTAATCCAGCTCAAAGGTAGACTTGTTTCAAGTGCATAGTTAGCCATATTTGCCAGGCGAGGGTGTGGACACCTTGTCTTGAATTTCAATTCTTTCTCACGTCCTCAATTGGGTCTTCATCCCCGACAAATACGGTGTTCCCATTAGCTTGATATGTTTAAACCGGTTGTTGGTATCGTTGTCTAACATTCATTACATAGGGAGTGATTTATGACACGCGAAGAAATAATGGCAATTGTCGAGGAAAAGAATGTCAATTTTTTCCGGTTGCAGTTTGTTGATATTTTCGGGTTCATGAAGAATATTGCCATTCCCCGAAGTCAGATCAAAAAAGCTCTCGACGGTCAGATGATGTTCGACGGTTCGTCTATTGACGGCTTCGTGCGCATCAACGAGTCGGACATGTACCTCAAGCCTGACTTCGACACTTTTCTGGTTTTGCCCTGGAGAGTCAGAGATAACGTAAATGCTGCGCGCATTATCTGTGACGTTCACAAGTCCGACGGGACACCTTTTACAGGATGTCCCCGTGTCAACCTGAAAAGGGTTTTGGCCGAAGCCCGGGAACTTGGCTATACCATGAACGTCGGAACGGAATGCGAATTTTTCCTGTTCCAGGAAGACGAGCAGGGCAACCTTAAAACGGAAACAGGTGACGTCGCCGGTTATTTCGATGTCGATCCCGAAGATAAGGGAATCAACTGTCGTCGGGAGATTATCGAGACGCTGGAATCGATGGGCTTTGAAGTTGAGGCCTCTCACCACGAGGTGGCAGAGGGACAACATGAAATCAACTTCAAGTATGCCGACGCCCTGGCCGCCGCCGACAACACGGTCACCTTCAAATGGGTGGTTCGCTCAATCGCCGCAAAGCATGGATTGCACGCCACATTCATGCCGAAACCGGTTTTCGGCATCAACGGGTCCGGAATGCACACGAACCAGTCATTGTTCAATCTGGACGGGACAAATGCTTTTTTTGATGAAAACGGCCCTCTGAAGCTGAGCGAAACAGCCTATCAATACATCGCCGGGATCATGAAAAATGCCCGTGGCTTTACAGCCGTGACCAACCCGCTGGTCAATTCGTACAAACGGCTCGTGCCCGGCTACGAGGCCCCGGTCTACGTTGCATGGTCAGCTTCAAACCGTTCTGCTTTGGTTCGTATCCCTGCTAATCGTGGGCTCAGCACAAGAACCGAGGTCCGGTGTCCTGACCCGGCCTGTAATCCCTACCTCGCTCTTGCGATGATGCTCAGCTCCGGGCTTGACGGGGTGAAGAACAAGCTTGACGCGCCAGCATCGGTCAATGTGGATATTTTCGAGATGACCCTGGCAGAAAAAGAGGCCGCCGGCATTGACAGTTTACCCGGGACCCTTGAAGAGGCGATTCTTGCACTGAAAGAAAGCCCAATTGCCAAAGAGGCGCTGGGTGAACATATCTTCGAAAAGTATATCGAAGGCAAAACACAGGAGTGGGATTCGTATCGGACCTGGGTTACGGACTGGGAAATCAAAAGATATATAAAGAATTACTGATAGAGAAAAATTCCGTAAGAAAGATGGGCTGAACAGCTCAGGGCGAGATTTACACTCGCTGAGTTATTCCACAGGGGGCTTATAAATTTATCCAGGACATGATTCACGGGTGTCCTTGGAATTTATGAAGCCCCCTTACCTCAAAACTGAACGCGAAAGAACAAAATGATTTTGATTGTGTTTTCCACGGAGTTGATATAATAAACGCGCGTCACAAACCGTCATGCCGATTCCTGCTATTCGAGGATGTGACTCAAAGTCAGACATGGAGACTCGTCTCTCCCTCGATATCCTCCCTCAACCGGATGAATCGACCTCCGGGCCGACCTGCCTGCATGCGGCGATCCGGCTAGTCCTGCCGCTGCTACCAGCGATACCCGCGGCCGGCCCGGTGGTCAACGGCGAGGTCACCGGCCTGCTTGATAACCGCATCGAGATGTATTGTGTCAACCAGGCCCGTATCCCCTCAATCACCGGTCAGGTGATTCTCGATGAGGGGCCATTGGCCCGGCGGATTATCCGTGCCCTTGGCCCGGAGCCCGACCGCGTCAGGCTGGCAGCCGTGTATCGCGAACTGTGCGACTGCCTGAAGGAAGGGAGAATATACCATGTCTGACGTGGCGCTGCTGATTACCTGCGAACACGCAGTCAATCATGTCCCGGAAGAGTTAACCCACCTCTTTGCTGACTGTCCGGAGGTGTTGCGGTCGCATCGGGCTTTCGATCAGGGTGCCGCCGAGCTGGCACGGCGTATTGCCGAAACCCTGTCAGCCCCCCTGTTCGAGGCGAAATTAACCCGGCTCCTGGTTGATCATAATCGATCGCCGCACAATCGCTCGCTCTGGTCGGAGTTCGGCCGGGGATTGCCCACATCAGAGAAACTTCGGTTGCTCGACAATTACTACCGGCCTTTCCGCGGTGAAGTGGCAGGTTGGATAAGCAATAGCATGGCAGATGAGTGCAAGGTTGTGCATGTCTCGGTCCACTCATTCACACCCGTCCTCAATGGTAAGCAACGGGTGGTCGATATTGGTTTGCTCTATGATCCTGGTCGTACCGAAGAGAGATTCTTCGCAGATGTTTGGAAATCAAGGATTTCAACCTTATGCCCCGAGTTGAGAGTCCGGTTTAACGTCCCCTATCGTGGGAGTAGTGATGGTCACATGACATCATATCGGGAGCTCTATAAAAGTAGGGATTATGCAGGAATCGAACTGGAGATCAACCAGTTACTGGTCGCAGGGGAAGATGGTTGGCACGCGCTGCAAAAACAGGTTGCCGCCAGTCTGAAGGATTCACTGGCCGACCTGACCTCTGATGAATGATATGATTGTCCCTTCACTGGCAATAATCCTCGGGCTTATCTTGCTGGTCTGGAGTGCCGACCGATTTGTCGGCGGCTCGGCTGCGGTGGCGCGCCACTTCGGCATGCCGCCCTTGCTGATCGGCATGGTGATCGTCGGGTTCGGCACCTCGGCCCCGGAAATGTCCGTGTCCGCATTGTCATCTCTGCAGGGTAACCCGGCGATCGCGCTGGGCAATGCCTATGGTTCAAATATTGCCAATATCGCCCTGATCCTGGGGCTCGCGGCGCTGATCAGCCCGATTGCCGTGCATTCCGATGTGTTGCGCAAGGAGTTGCCGATCCTGACCCTGGTCACGTTCCTGGCGGGCTTATCAACTATGGGATGGCCAACTGTCGCGGAGCGACGCCTATATTCTGCTGCTTGTGTTTGCCGGGCTGATGGGCTGGACAATCTGGCAGGGTGTGCGACGCAAGGATGATAACCTGGCGGTCGAAATCGAGCAGGCGTTCAAAGCCGAACCCATACCGCTCGGTCGAGCGTTTTTCTGGCTGGTTGTCGGGTTGATCGTGCTGGTCGGCAGTTCCCGGGTGCTGGTCTGGGGGGCAGTCGCCTTGGCGCACAGCTTCGGGGTCAGTGATCTGGTCGTCGGTCTGACGGTTGTCGCGATCGGCACCTCTTTGCCGGAGCTGGCTTCCTCGGTGATCGCCGCCCGCAAACAGGAGCACGATATCGCTCTCGGCAACGTGCTCGGCTCCAACCTGTTCAACACCCTCGCCGTGGTTGGCATCGCCGGGGCGATAAAGCCCGCGGACGTGCCCGGCGGCATTCTGACCAGGGACCTGCCGGTGATGGTTCTGCTAACCCTGTCCCTGTTCGTGATCGGTTACGGTTTTCGCGGTCCGGGACGGATCAACCGCATTGAGGGCGGTCTGCTCCTTGCTGCGTTCCTTGTCTACACAGGCTGGCTGGTTGCCAGCGCCGCATCCGGTTCCTGATCCTGCCTAATAGATTTTCCTCTTTGAAAAGGTTGATCCAAGAACGCTGAAGGTGTTCTCAACGATGAACATCGAATGGGGGTCGTTGGTGAAGACGATTTCTTCCAGCCGCTTGAGCTGAATATTGTTGACGACGATCAGCAGGACGGTTTTCTGGATCTTTTTGTATCCACCGAGTCCCGGCAGCATGGTCGTGCCGATTTTCATGTTCTGCATGACCTGATCGGCGATCTGGTCAGGCTTCTCGGAAATCACCAGGGCCATTTTACGCTGGTTGAACATGGCCAGACAATAATCCAGGGTCATTGAGGTGATGAACACGGCGATCATCGACGCGATGACCAGGTCATTGTCCAAAGTCAAAAAGCTGAAGCTGAACAGGACGAAGTTGAAAAAGAAGAAGAACTTGCCCAGGCCGATATTGAATTTCTGGTAGAGGATCACACCCGCGACATCCAGGCCGCCGTTCGAGCCGAGTGAGCGCAGCACCATGCCGGCGCCGGCGCCGATGATCACGCCGAAGGTCACGGCGGCGTAAAGCTGCTCTTCGATGTTGATGCGGAAATCGATCAACATGAAAAACAGTGACAGGGAGAGCATCGCCAGGGCGCTGTAGCCGAGGAACCTTTTCGAGAGGTAGATGTACCCGATGATGAACATCGGGATATTCAGGAGCAAGTAGATGATCCCGGTGTTCAATCCGCCGGTCAGGTAATGAATCAGGGTCGATATGCCGAACAACCCGCCGGGGACAAATCCCTGAACCTCGCCAAGGGCCTTATAGCCGATGGCCTGGATGAATGTGCCGATCACGATCAGACCGCAATTCCATGCAACAGAGTAGGGCAGTTTATGGGCGATTGTATTCATCGTAAGACCTCCGGATGACCAAGCGTAAAAAAATGATTTGTATCGCTATACCCGACACGTCCTGTTGTCAAACTAATTCGGCCTTCAGAACGTCACGAAACGTTAAAAAGGTGTTAAGGAGATGAAGGATAGCAGATAGAAAAAGCCCGTACAGTGAGTACGGGCTCAGATTGTAGACAAGCTTCGCAGCTGATGCTGGTTTTTTTTTTTACCTGGCGGATGAAGGTTCTGTGAAGTTTAGGGCCACAGATGGTTAAACTGTTGCCCTTGTTATTGTGCGCTCAATAATCAAAGTCAAAATCAAAACCGTCGGGGTTGCCCGACAGCAACTTCATTTTCTTTATCGCGACAAAGAAAACGAAGCAAAAGAAAGCTTTGCGCTGCGCTGGGCATGTCTTGTTCGGAATGGCGGCAACATCAATCCAGATCGGTCTGATCGATCAAGAGTCTGCACTTCCCCCGCAGGACCCGAGGCTCTTGAGACCCTCTCCTTTTGTGGAGGGTTGCAGCGGTCGTCATGCTTGCAGGCTTTTCCCCTGTAAATCACACTGCAAGGGAGGCCTCCCTGCAACGGGCCGGCTTATTAAGCTCCGAAGTTATTGGATGTCGCAGAAATCCGGCAAAGGAGATGCCCTCCGCAAGGAGAAGGCACTTTTGCATACTTTTGTTGCCGGACAAAAGTATGGCGTCCGGCGGGACGCGACCCGCCGGTTCTTTGTTTCAGAAAAAGTACAAGGGCAACAGATTGTCCAACCTGTTGCCCTCACTATCATGCAGCCCACCTTTCTTTGTTTGACTTGCCCGGATGGCTGTTGTAGAAATTCTTGACACAATCAATTAATCAATTCGGAGGCTTCTCATGGCCCTTTCCAAAGACCTGCTGGAAATCCTTGTCTGCCCGCAATGCAAGGGTGAGATCGTCCCTGACGAAAAACACGAAAAGCTGATTTGCCAGGCCTGCAAACTGGCCTACCCGGTACGTGACGACATCCCGGTGATGCTGATCGATGAAGCCTTGTCGCTTGACTGACGATTCCATCGTGCTTGCCGAGTTGTTTGTAATCCTCCCCTCGCTCGTCCTACTATGTGACCGATGTCACGCCACCTGATCGAAAAATACCGCCAGAGAGCGGCCCAGGAGACCGGCGCTTGTGCCAGGCCCCGGGGCGGTCGGCTGACGGTGGCCCTGGTTTACCCGAACACCTACTACCAGGGGATGAGCAACCTTGGCCTGCAAACCGTCTACCGGATGCTCAACAGCCGGGAAGACACTCTCTGTGAACGCTTCTTCCTCCCTGACCCCGAAGACCTCGACGAGCACCGTCGCACCGGCTTCCCGCTGGTATCGGTCGAAACACAAAGTCCCCTCGACGAATTCGACCTGGTGGCATTCTCCATCTCCTTTGAAAACGATTACCTGAACCTGCCGATCCTGTTTGAGCTTGGCCGATTGCCGATGTGGCAGGACGATCGAAGCGAGCGACACCCGTTGGTCCTGTGCGGAGGCGTCTGCGCTTTCATGAACCCGGAGCCGCTGGCGGAGATCATGGACCTGTTCGCCGTCGGCGAGGCAGAGGTGATCCTGCCCGGCTTGCTTGAGGCCATGCTCGACGTCGAGGAGAGTCCTCGTGACCAGCTGTTGCACCGGCTTGCACAACTGCCCGGGATTTACCTGCCTTCCGGCTACAATGTCAGCTACACGGAGGATGGGCAATTGCAGGAGATGACTCCGCATGGCGACTGCCCGGAACAGGTACAGAGGCAATGGCAGGCGCAGCTTGACGACAGCCAGAGCAGCACCTGCGTGGCGACCCCGGATACCGAGTTCGGCAGCATGCGCCTGGTCGAAGTGTCGCGCGGCTGCCCGCGCGCCTGCCGGTTCTGCGCGGCCGGGTTCATCTACCGGCCATTCCGGGAACATTCCGTGACCCACCTGCAGCGTGAATTGCTTGGTGAAGAGAAGGCTCCGGGCCGGGTCGGACTGGTCGCTGCGGCGGTCTCCGATTACGGCGCCCTTGCGGAGGTCGGCCAGGCCGTACTCGATAAGGGCGGAGAAGTTTCGGTCTCCAGCGTCCGCATTGACGCGGTCACCCCGGAGCAGGTGCAAGTGCTCGCCGCGTCGGGGCACAAAACCCTTGCCCTGGCACCGGAAGCCGGCAGTCAGCGGATGCGCGATGTGATCAACAAGGGGATCGATGAGGAGCAGATCCTCACTGCGGTGCAGATGCTCGCGGAAGGCGGTATGTTAAACCTCAAGCTTTACTTCATGATCGGCCTGCCGACCGAAACCATGAATGACGTGCAGGCGATCATCGACCTGACCGCGAAGATCCGCCAGGCATGGGAGGAGATCGGCAAAGCACAGGGCCGGCTCGGTCGATTGCAACTCTCGGTCAACCCGTTCGTGCCGAAGCCGTGGACGCCACTGCAGTGGGCAGCGATGGAACGCCGCAGTTCCCTGGAGAAGAAATACCGCCTGTTGCAGAAGCAGCTGCGGCCCATGCCGAACGTCGACCTGAATTTGGAATCGCTGCGCCACGCCGAGCTCCAGGGGTTCCTGTCACGGGGTGACCGCCGGGTTGCCAGGGCTTTGCCGCCTCTCGCCGAGGGCAAAAGCCTCAAGGCGGCCTGTAAAGAGGCGGGTCTTGATCCAGCCTTCTACCTGCACCGCGAGCGTGCCAATGATGAACTCTTCCCCTGGGAGATCATCGGCCAGGGCGTACAGCGGCGACACCTGTACGAAGAATACCTGGCGGCCTTACAAGCGCGAACGGGCGACATCTGTCATCCGGGCTGCCGACGCTGCGGGATGGCCTGTTGATTTGCAATGTCGTAGTATGCCCAATAGTATCTGCAGTTCACTTATGAGGCAAAAAAGGCTTCTTGTTGATAGCGATATTTAGGAAGTTCATTAATACGTAAAATTATGGCCCCCTGGAAACGGTTGGCTTTTCTTCTTTGACAGGTTTCCTGAGAAAGTCTAAGGCTGCATAAGTATGCATGGATTGGACAGACTGGAATCGAGCGTGTTAAGTTATAAAAAAATGTCGGTATACGGTATCGAAAGGACTGAAAATGTCTAACAAGATTTGGATGGTGAGTGTTTTTATTTTTCTCATTCTGATAGCGCCCATTTTATTAGTCATGATGCTCTTGGTCTTGACTGATTTTCCGCTTATCTATTCATTTTTCTGGATTCCGGTAGCAGTTTTAGGAAGTTGGTTCATGAATAAGTGGGCTTGCCGAGAAAATCAAAAACTGTTCAATTAGAAATAGCAACGTCGAGTTCATGGTAAATGTTTAGCCATGTTTTCAACAGGGCCAAGTCACATTTGATAAATCACAACGGCCCTCGATCTTCAGACATAGGGCTTTTCCACTATCCATCAGCTGGCGTATCCGTCCGTGCTTCATCTGCTGCTTTGCTGCAACGTTATACGGGAAATATTGTTTATTGCCCGACGGCAGATTGGCCTGTAGAAAAAAGCGTTGTAAGGAATCTCGAAGATTAGTTCGCAGCTGGCAACGCCCAGCGGTCGCACACGGTGACCGGTTGCTGGTATGCCGGCGACATGCCAGTGCCAATAGAGCGGTTCTGAAAAACTGCTGATTCTAAACGGCACCCAGAGATGTAAAGCTGTTTTCACCCGCCCTTCGACGCCCTCTGAGATCCATCTCTGCGGACACTCGACGGCAATAATCGATGGCCCCCAAACAGGCCATAGTCGGGTGTCGATCAGGGTCTGCCAGACTGCTTCGGCAGGCGCGTGAATGGTTTTTCCAACGTGCATCTCAATCCGAGTTCCTATTTGGCATCCTGCAGTATCCGGCGCGCCAGTTCAGTGGCACTCTGCCAGGCATCCTCAACCCGCCGGCCAAGACACCAATCACCGCAGACACCCAGCTTCAACTGTGTATCCCAGAGGCAGGGCTGCCCCAGAGCGATCTCAGTGAAAGCGTAGCGCCAGCGATGCACAAACAGCAAATTGCAGTTGCAGGCGGTTGAAGTCAGGGAGCAGAAACTCTGCAGCATGTGTTCGCCTACCCAGTCTGCCGTGTCCTCCAGATGATCTTTTGACCAATCTTTGGTCGCCTGGACAACATAGAGATTTTCATTTTGTCGCATGGGTTTGGCGCTGTTGCAAACAATCCTGCGGATGACCGGATGCTCATAGCCTGAAAGATCGGCGACATCTTCCAGCGGGGATTCTGACTGGATTGCGGCGACCCAGCAGGGTTCCATTTCGACAGGACGAATCTGTCCAGCCAAATGCGGCTGGTCCCTGACCAGAACCAGCGCCTGTGGCGCCGGGACCGCGATAACAACCTGTTGCCAGATGCCAAGCAGGGTGTCTCCATCGTTGAATAATCGCCACCCTTCGGGGCAATGTTCCAGCCTGGCGATACGGGTCGAAGGTTGGAAGCGCAGGTCACCAAGCAACGCCCTGGTTACGGCGCTGTTGCGCGGCAAACCGATGTATCCGCCTCGTTCATTCTTCGGCAAAAATCCTGAAGTGCCGGGCTGCCAGAGCTGCAGGACGTCGGTGGACATATGCCTTTGCAGAAATTGTAGAAAATCCTGCGAGTCCGTTGAAAAATACGGGGCGCCGTGATCGATCCATCCCCCTGCAAAAGAACGACTGGAAAGACGGCCACCGGTGCCTTTGCTTTTATCAAAAACCGTCACCTCAGCAAACGACTGCAAATTTCTTGCAACGGTCAAACCGGCCATCCCCGCGCCGATAACTGCGATCTTCATGACAAATCTCCTGTCCAAATTGAGTGAAACGGTTTGCCTTCTCGGAAACAATTTGGGTTGATGGCGTCAGCATTGCTGCGCGTTGTGTTCGTTACCGGTACCTGAACAGCACCACCGCGGCGGCTATCAGGCCGGCACCGGAAAGATAAACAGACCACCAGTGCTGCAGTTGTTGAAAATAGAATGCCAGTGCCAGAAAAAATATCAACCAGCAGAGGGCATGCAGATGTTTTCCGAGCCGCTCCAGCATAAATTGTCGATCAGCGCTCGCCATCCGCACCACCAGTTCGCCCTGTTCCGCCAGTTCAACCACTTTGCGGGCTTTCCTGGCAGTTATCGGCAGCTGCAGCAATTCCCTTTTCAGCTGTTCGATCGAAATTACGTCCTCTCCCAGCGCGCGCGGCAGGTTCTGTTTGAGGATTGGCAGGATGTCTTTGATGCCGTTGAAGTTTTCGATGTACTGGGTGCCGAGTCCTTCAATCAGCGAACTGACCCGCATCACGTAAATGACATCCTGCGGCAGTTTGAACGGCTGGTCGTGCAACACGTTTAAAACGCCGAAGGCGAGTTCCTGCATGCTGGAGGCATTGAGATGATTACTATCGAAAATCTCGAATAGATTTTCGGCAACGCTGCTCAGACCACTAAAATCGGAGTCCTCGGTGAGAATTCCCATCTTGCGCGTGGCACTGACCAACAACTCAAAATCCCTTTCATAGGCGGCTTTTACCGCATAAATCATCGCCTGGCGCATGTTCTGCGGAATCCGGCTGACCATGCCGAAATCCAGCAGGATCAGTTTTCCATCGGGGCTGACCAGGAGATTGCCGGGGTGAGGATCGGCATGGAAGAAACCCTTGACCAACATCTGCTCGGTATAAAATAAAACAAGCTGCTGCATCAGCTCGGTGAACGTGACATTCAGCTTTTTTATCGAGGCAACATCATCGATCCGAAAACCTTCTTCAAAGCTCATCACCAGAGCATTGTCGGAGCAGTAGTCTTTATATGGGACAGGAAAGCGCACCCCCGAGTCTGCATACACCTGGCTGAAATGCTCCAGGTTGGCCAACTCCTGATGCATGCTCACTTCCTGCAGAATCACACGGGAGAAAGCCTTCAATACCGATTCGATGGAGTGCCTGGTTTGATCTGTAAACAGCGGCCTGAAGATTCTCAAAAACAGGTTCAGAAGCAGGATATCGATGCGCACCTGGAACTGAATATTTTCACGCAACAGTTTAACCGCAACAACCGCTTTGGTCTCGCGCAGTCGGGCTTTGTGCACCTGACCGATGGAAGCGCTGGCCAAGGGCTGATGATCGAAGTCGACAAACACATTGGGATCTGGAAAAGCACGACTGAAAGCCCGCAGGCGGTGATTGTCGCTCATCGGCGGCATCTTGTCATGCAGTTGCCGAAGCGCCTGCAGGTAGACCTGGTCGAAAAAATCTGCCCGGGTTGCCAACACCTGGGCCAGTTTGATGAAACTGGCACCGAGTGAACGGATATTTTCCACCAATTCAGCCGGAGTCAAAGGACGCCACAACAACCAGCGACGGCGTCGTCGAAAGAGCAGGAACACGGTTACCAGAAAACGAAAGATCAAGTAACTGCGCTGTGGACGGCAAAGATATAGAAAAAGAAAGAGTTTGCGGATCACATCACTTGTCCAACTCTTGTTTTAACTTTTCCAGGTCATCCTTGGTTGCCAGATTTAGCTCATCGACAAGCTCTTTGAGGACGTCTTTGAGCATGCCCTTGAACTGATCTTTCTCTTTTTCGCCACGTTTAGCCATATCATCGAAGAATGTTCGCGCATTTTCTTCATTTTTTTCCAGACAGGCTTTGACCTCATCGTTACTGGTTTCGAGTTTTTCTTTAACCGCTAACGCACCGCCGAGGGCAGCGTAAAAAAGTTGCTCAAGCTTCTTATCCATCAGTTAACTCCTTATTTTGAGATTGATATTCTTTTTTTGCTTGAAATATTATAATGTTTATATTATTCAATTATATATGGATTTGTCTAGGACAAAAATAACAATTAAGCAACTCAGCCAAGAAATCGGTATCGGAGTAGATACTCTGCGAGTCTGGGAACGTCGATACGGTTTTCCGCTGCCACATCGTGATGGGCGCGGGCACCGCAGTTACACAAAGAAACATCTCGAAGAGCTGCGAGTCGTCAAGAAACTGCAAATTTTCGGACAACGACCGAGTGCGATTTTTTCTCTTTCTCCCACAGAGAGGCACGTACTGCTTGAAAAGTTGTTGAGTACCCAGCGTCCCGAGAACAAAAGCCTGGAGCATCTGGTCTTCGGCATGAGTCCACAGCAGATCGCTGTCGAACTAGCTGAACAGAAGAAACGGCTCGGCCTGGCAGAGTTTGTAAAACAGACGGTGGTTCCCTTGCTGCAGATGATCGACCACGGTTGGTCGTCCGGTCGCTTGAGCATCGCCCGCGAACATCTGATTTCAGATCAGCTGGCAGCCCTCCTGAAAGTCGAGCTTTCGTCCGCGGCATGCCCTGTCCGCCCTCAGGTTCTGTTTCTGACCTTGCCCGGAGAGCGCCACAAGCTCGGTCTGCTGCTCGCTGCAGTGCAGTTCCAGCAGGCCGGTGTCCAGAGTCTCTTGCTCAACGAAGAACTGCCGCTGTCAGAAATTCCCGGGCTGGTTGCAGAACTGGCAGTGGACGGAGTCGCTCTGTCATTCAGCAGCCACTATCCGTCGCGGCAAGCCAAGCATGACCTTCGGAGCCTACGCAAGAGCCTTAACCCGGCCATCACGATCATCGCAGGCGGGCAGGCTGTCCAGCAGGTTCCCACCATGCCGAAACTCTTGATCTGCTCCGACCTGCAACAAATTCCAAAGTTGGTCAAACTGTTACTTCAAAAGATCGAAATGGGTACTCTGGTGAAAGAGAAGGCTAAGCGATGGATTCATTGACACAATTAACACTTGGCGCCGCGGTTGGAGAAGCGGTTCTCGGACGCAAAGTCGGGCGCAAGGCTGCTCTCTGGGGGGCGGTCTGTGGTACCTTGCCCGATTTGGACGTCTTCGTTCCGTTTGGCGATCCGGTCAAGGACTTTACCTACCATCGCAGTTTCAGCCACTCGATCTTCATCCTTACGCTGCTCACTCCGCTAATTGTCTGGCTGATTCTCAAGTTGCACCCGAATTCTCAACACGCCAGGACCGGCTGGGTCTGGCTGGTCTGGCTTTGCTTGATCACCCATATCCTGCTCGATTGTTTTACCGTCTACGGCACGCAGATTTTCTGGCCGTTCTGGAATAATCCGGTGGGCTGGGGCTCGATTTTTATCATTGACCCTTTCTATACCGTCCCCTTGCTGATCGGAGTTTTGTGTGCGCTGATGATGAGCCGCAACCACCCCCGGGGAGTACTGCTCAACAAAGCCGGGCTGACCTTCAGCACTCTTTACCTGGTCTGGAGTGTCGGCGCGCAAAGCTATGTAACCAGGGCCGTGGAAAAATCCTTCGCCGCGCAAATGATTTCCTACGAAAACCTACTGGTCAGTGCCGGTCCACTTAACACCATGCTTTGGCGTATCGTCGCCACCAAATCGAATGGCGACTATTATGAGGGCTACTATTCGTTGCTTGACGGCTCCGAGAAGGTAACCTTGACGCACCATGAGAGTGATCCGGAGCTGTTGGACGGTCTCGATAAACACGGTCAGGTGGTCCGATTGCGCTGGTTCACCAAGGGGTTTTACAAAGTCTGGCAGAACGAGGATGCGGTGGTTATGACCGATTTGCGCATGGGCGCTGAGCCGAGCTATGTGTTCTCTTTTGTCGTTGGACACCTTGCTCCCGAGCGGGCTCTAATTCCCTCCCGCCGGCTTGCCCCTGAGAGGGACTTCGGTCAGCTGAAAAAAGCCTGGTGCCGGATCTGGTCGGAAAACATTCGCTCCTGTAGTTGAATTACGCTTTCAGGCTTTTCCCCTGTAAGTCACACTGCAAGGCCGGCCCCCCTGTAAGGGGCCGGCTTATTAAGCTCCGTCGTTATTGGATGTCTCAGCAATCCGGCAAAGGAGATGCCCTCCGCAAGGAGTAAAGGCGTTTTTGCTTACTTTTGTCGCCGCATGGACAAAAGTAAGGCGTCTGGCGGGACGCACCCCGCCGGTTCTGCTTTTGATTTTGATTTCTTAGCCAAATTCATAACAGATGTAAGTCCCATGATTCTAAATAGCTACCAGTGGCATATCCACTCATCATCCGCTATACTGCATTCCTGCGACTGTAAAGACCGCTCACCGACAATCAATCGATATCCATATCTCCAAAGGAGCTCACCCATGCCCGATTCAATCCTGCTGCTGGAAAAAGACGCCGCCATCGCAACGATCACCTTCAACAACCCCAAAGCCCTCAACGCCCTGACCCTGGAGACGTTCGAGGGGCTGGAGACGCTGTTCGATGATTTGGAAAGCGATACCGAGGTCCGCGTGATCATTTTGACCGGTGCCGGTGACAAGGCGTTTGTCGCCGGTGGCGATATCAGCCACCTGGCAAGTCTTGACGCCGATGGCGCTCGGCAATTCGCCCTGTTGGCGCAGCGTGTCATCGACCGGATCGAGACGTCTCCCAAGCCGGTGATTGCCGCGATCAACGGCTACTGCCTGGGTGGTGGCAACGAACTTGCCATGGGCTGCGACCTGCGGATTGCCGCCGACTCGGCAAAGTTCGGTCAGCCAGAGGTCAAGCTCGGCATCATCCCGGGCTTTGCCGGGACCCAGCGCTTGTCCAGGCTGATCGGCAAGGGGCGGGCCAAGGAGATGATCTTTACCGGCGAGATGATCGATGCCGATCAAGCCTGCCGGATCGGCCTGGTCAACCGGGTCGTCGCCAAGGATTGCTTGATGGAGGAAGCAAAATCCCTGGCGATGCAGATCTGCGACAAGAGCGCTTCGGCAATCAGTCTGTCCAAGGATGCGATCGACAACGGCCTGGAGATGGATTTCGCTCGCGCTGCACGTTACGAGGCGGACCTCTTCGCGCTCAGTTTTACGACCGCGGATTGCAAGGAAGGGATCAGCGCCTTCCTGGAGAAGCGTCCGGCGAAATTCTGAGATAACTCTGCATCGAAATATCGTCTTGCTTTGCTGGTCCTTAACTTAAAGGCTGCCTGGTTGGTTTTATCGATCGCATGGACAAAAAGCGATACAATGGCGGTATCCTGAGAACGGGAGGTCCGATGAAGATAACCCGCTTCCGTATTCGCTACGCTGCCATGATCGCTGTGCCATTGGGTGTCCTGTTTGCCTGGTTACTGGTGTACCCCTGTCTGGCGCAGACCAACGTCTCGACAATTGCCAGCCCGCCAGGCGTCAGCTCGATTAAGGTCCCACCCGGGTTTCAGGTCGTGCTTTTCGCGACCGGCCTGAATGGTCCGAGGTTTATAAATTTTGGCCCCGATGGATCGTTGTATGTCGCAGAGCGGGGCGCCAACCGCATCCTTGCCCTGGCCGGTCACTTATGACCCGCACCGCTTCGTCGGTAAGTATCCTACTGTAAACCCAACGGGCTTCTGAGAACCCGTTGCAGTAATACTTATAGGCAAACCCCAATCCAGAAAACCCGGATGGGGTATAATTCTGTTGGACATGGTAAATGATAGACAACCTAACCGCATAATGTCCTTATGATGATGGGTTGAAAGGAATAATGTTCGCGCTTCCCTTCTCTATGGTTCGTTGATATTGAACCGCCGGTTTACCAAAGGCCATAGCATAGCCGATCAAATGGTCCTCAGGAATATGAAGCCTGGTCCGCAATTCGGGGACCAAGTCGTTGATCGTCCACTTGACCAAGCCATTCCAGACGGTGCCAATATCCAGCGACTGTGCAAACAACTCGAAATATGAAAGTGCTATGAGGCAGTCAGGTAATGGTGAAGGTCCCCCACTCGGAGCTGAGGCAACAACCAGATGAGGTGCGCCACGAAACAGGACATCCACGCCTTTCTCTTTCCAGGCTCGCACGAAACCGGTAAAAAATGCTTTGTCTTCAGGCAACTGACCACGTGCAATGAGTTCCTCAAGCCCTCTGTAAGCTTCATCCCGTAAAACAGCGAGGTTTTCCTTGTCATCAACCACAAAGAAATGCACCTGACGCATGTTGACCCCAGTCGGTGCTTGCCAGGCAACATCGAGCGCACGTTTTATTAATTCTGGATCGAGGTTTTCATCTTGATAATGACGTACTGATCTCCGCCCCTTAATGAGAGTCTCCATTTGATATGGATCAGGGAAATTTCCCTTTTATAGATCGACTCCGGTTTGGACTCTTGCCTAATATCGATAAAGCTGCCGTCGGGCAAATTGCTAGGCAATGTTGACATTTGATGCAGTTGCTTTCCTTGTCTGCCCCGATACGGGGATATCCGGTTTTCAGATCGATAATATTGACCGGACAGTCTTTGGCACAAAGACCACATTGTACGCATATCTCACGCCTGACTTCAAACTTTAGCATCCACCGACTCCATACGTTTTTTGGACAATGATACAATCTTTCAAAACATATCCAAACTTAATTACGCAGCAATGAATCACAAAGAAAGAACATCAAGAAGCAATCCCTGGTGGCCATCATTTTTATTTTAACGAATGTCCTCTATCCCTCTTTTAATTAGGTACAGTTTTTTCTCTCAAAAATATTGATGTTGTCACATTGTTGCACTTTAAATCAGTTGTTCACCAAGAGGAAGTTTTCAATGATAAAAGCTAACTTTCTGTTTGTATTCTGATGTGTTTAATCATTGCGTGCTGTTATCCTGACAGTTTGTTGACAGATTGATGCCTTCAACCTACGAGACTTGTTAAGTTTGCAGTGAGAAAATTTTTGTGATTCGCCATTGTGATGTCGATGACCCAAATATCGTCCTGCTGTTGACTTTGTCGACTGGCACTCTACAATTTAATCTAAATATAAAAACGGAATTTTGTTGAAACTATCAGGAGATAAATCTGGCCAAGCGTAAAGATCGTAGCCATGACATTGGTAAAAATGTTGTGTTGAGGAACATGAGTCTTTACTTGGCCGTGATATAAGCTATTCCCCCAAACAGGTATTTCGTCTGCTGTTTATCACCATCTAAAGACGTTGGTCTTGCCCTCGACGACCATGTTGTCAGTCGAGTCGGTCGCAAGGAGGTTCTATGAAGCCATTTCGATTGAATAAACACAACAAGCTGGTATTCCCCTCAAGCATTTTTGTCGAACTCGATTTTTCGATCATCGTCGATCTAAACCAGTTGAAGGCTATCATCAAACGGGACTTCGAAGTCAAGGCCCCGACCGGCACAGAAATCGCCGAACGGGCCGACGCGGGGGAATATGCCACACGCTACGACCTGCTGCGCGACCTCGGCCTGCACCTGTTCTGGGCCAACCGTTTTGCCCTGGCCATGTATGAAAAGCGCCCGACCCGATGGCGCGATGTCCCGCGAAACCGCAACGATGTCTTTGTGCCGCTGTTGCAGCCCAGGGAGAATCGTGAAGCGAAGTCCGCCAGCGTCCTGAATGCCTATGGCAAACTGTCGGCCAAATGGGACCAGCCGGCTGAAGACGATCTGTTTGGCATCCTTTTCGATTGCTTCTCCAACAAGCTCTATCGCGCTTCGGAGCTGCCGCCGATCAAGTCGACCATTGCCGAGGCGCTCACCACGGCCGAGGCAAGGACCACCGTCCTCGGCGACTTCAACCCCGACCACCGACACTACAGCGTCGATGAGATCCTCGACGTCACCGAGGAGCAGCCCGAGCTCGAAGCGTTGCGGCGCTGGGCAATGGTGCTGCACAATCAGCATCCCTGGGATCGCAGCCGGGCTCGGCTGAAGTCGTTTGCCGAGATGCACGATGACGACGTCGTGGTGCTCTTTTACCCGAAAAACCGCCACGTGCTGGACTTCATCAACCGCGTCAAGAGCGGCATCGGCAGCGTCATGCAGGCGCCGGCACCGACCCCGGCCGTCGAACCGGTCCGGCCGCTGCCGCCGATGGTGGTCGGCAGCGCTGTGAAGGTCCAGCCGAAGATCGAGGCGCTGGCGATCCGCAAGGGGGAGATCATCTGCAGCAACATCGACGTGGTGCGCAACTCGCCACCCACCTGGTCGCCGATGGGTGCCGAGGAGATCGCCGAGAAGACCGGCATCGAGCGGCGCCGCTATACGGCCCAGCCGCTCGAGAACATCGCCCTCGAGGCCGCCCGGGCGGCCATGGCCCATGCCGGCCGCGGCCCCGAAGAGATCGGCGCACTGCTGTTCTGCACCTGCACCTCGGAGCGGCTGATCCCCTCGACCGCCACCTGGCTCTCGGGTCAGCTCGGCATCATGCAGACCCATTACTCGGCCGACATTGTTGCCGCCTGCGCCGGTTTCCCCTACGGCATGGCCGAGGCGATCCGCCAGCTGCAGGAGGTCGAACGGCCGGTGCTGCTGGTCCTGGCCGAGAAGTTCTCCGACAAGATCGGCAACGCGCGCCCCTCGCGGATGATCTTCGGCGACGGCGCCGCCGCCATGGTGATCGCGCCGTCCGATGGCGCCCGGGATGTCGAGGTGGTGCAGACCTATGCCAGCGGCCCCTTCAGCCAGGTCAACTCGATCATCTGGCCCAACCACGACTTCGACAACGACATCACCGTCTATGGCCCCGAGGTCAAGGCCCTGGTCAAACGCTACCTGAACCAGATGATCGGCGAGCTGACCGAGCTCAAAGGGCTCAATGGGGACGGTAAACTGATCAATGATATCGACGTGATCGTACCGCACCAGGCCAACAAGAACATGATCATCGATATCGCCGTGCCCCAGGGCATTGCCGCCGAAGACATCTACTTCAATATCACCGAAGTCGGCAACGCCTCCGCGGCGAGCATCCCGATCGCCCTGGCCGATGCCGTCTACGAGGGAGCGATCAGCAAACGCTCGCTGGTCTTCGCACCGGGCTTCGGCGCCGGCGCCGTGGGGGGCTATGTGGTGTTGTCGCTGGAGCCGTCGATGGTGGCACCGGAGCTTGTCACCAATCTTGCGATGGGGCCGAAATCTACCGTGGCACACTCCTCGTTGAACGATATCAAGGAGGCGTTTCATGGGTAAGTTCTCGATCCCGAACCCTGACGAATCGTTTCTTTTGCGCCTGCTGAATCTTCCCGAACTGCTCGCCGACACGGCCTGGCTCGATCGGATGATTGCAGAGCGCTCGCAGATCGGCGACGATCATGCCGGCCTCGCCCTGCTCGTCGCCGCAGCCCAGGCCTATCGTGCGGCCGCGGTTTACGCCCGTAGCGCGTTCTTTGCCGCGGCCGGCCGCGGCCGGCCGCGGGCGACCCACGAGTCGCTGGTGACGGTCGATTGCCGGCTGGGAGGTGAAAAGTATCGCCTGGCCGTCCAGCGGGTCAGCCCGAACACCTACCGCCTCGAGGTGGAGGGCAAGCTTCTCACCATGACCCTGGAGCCGGTAAGTGATTACGAGTCACGCGTCACCATCGGCGGCCAAACCCACCGCGTGGTCTCCGTGACCCAGGGGCAGGACCACCTGATCGAGGTCGACAATGTGATCCACCGCATCAGCCGCGGTGATGTCGGAACCGTTCGCTCGCCCTCTCCCTCTCTGGTCGTCGCCGTCAACGTCAAGCCTGGAGATTCGGTCGCCAAGGGCGACTCGCTGGTGGTGCTTGAGGCGATGAAGATGGAAACTGCGATCACGGCGCCCTTTGCCGGGACCGTGGTCGATGTGCTGACCGGTCCGAGCATTCAGGTCGATGCCGGGGCCGCTCTGCTGCGGCTCGAAGCCAAGTCCGCAGGGTCAGCCGCGGCGTCCGGCAAACGCGTCGATTTCAATCGGATCGCTGCCGAGCGCAGCGTCGAGCTGAGCGGTCGTGAACGCTGCCTGGAGCTTCTCGACGCAATCCGCTGGACCATCCTCGGCTACGATACTCAGCCGGGCATGGTGCGTGACCTGGCGGGACGACTGCTCGCGGCGCATAAAGAGATCGAACAGCATGATCGCCAGGTCGTCGCCGCCGGTCTCGCCGTACTCGGTGCCTTCAGCGACGTCAACTCTCTGGCGCGCAACCGGCCGGTCGACGACACCGGCGACGTAGAGACGCGCAACCCGAAAGAGGATTTCCACCAGTATCTGCGGGCCCTCGACCTCGAAGCCGAGGGGCTGCCGGCCTCTTTCCGGGACCGGCTGGAGCGTGCCTTGTCGCATTATGGAGTCGACAGCCTCGAGCGCTCGGTTGCTCTCGAGCGTGCCGCGTTCCGGATCTTCAACGCCCAGCAGGTGGCGGCGGCGCACGAGCCGCTGCTCGCCGCGGTGTTGAATGTCCTGCGCCTCGACCCACAGCGCCTGGTTCCCGCGTCCGCCCAGAAACTGCGGAAGACTCTCGACGATTTCGTCATCTCCACGGAGCTGCGCTTCCCCAACCTTGGCAATAAAGCGCGGAATGTCCGCTACCAGAACTTTGAGCAGCCCGGCATCCTGGCGCGCAAGGCGGCGGTGCTCGATGAGATGCGCGGCCACGTCGCCGCGCTGCGCGTCGCTGGCGCTGACAGGGCCCACCTCGATGCGCTGATCAACTGCCCCGAAGCGGTCATCGAACTGCTCGCCGACCCCGATGGCTCGGGTGACAGCGGCGATCCGCTGCTCGAGGTCTTTTTCCGGCGTTTCTATCGTGGCAAGGATCTTCACGACGTCCGTGAAGAGCCCGGACTCCGCTCCGCCAACTATCACACCGATGGGGCCCTCCGCCAGGTGGTCGCCGCTATCACCCCGCAGGCCAAGGCCGGCGCGGCGCTCCGGGCCGCCCTGGAACAGGGCCGCGGCCTGCCCGGCAGCCACCCGCTCTCCGTTGAACTTTACACCCGCTGGGACGGCTCGATCTCAGCGGACCAGATTGAGGTCTGGGCACACGAGATCGTCACCGGCGTCGAGGCGCCGGACAACATCCGCCGGGTGACCTTCTCGGGGGCTACCCCCGAGGGCAGGGTGTTCCACCACACCTATCGCATCGCTGAGGGAACCTTTGCTGAAGACCTGACCCTCCGCAATTGCCACCCGATGATTGCCGCCCGCGCCAAATTTTTCCGCTTCCGGAATTTTTCCAGCGAACGCCTCGAATCGGAGCCCGGAATCTATTGCTACAAGCTGGTCGGCATTGACAATCCGCGCGACATGCGCCTGGCCGCAGTCGCCGAGGTTCGCGATCTGACCCCGAGCCGGGACGAATCGGGGCAGGTCATCGGCATGCCGGTCATGGAAAGGCTCTTTTCCGCCTGCGCCAACGCAATCCGTACCGCCCAGACAGAGCACGATCCGCGTCGACGGCTGGCGATGAACCGGATCGTACTCTACCTCTGGCCGCCATTCAGCCTGCCGATCGAAGGACTGGACCGAGGCGCCGAAAAGTTCGCCTCGCTCACGGCCCCGCTCGGGCTCGAGGGGATCGAAATGATCGGCTCGCTGATGGAAAACGGCGCAACCCGTGACGTGATTCTGCGCTTCGGCTTCGACGCCAGCGATCCCAATGCGTTGGAAATCGTCGAGTCGGTAAATGAGCCGGTCCCGGTCCTCGACCGCTACCGGCAGAATGTCATCATGTCGCAACAGCGCGGTTCGATCTACCCGTACGAGCTGATCGACCGCCTGACCAGAAACGGCGGCAACTTCACCGAATACGCCGTGACCAATGAGGGCGCCTTCGAGCCAGTCGACCGGCCGAAGGGGAATAACGACTGCGGCTTCGTCGGCGGTCTGCTGACGACCCCCTCGGAACGCTACCCGGAAGGGATCACCCGGGTGGTGCTGCTCGGGGACCCGACCAAGGAGCTGGCATCCCTCGCCGAACCGGAATGCCGGATGACCATCGGGGCGCTGGAGCTGGCGAAAAAACACGACACCTCCCTCGAGTGGTACGCGGTGTCGGCTGGCGCCCGCATCTCCATGACCAGCGGCACCGAAAACATGGACTGGATCTCGATTGTGCTGCGCAAGCTGATCGAATTCACCCAGGGGGGTGGCGAGATCAACATCGTCATCACCGGTATCACCGTCGGTGGTCAACCCTACTGGAACGCCGAGGCGACCATGCTGATGCACACCAAAGGGATCCTGGTCATGACCCCCGACAGCTCCATGGTGCTCACCGGCAAGCAGTCTCTCGACTTCTCGGGCGGCGTCTCGGCCGAAGACAACTTCGGCCTCGGCGGCTACGACCGCATCATGGGTCCCAACGGTCAGGCGCAGTACTGGGCACCCGACCTCGAAGCGGCCTGCGAGATCATGCGTCAGCACAACGAGCATGCCTACCGGGCGCCGGGAGAGCGCTTCCCGCGCCGCGCCAAATCCGCTGACGATCCGGAGCGCGACATCAGGACCGCACCCCACGACGGGCCAGAATTCGAAACGGTCGGCGAGGTGTTCGACAACGTCACCAACCCCGGCCGCAAGAAGCCCTTCGACATCCGCTCCATCATGCGCGCCGTCGCCGATCAGGACTTTCAACCCATGGAACGCTGGGCCGACATGCGCGATGCCGACACCGGCGTGGTCTTCGAGGCCCATCTCGGCGGCTACCCGGTGATGATGCTCGGCATCGCCTCCCGGGCGATCCCCCGCAAGGGGCTGTTGCCGGCGGACGGCCCCGATGTCTGGACCTCGGGCACCCTCTTCCCGATGTCGTCGAAGAAGCTGGCTCGCGCTATCAACAGTGCCAGCGGCAGCCGCCCCCTGGTGGTCTTGGCCAACCTGTCGGGCTTTGACGGCTCGCCTGAATCACTGGCCAGATGCCAGCTCGAGTACGGCGCCGAGATCGGCCGGGCCATCGTCAACTTCGACGGGCCGATTGTCTTCTGTGTCGTCTCCCGTTACCACGGCGGAGCCTTTGTGGTGTTCTCGAAAGTACTCAACGACAACATGGAAGCCTTGGCTGTCGAGGGGACCTACGCCTCGGTGCTCGGCGGCGCGCCCGCGGCAGCCGTGGTCTTCACCCGCGAGGTCGACCAGCGCACCGACGCCGACGAGCGGATTGCCAGGCTGCGCGAGCTGATCGCCGCCGCGACCGGCCCGGAACGTGTGACCCTGCAGGCTGAGTTGGCGGAGCTGCGACCCGTGGTTCGGGCCGAGAAGCTGGGTCAGAAGGCCGTCGAATACGATGCGGTGCACACCATCCAGCGCGCCCGCGAAATGGGCTCGGTCGACGCCATCATTCCGGCGAGCAGGTTACGACCGGAACTGATCGCCGCCCTTGAGCGGGGAATAGAACGGGCTCTTGCCAGGCAGGGCGCCGGCTGACCCGGCACGGCAACAGGGAAAACAATTGTGCTTTGAGCTAATCTTGGCTGATTAACTTAAATAATAGAGAGGTTTAAGCAATGGGCGTTCTCGAAATAACGGCAGACGAAAATGTAAAAATTCGCGTTGGCGACAAACTGAAGGGCCGCGTGGCATTCGTTACCGGGGGCACGCGGGGCATCGGCGAAGCGATCTGCCGCAGCCTTGCCAGTCAGGGAGCGATCATCGCCGCGGGTTATTCCGGCAACGATCAGAATGCTGAAGAGTTCCGCGAAAGGTTTACCAAGACCTATTCCACATTGGTCAGCGTGCACAAGGGCAATGTCGCCGACCCGAACGACTGCCGCAGCCGAGTCTCCGAAATTATTGAGAAGTACGGTCGCCTCGATATCCTGGTCAACAATGCCGGCATCACCATCGACAAAACCGTCGTCAAAATGACGGATGAAGACTGGTACAAGGTGCTGAACGTCAACCTGTCCGGAGCCTTCTTTCTGTCCCAGGCGGCCTTGCGTCACATGGCCGAACGGGGTAGCGGGCGGATTGTCAACGTCTCGAGCGTCATCGGCGAGATCGGCAATATCGGCCAGGCCAACTACGCCGCCTCGAAATCCGGTCTGTTCGGCTTGACCAAGACGCTGGCCCGGGAGGCCTCGCTGCTGCTGGCCCGTTCGGGGAAGCTGACCGAACCCGACGGGATCGGTCTGACCATCAACACGGTCACACCGGGCTTCATCGCCACGGAAATGCTGGAACATATCCCTGAAAAAGTCTTGACGCAGGTCCTGTCCCATATACCCCTCGGTCGGCTCGGCAAGCCCGCAGAAGTTGCGCGCGTTGTGCACTTCCTCGCTGCTGATGCCTCCTCCTACATTACAGGACAGGTCTGGGGCGTTAATGGCGGCATGGACATGTAAACATCGCCATCGAAAATACTGACGAAAGAATTCTGCGGGGCAGCCCTTATCATGCCAACGGAACGGATGTTAATTTAAGGGCAATACATTGCTGGAATGTGCCAATGACTTGCAAATCGCCCTTTAGATACAGACACCTTTGAATAGGGAGTGCGTTGTAATGAAAAAATTATCGGGAAAAATTGCCGTTGTGACAGGCGGCTCGAGAGGGATTGGCGCTGCTGTCGCCAAAGGGCTTGGCAAAGAAGGGGCGACGGTGATTATCAACTACAACCATAGCCAGGAAGAAGCCGAGACGGTTGTCAATGAGGTCAAAGCCATGGGAAGTTTGGCCGTTGCCCTGCAGGCTGATATCTCTGACGCCGAAGCGACCAAGGTCTTCATCGAGAAGGCCTTAGCCGATTTTGGCAAGATCGATATCCTGGTCAACAATGCCGGCATAACTCGCGACAAAACCTTCAAAAAAATGTCTTTTGAGGAATGGCACAAGGTCATCGACACCAATCTTTCGTCGGTTTTTAACACCTGCAAGATCGCCTTGCCGTCCATGCTTGAACAAAAGTATGGCCGGATTATCAATATCAGTTCGGTGATCGGCCAGGCTGGCGGCTTTGGACAAACCAACTATGCTGCAGCAAAAGCCGGGCTGGTCGGTTTCAGTAAGTCGCTTGCTCTGGAAACGGCCAAAGGAGGGGTTACGGTCAATTGTATCTGCCCGGGCTATATTGCCACAGAGATGGTTAAAGCCATGCCGGAAAATGTTCGCGAGGCAATCATTGCCATGGTTCCCATGAAGAAGCTGGGTGAGCCTGATGAAATTGCCAAAGGAGTTGTTTTTATCTGCGAAAGCGAGTACATGACGGGGCAATGCCTCAACCTGAACGGTGGGCTTTATATGTTGTAATGCGTCGCAGGCACATCGCTGAATGGTTGCAATAAAAAAACCCTGCTTTATCAGCAGGGTTTTTTGTTTCAGAGCCGTCAGCGCAGACGGCGAGTCTCGCAGTATTACTTGGTGCTGGCGGCCTTCGGTGCTTCGGCGGTCACATCTTTCAGACCTTTTTTGGCAAAGTCGAAGTTTTTGGTCATGAAACTTTGAAAGATCTGAAAATTGCTGTTGAGAGCCTCGTTCCAGAAGTCAACGACCGGCTTGGCTTCCTTGGGGAGCTGTTCAGTGGTTTTCTTAAGCAAGTCCTTGGTCTCTTTCTGGATAGCGTTTGACTGGCTGAAGGCGCTGTTGTACAGAGTTTCCATGGCCTCAAGACTCTTTACCGGGGCGTCCTTGGCAGTCCAGTCGATCTCGATGCTGGTCTCGACAAAGTTCTTCACGTTGGCCTGAACCTTCTGGTTCTCCTTGATGAAGAGATTGAAGGCTTTCTTGCCTTCTTCCGGGACATACGGGGTGGCGCCCAGAAGCTGGTCGGCTGCTTTGGCGGTTTGGTCATAGAAGGTGCCGAGAGCTTCGAAGCTCATTTTGACGGTGTTTTTGTTGAAGTCGACAATGTCCTGAATGATTTTTTCGTTTTGCATGGTTGTTCTCCTTGTCTAAGTTATGGTCCGAGAGATGCTCGAGACCGTTCAATTCGTTTCGTGATGCAACTTAAACAAAAATTAAACAAACTGTCAAGAAAAAAATTCATTATCCTGTTTAAGAATTGTCATTTTTACGAATGCCGGCTATAATGCCCTTTCATCAGCTGCCCGATCTGGGCCGTTGTCAGCAGGCTGTTCCGCCATTGGAACCCAAATGAGTAAGCGACTATTATGATTACCAAAGAACAGAAAGAACTTTTCCGCAGGAAGGTTGGCAAACTCCTGGAGCAGCGACGCCTGGAAAAAGGCATGAGTCGCAAAGACCTGGGAGAAGACGCTGGGTTATGAAGGCAATAGCGCGATTCAAGTTGTGGCACGCTTTGAGTCCGGACGGGCCGGTGTGCCCAAGGCAAAGATTTCCCAGTTGCTGAAGATTCTTGAGATAAGGAACGAGGATTTCGGCCTGAGTGGTTCAAAATCATTAAAGACCTTTATCTCTGCCAGTGGCTTTCTCGGTTCGACCATGGCTCCCTGGAGTGATGCTATGGTCGATTTTCTGGAAAACAGCGAAGCCAACTTTGTAACCGAATCCCTTTCCGACGATGAGAATGATGATGAAAGCTCATCTGAAGAGACACAGGGCGATTTATACCAGGATCTGTTGCGTATCATGAGGCTTTATCGGGTTCAGAAACAACAGAGTCAATTCACTCTTGTCGAAAAACTCGATCTTCTTGACAGCTTGAGCGAAGGGGACGAGGAATGTCTGACGGAAATGCTTGTCGCCTTGAATATTGATCCGCAAGACGCATATCAAGCGATCGAGGGTCACCTGATGGATCAATTGAAGAGCGGCGGTGGCAAATAACCATCGCCCAGTCGGTAAAGGTCGTCAGAGCACTGATCGTTTATCGGTAGACTGATAAGAGAGGGCTCGCCTTTAATTGGTAGGCTCCCTGCCTCCCTGAGACGCGTTCTTCTTTTGTCTTGCCTGCGCAAGCTGGGTCACGGATTGCCCTTCCTCGACAGGACCGTCAGTATTTAAATAAATATTTTGTTTTTTAATCTTGTTTAAAAATAGTTTTACGTTTATAAGATGTTTATCATTTGTTTAATTTCTGACTGGCCTCCCTAGAGAAGGCCCAGGAAATAAATAGTGTTAGTTGTGGCGTACCCGCCGGTATGCCTAGCCATATAAGTAACAAAAAACTCGCAATAGAAAATTTAACCGCCATAAAGGGGACAAACCATGCAAGATTTTTTCAAGCAGCAAGCCGAATGGCTGAAGACCTGGCAAGAGCAACAACAGGAATTGACCAAGCAGTACGCTGCCTGGGGCGAAGGGTTGGCCCAGGGCGCGCCGGGAGATTTTAGTCAACAGGTGCCAGGCAATTTTGAGGAACTGGTAAAAGCACAGCAGGAGCTGTTTGAGCAATTTACCGGTTTTGGCGCAGCAGATGCAGCAGAACCTTCAGCAGCTTTGGGGCGACAAGCTTCCAGAAGAGTTGCTTCGCCAATTCAACTTCAACCTGTTACAGGAATTCTACAAAAACTGGCTCGGCAATATGAAATTCCCGGGTGGCCTGTCCAATCCGTTTATGCCGGGACAGAACTGGACCGATCCGACCAGTTTCCTGAACGACTTTATGAAGAACGAGCATCCGTTCTTTTCAACCTTCAGCAATTTCAACATGGCCGATGAAGTGCAGAAAGTCTTTGGTATGTTTGGCATGTTGCAGGGCGCAAAAATGCCCGGCGGCGATCTGTTCAGCCAGCTCTTCACCACCTATCAGGGCTTTTTCAACCAGCTGGCCAACACCGGGACAAGCAAGGGTTTCGACAAGCTGCTCGAGACCTTCAACAGCTGGAAGGACCAGTCAGACAAATACCTGCTCGCTCCGCAAGTCGGTATCAACCGTGAAACGGCGCAGGAATTTTCCAAGATCATCAGCCTTTCCCTGGCCTATATTGAAGTCTTTCGCCAAGATGGGCAAGCTGATTGAGGAAACCGCCCGAAAATCAGGAAACCGCTTCCAGGCCAAATTGGTCGAGCGTTCTCTTAACAACGAACCCCCGATCAAGTTCACCGACTTCTGCAACCTTTGGACCAAGGAGAATGAGGCGGTATTTCTCGAGGTGTTCGGTAGTGAAGGGTTTGCCAACACCCAGGCGGACCTCGCCTCGGCAGGGCTGCGTCTGAAAATGCAGACCGATAAACTGGTTGAGAAGATGATTGACCAGACGCCGATCGCTCTGAAACGCGACGTTGACCTGGCCGCCGGCGAAATAATTCAACTCAAGCGCGATTTGCGCCAATCACGTAAACAGCAGGCCGTTCTGGCTGCTGAATGTAAGAATCGCCCGGGATGCAGTCGCCGCCGGTGAAGAACGCTTCAAGCAGATGGAGGCAGCCCTGGCCAAGGCTCAGGCCCTGGCAGAGAATGCCGAGAAAACGGCCAAAGAAGAAGTCGCCGCCGGCGAAAAACGCTTCAAGCAGATGGAGGCCGCCCTGGCCAAGGCTCAGACCCTGGCAGAAAATGCCGAGAAAACGGCCAAAGAAGAAGTCGCCCGCCCCAGGCAAACTGTTGAGGCTGCTGCCGCCGCTCCCAAGAAGACTGCCACAGCAGCAACCAAGAAAACCCCTGCTGCTGCAGCCCAAAAAACAACCAAAACGACTGCCACAAAAGGCATCCAAAACAACAACCAAAAAGGCAGCCACGACGACTGCTAAAAAAGCCAGCGGAAACAAAAAGTCTTCCGGCTCCCCGACTAAATAAGTGAGGACGACACAATGAACTATACACAGCAGATCCAGGAATCAATGGACGAGTTCAAGGCCTTCGCCGAGAATCTGAAAAAAGGTGTCGAGAACCTGGCCTCCAGCGGCGAGGTCAAACTGGCTCAGACCGAAAAGGAGCTGGTTTACGAGGATGGCAAACGCAAACTTTACCGCTACCAGGCGCGCAGCCAAAAAGATTTGCCCGGTTCCCGACGCTGATTGTTTATGCCATGGTCAACCGCTACACGATGCTCGACCTGCAGCCCGATCGCTCAATGATCCGCAACCTGCTCGATCAGGGACAGGATGTCTACCTGATCGACTGGGGTTATGCTGACCGCATGGATCGGCATCTGACCATGGATGATCTCATCAACGCGTTTATGGACGATTGCATCGATCACATTCGCGAGCAACACCAACTCGAAGCCATCAACCTGCTGGGAGTCTGCCAGGGTGGCACTTTTTCTGCGATCTACTCTGCGCTGCATCCGGAGAAGGTCAAGAACCTGATCACCATGGTGGCGCCGATCGATTTTGAAACCAACGACAGCCTGTTGTATGTCTGGGGCAAGGCGATGGATGTCGATCTGCTGATCGATGCCTACGGCATTGTACCGGGCGATCTGATGAACCAGTCATACCAGATGCTGCAGCCCTTCACGCTGACGTTTCAGAAGTACCTCAACATGGTCGACACCATGGCCGATAGCGAAAAATTAGCGGCCTTCTTGCGCATGGAGAGTTGGATTTTCGACAGCCCTGATCAGCCGGGAGAAGTCTTGCGCCAGAATGCCAAGGATCTTTTTCAGGAAAACAAGCTGGTCAAGGGCGAATTTGAAATCGGTGGTCAGCGGGTTGATCTGAAGCAGGTCAGCATGCCGGTGCTCTGCATCTACGCCGATTACGACACCTTGGTCCCGCCGGCTTCATCGAAGAAGCTGCTTGAGTATGTTGGCACCAAGGACAAGCAGGAATTGTCCTACCCCGTTGGGCATGTCGGCATGTTCGTCTCCGGGAAAACCCAGTCGACCCTGGCCCCGAGAATTTCTGAGTGGCTCAATCAGCGGATCTGACAAGCCTCTCAAATCATTCCGTCCACAAATGATGTGGACTTATTTCACTCTAGAATGGATTAATTATGAACGTTGAAAACAATGTATTTGTAGTCACGGGCGGCGCCCGTGGTCTTGGATTTGCGATTGCCGAGAATCTGGCCTCGGGCAGGGGGAAACTTGCCCTGGTCGACATGAATAAAGAGGGTCTGGACCAGGCCGCAGCAGCTCTGCAGGAGTACAATGTTGAGGTGCGCTGCTATGTCGCCAACGTCGCCGTAGAAGAGGAAGTCATCGCTCTGTTTGATAATATTCAAAAGGATTTTGGCCAGATTGATGGTCTGATCAATAATGCCGGCATCACCCGTGATGCCTTGCTGGTCAAGAGGAAAAATGGTGAAACGACCAAGATGTCCCTTCAGGCCTGGCAGCAAGTCATCGATGTCAACCTGACAGGGGTTTTTCTTTGCGGTCGTGAGGCTGCGGCCAAGATGGTCGAAGCCGGGAAAGGCGGAGTTATCGTCAATATCAGCAGCGTATGCCGCGACGGCAATATCGGTCAGAGCAACTATTCGGCTGCCAAGGCCGGGGTCTCTGCACTGACCGCCACCTGGGGCAAGGAACTGTCTAGGTTTGGCGTCCGAGTCGGTGCCGTCGCGCCCGGTTTCGTTAATACCGAAATGGTCAAGACGATCCCGGAGCCGGTCCTGGAAAAGCTGAAAGAGCTGATCCCATTGCGTCGGCTCGCCGAACCCGATGAGATTGCCCACACCGTTCGCTACGTCATCGAGAATGAGTATTTCACCACTCGCACCATCGCGATCGGTGGCGGCATGCAGGTCTAAACTGGATGCGGGGGCGAGCAAACGACCCCTGTCAGCTTAACCAGGCCAGACGGTTCCGGGGATTATCCCAGACTCGCCAAAAGAGGATATTTTACCCCCAGTCTGACATTCTTGCCGGACGGAACCAGAACAATAACCAACTTTTATGAGGTGTAACCATATGAACCAGGTCTATGTTATCGATGCATTACGCACTCCGTTTGGCAGTTTCGGTGGCGTCCTGGCGGATGTCCCCGCTACCGAGCTGGCGGCGACCGTCACCAGGGCATTGCTGGAAAGAAATCAGATCGATCCGTCGATTATAGATCAGTATATAGCCGGGCAGGTTGTCTCGACCGGTTGCGGGCAGGCCCCGGCACGGATCGCCATGCGCAAGGCCGGTCTTCCGGATACCGTTCCGGCCATGACCATCAACAAAGCCTGCGGCAGTGGTCTAAAAGCCATGATGCTGGTCGCCGATACGATTCGTTTGGGAGATGACCATGTGGGCATTGCAGGTGGCATGGAGAACATGTCCCTCTATCCATACGCCCTGCTGAACGCACGTTTTGGCATGCGCATGGGCCATGATCAGGTCGTTGACCTGTTACTTTATGATGCCCTGCTCGACCCCGAAAGCGGACGTCATATGGGCGATATTACCGAGGAAGCACTGGCCGAACGCGGCATCAGTCGGGAAGCCCAGGATGAGTATGCCATCAGCTCCTATCAGCGCGCCCAGGCTGCGAGCAAGAGAGGGTTTCACGCCAGAGAAATCGTTCCGGTGGTGAAATCAAGCCGAAAAGGAGAGGTCATAATTGACCGTGATGAGGAGCCCACCCGGGTTGATTTCGATAAATTCACCTCGTTGCGTCCGGCCTTTAAAAAAGATGGTACTGTGACCGCCGGCAATGCCTCGACCATCAATGATGGCGCGGCCTTTGCGCTGCTTGCCAGCGGGGCCGCATGTGAGAAACACGGCCTGAAACCAAAAGCCAGAATGATTGCCTATGCAACCAACAGTCTACACCCCACGCAGTTCCCGGTGGCCCCGATCGGAGCCATTGAGCGGGTCTGCAGCAAGGCCGGCAT
Source organism: uncultured delta proteobacterium (assembly GCA_963723355.1). Lineage (GTDB taxonomy): Bacteria > Desulfobacterota > Desulfuromonadia > Desulfuromonadales > BM103 > JAFDBW01. Next base: position 239,950 of record CAVRQQ010000002.1, read on the forward strand.
GACGCTCGAGCAGATTGACCTGTTCGAAATCAATACCGCGTTTTCGGCCGTTGCCCTGATGTCGATTAACAAACTGAATATCAATCGAGACAAGGTCAATATTAATGGCGGCGCCATCTCCATCGGCCATCCGGTCGGTGCCAGTGGCGGTCGTCTGGTGGCCACGCTGCTCAACGGACTTGAGGAAACCTCCGGGCGCTACGGCCTGGCAACCCTCTGCATCGGTGGTGGCGAAGCGGTTGCGGCAATCTTCGAACGACTTTAAGCGAAGACGAATCGGTAGGAGGCGGGGCTGTCCCCGCTATCCTTTCACTCCCTAGGTCAAAAGTAGGCGATGATTTCCTTGTGGGCGACAGCGTTTCTTTAGCATGACTTTACACCGCCAAAGTGGTTCCGCCCTTAACACGTGGCTGGAGGCCTTTTGGGGCAGGGCAGGCTTAAACTAAGGCTCTGTTTGCATGAAATGTGGGATGGCCATTCTCACATTGCAGGGTCAGCAAGAATTTCGTATTTCGGACAAATCCACACCACCTATACAATATGAGAGGATAAAGAGTAAACTAAAGGATTGGATTCGGACCAAAGGGCCCCTGCTCCCTAAGCAAGAGTGGTAACAAGGTCTTGAGAAAAGATCATTAGCCTTATTACTTGTGAAACTTACTCACAGTGTGTCGTCTTGATCAGTGGTTTATTACAACCTTGGTGACAAAAGGTGACGTCATCGCTTGGACCAATGCGCTGTAGTTGAGTTGGAACGCCACTTCCGAACCGATCTGCAGGGTGCAGTTGTCGGTGACCAGGATGAGGTGATCGCTGCTGGCCCCCATAACCTCGATTCCAACTGGGGGGAGCAAACCGAGTGGGTCGACGTCCTGACGTCCGATGGCAAGAACAGATTGCGTCACCTGTCCCCTATCGACGACAGGTTCTGCCTCGCCGAATGCGGTCTGTGCGATTGTTCCTGATGGTTGTGATGGCTTGATCTTCGTTTCGATCACTTCCGCGACGAGGGTGAGAGCATCGGTGAAGAGACCTTCGATCGGTTGGCGATGGAGGGTTTCGCAGCCGAGCAGGATTGCCTCGCCGAGGCGGAGATTGTTGATCCTGCCTGTCTCTGCACCACTCAAGGCCCATTCCAGGTTCGCCGAGTTTCCTCCCGAAACAATCTCCAGTTTCAAATCGAATGTTGCCTCAATTAAATTCGCGAGTGCCGAGAGCACGGCCATATTCCTGGCGTCTGGAGAGACTCCGCACCGGCAGGCTAGATTGGTGCCGATTCCTTTCAAAGCGATATTCGGCAAGCACAGCGTTTCACCTGCCAGGGCTATCAGGTCATCGGGCATGATCCCTTCGCGCAGGTCTCCCAACTCGACCATGATAACCACTCCGTGGGTACGATGAAGTTTCTGCGCTTCGAGAGAAAGATTTCTGATGACTTCGATTTCCGTGTTGAAGCTCAGATCGGCGTTCACAACGACCCGCTCCGCCTGACTGAGCATCGGCGAACGAATCAGGGTCATCGGTGCAGAGATCTTGTCAAACCTCATGTTTTCGATATTTTCTATGCGCGAGTCGCCAATAGAACTCACCCCTGCCTTTATCATCGCTTCGGCAATCTCTGTTGAGCCAAGGGTTGCCTTGGTCACACCAGTCACCGAAATGCCGCGACCGGCAAGTCGTTCAACTAATGTACGGGTATTATGAGATATTTTTTCGAGGTCAATCTCTAACCTTGGTGTAGGCATCATGCGACAGCGATCAGCTTCCCTTGAAGCTCCGGGAACGCAGCAGTGACCATTTCCACGAGGTGCTCAGGGGGCCGGGTCAGTGCATCGGTGCTCGGGATGCCGAGTTCATGCTCATACTGTGTGATCGCCTTACTTACCTCATTGTCACTCATATCCTCATGGTTGATCGTCAGGCCGATGACTTTCGTGTCTGAAAAGGTCTGGATGAGGTTGATCTCCGCCGCCGGGTTCGGCATCGCCATCTGCTCGAAGTCACAACGTTGGGTGCGTCGCGGTGCATGTTGTAACACGACACCGTTGGGGCAGCTGCCACGGAGAATGAAAGATGTAGACGAAAAAGCAGGATGACTCAGTGAGCCTTGCCCTTCGATAATGATCACGTCGGGGTTTTCATTTTCAAAAGCTTCGACGATCGTTGCTTCAAGTTCTCCGGCACAGAATTGTGACGGGATAGCGTCAATCGCGACGCCATAGCGAGCCCCCTGAATCAACCCGGTCTGGCCGGTTCCGATCATGACCGCCTTTATGCCGCGATCATTGAGCGCGCGGGTCAAGATGTTTGCCGTAGTGCGCTTGCCAATGGCGCAGTCGGTGCCAAGTACAGCGATACGCGGGCAGGTTACCTCAGAGATACGCCCACTGAACAGGCGCAGGTTTTTCTTGTCTCGAGGTTTTCGTACGTCATTGATCGTCACCTTGTTCGCGACACACGCTGCGGCAAAGACCGGGTCGTCATTGAGGAATTCATGAAGACCGTTGACGATGTTCATACCATGGCTCATGGCCTCAAGTACGAGCGCTCGCTCGTGTTTCGACAACATGCCACTGGATGGCGCCATACCAAAGATGAAGGTGTCGGGAACAGAGCCTGCCTGCGCCAGGGAGTCAGCGAGATCGCGACATATGGGGATAGAGTTAGGCTTGTCGTCGAGGACCATGCCGGTATCGAGGCCTGCTTTTTCGCTGTCGATCACCGAAAGGATTTCGTATTTCTCCGAGCGCCGGATAAGCCCATTGGCGGTTTTGCCGTCAAGAGCACCGAAGTTGGCTTCGCAGTAGACGATCGCGGTGACGAGTCGACTCTTGTCTTTGCGGTATCGGGACTCAGCAGACCACGCGCGTTCTTTTCTGGTGATTGGTTGAAGTTTAGTTACCGCAGAGATTGAAGATGAAACAGGAGGGATTACCAGCATAGCCGTTCCTTTGAGTTAGAGCTCAGAGGAAGCGACGGGATCGTGCCAGCCAGAATTGGCCGAAGGTCAACGAGTGGTCCCTACTAAGTTGTATTCCTGTGAGGAGTATTCCCCATCAGGACGAATCTGTGTGCGAGTATAGCACAAAGTTCGACAATCAAATTGTTTTTATCGATTAGTTAGTTACGGCCTCTCACAGAATAGCCTTCTTGACTCGTGGAACGGTAGCTGCTGATAGTTCTTCTGCCATCAAAACAACCAGCTATTTAAGACGAAAAGACTGGTTTTAATAAAAAGATGAAAATGTAAAGACATGTTACTGTAACGAATAAGATCTTTCCTCTTTTTAGACGGAACCGCCTAATGAGTTTCAATGTTCTGACTGCAGAAATTTCACATGAGACCAACTCTTTCAGCCTGCACAAAACTGGTAAACAGGCCTTCATGGCCCGTTACGCCTTGATGGATGTAGCGGCAATAGCCGAACGCGGCTCTGAAAATACAGAGCTCGCCGGTTTTCTCGATACTGGTCGTGCGTATGGCTGGCATGTCGAGCATGTCCTCAGTGCGGCGGCCGGGCCGAGTGGTAAAATAAGGCGCAAGGCTTTTGACTGGCTCTGCGAGCCGATAATCACCGCAATCAGGAAAAATTCTTTCGACGGACTTCTTCTTGGCTTGCATGGTGCGATGGGTCTTGATTTCTGTGAAGATGGCGAAGGTGAATTGCTGCGGCGCATCCGTAGCGTGGTTGGTGCAGAGATGCCAATTGCCATCACGCTTGATCCACATGCAAATGTCAGCAACCTGATGTGTGCCTTGGCGGACATCATTGTTTCGTTTAAAACCTATCCGCATATTGATATGCGCGAGACCGGTCGTCATGCCGCCAAAATTCTGCACCGGACGATGGCTGGCGAGATCAAACCGCGCACGATCCGCGTGAGTCGGCCCATGCTTGAAGAGGTCAATGGTGGCCGCACCGACATTGGCCCAATGATCGAGCGTATTGCCAGGGCACGGAGGTATGAGAAACAGGCGGATGTCTTTGCCGTGAGCATCAATGCGGGTTTCGCCAGTGCGGATATTACTGAAGTCGGGCCAACTGTGCTGGTGACCGGGCAGGGAGATTTTACAGCCCATAGAGCTTTTGCCGAAACGATCGCCGATGACATCTGGAACAAGCGCTTTGATGTGCTGAACGACTATCTCAGTGTTACTGAGGCTGCAGCGATTGCAGCAACTTACAAGCCTGACCAGGGGCCGCTGATCATAGCCGATTATGCCGACAACCCTGGCGCAGGAGGCTATGGCGACTCCACAGCATTGTTGTGTGCAATGCTTGAGGCGGGGGTGACAAATGCCTGTTTCGGTCCGATGGTGGATGGCGAGGCTGTAAAAGAATTGCATTCCTCGGTTGCGGGCGAACGAGTTCAGATTGTGTTGGGAGGGAAGACAGACCCGCTCTACGGAGGAGGGCCACTCAACCTTGAAGGTGAACTCGTCTCAGTCAGCGACGGGCATTTTATCGGCGATGGTCCGATGATCCACGGGCTCCACGGCAGTTTCGGGCCAAGTGCGGTTTTACGTGTCGGAGGTGTTGAGATACTCTTGGTCACCATTGCTCGCCAAATACTTGATTTGCAGCAATTCAGAGCCTTTGGTATCGATCCTGAGAGTAAGCATGTTGTGGCGTTAAAATCGATGCAACATTTCCGCGCTGCGTTTGAGCCGATTGCCGGACATGTGATTGTTTGTGACAGCGGTGCACTTTGTACCCCGCGCTACGATCGGCTGCCTTATAGAAACGTACCGAGGCCTATTTTCCCCCTGGACGAACTACATCCTGCAATTCACCAAGTGGCGATTAAGGAAGGGTTCCAATGAATACAATTATCCCGAGTTACACAGCTCCCGATTTCAGCATTCCTGAGCTGGCCAATGCACCCAGGGCCAGGTTCGCTACAGCACCCAGGGACGGCGTAGCACCACCAAATTATCATGGCACATCCAACCACCCAGAGTACGTTCATCTTGGTAATGGCAAATGGGTTCTGGCTGCAGATAGCCGGATGGACGGGGTCTTGGTGCTGCGCGACGAAACCCTTGAGGTGGTCGAGGCTCGGCGTCTGAAGGAAGGAGACCCTGTGATGACGGGCCGGACCGAAAATGGTGAAGAAGGGATCTTTGTTCATGTCACCGGTTTTCAGCCGTCTGCAAAGGAACAGACAGATAAATTCTCCTTTCGCACCCGAGGCACCAGAGAATCTCCTTTTTCCCGCTCTTATGATGATTTGTACAATATCCTTCGCCATGATCGCGATCATGGTCATATCGTCTGGGTTCTGGGGCCTGCCGTTGCTTTTGACCATGACAGTCGCAAGGCTATGCAGCGGTTGATCGAAAACGGCTATTGTCATGTTCTACTGGCGGGCAACGCTCTGGCAACCCACGACCTGGAGGCCGCCCACCTGGGAACCGGGTTGGGGCAGGACATATATTCTCAAGAATTAAAACCTATGGGTCATTACAACCATCTTGATGTCCTGAACGAGGTGCGGAGAATAGGCTCTATCAAGCAGTCGATTAAGGCTCTTGGAGTCACTGACGGGATCATCTATGCCTGCGAGGAGAATGACATCCCATATGTTTTAGCGGGCTCCATCCGTGATGACGGTCCACTTCCGGAAGTTATCTCTGATGTTTATCGTGCCCAGGATGCAATGCGCGTACATGCACGCAAGGCAACAACGGTTATCGCCCTGGCAACCCAACTACATTCCATCGCTTTCGGCAATATGGTCCCAAGTTATCGGGTTATGGATGACGGTGAGATCCGTCCAGTCTACTTTTATGTTGTCGACATGTCGGAGTTTAGCACTGACAAGCTGGCCAATCGCGGCTCTGCTCAAGCAGTAGGGATCCTGACCAATGTTCAGGATTTCATGGTCAACCTATGGAACAACCTTTCGAAATAATATCAGCCCTAGATTCTTGTAAGTCACGACTAACAGTAACCCTAGAGCTGCTCGTCTGGCCATAACCATAGCCTGGATTATGCACAAGTTATTGCACCCGTATCATTCGATGCGCAGCACGATCTTGCCCGCCTGGCTAAAATTCTCCATCAACCTGTGTGCGGCGACAACATCATCCAGGGCGTAAACTGCATGGATGAGTGGTTCTATCTTCTTCTGATTGACAAAGTCGATCATGGCTCCAAATTCCTTTGGCGAGCCCAGAGTGGTGCCCTGGATACGAATATGCCGGAAGAACAGCTTCGCCATTTCAAGACCGACTGACGGGTTGCCCAGAGTGGCGCCGAAGAACACATACCTCCCCCCGGCATTAAGGGTCCTCAGAAGAGGATTGAGATCATCACCACCCGTGCCGTCTATGATAATGTCGAAACCAGAGGACATTTTACCAAGGGCCTTGATAAATCCTTCGTCACGATAATTGACACCGCCACAGGCACCCATGGCCTTTGCTTTTGCTATTTTTTCCTCACTGCCGCTTGTGACATAAACCTCTGCTCCGCGTGCCACTGCCCACTGTATGGCAAAGCTGGAGACTCCGCTACCAGCTGATGTCACCAGTACCTTGTGTCCTGCCTGTACTTCGCCATGAGTCACCAGCGCTCGCCATGCAGTCAGGCCGGCGAGAGGTATGGCCGCAGCCTGCTCCCAAGACAAATGGACCGGTTTGTCTAAAAAATCCGTATCCGGGATACAGATATACTCGGCAAATGTGCCCTGGTCCGGCATGCCCAGCGCGCGGAAATCAGCTCCGTAGCGATGCTCTTCATCGCCCCATGCCCGCGCAGGGTAGATAATGATTTCCCGGCCGATTAGCGACTCATCACCCCCAGCGCCAACAGCATCGATAATACCCACCCCATCGGACCCTGGTATGGCCGGCAAGGTCATGCACGGATACAGGCCGATGGTCATCCAGTAATCACGCCGGTTCAGAGCAGATGCCTTCAACTTGACTCTGACCTCTTCAGCCGCCGGTTTCGGCGTATCCACTTCCTCTATTTTTAGACAGCCAGGGCCATCTTTACCATGTAGGACAACGGCTTTCATGACGTTACTCCGTTAGTTGATAGTGTACTGATTTTGAACCGTTGGTGCTTGCGAAAAAGAACCCCTCATCGCATATACTGTGTTTTAGCAGACAGCAGCTATTTTCGTTTCATTATATTACCACTCAAAAGTCTCGATTTTTTTTAAATCACTATTGAGGCTTGCAGACATATGTCAGAAATTCTTATAAATCTTACTCCTGGTTCGGATGTGTCGAAAAAGTGAACCCGGAGAGAAATCCCAGAAAAGCTGCATACAAAAATGGCCTGCCCAGGCAAGGGAAGGCCATTTTGTATCTTATAGCTGGTGGAACTTAGGAAACGCGAAAAGAGGACGATCCTACTGAGCCTTCCGTTATTAAACTCCATAGGCTGGTACGCGCGTTTTCATCTAAATTGACAAATTTTACGCCGATCCGATAAAGTTCCGCATCCGACTCCTCCATCAATCTCCTGACCCAAACGACCTTTGCAAGAGCAGATATCGGTTCGTGGAATTTGGGTAATGTCATTTGCAGGTTAATCATCGCCTTGGGCCTCGGCAGATTATCAAGCATCTCACATTCAATAGAAGCTCCTGCCGTGCTGATATCAATCAATTTTACTTTGCTTTTATTATGGTCAGAATCCATTTGCAAATATAATTCACGAGTCATTTTTAGCCGGAAATGGCTTCTTGCCCCCTCCAATAATTCATGAAGAGTCAAGCAGAACTGGTCGAAACTCTGACTCGTCTTTTCTGATACGGTTTTATCATTCGCCATCATCGTTCGTTCTGTCTCAACCTCTCTTAACAGTCTCTCGTAACGAGAGATCCGATTATTGAGGTCTTCGCGATGAATGGTGAACCCTTTGGTCGCAACAAATACATTTTCAACGGTCACAACCTCCTGGCATTGACCACACTTGACAGAACTTAACTCGTTGAGATAAGGCGACTCAATTACGCCTTTGCACTTTGGGCAGTTTGTCTGCAGCATATCTGTTTTCCAGTTTTAATCGTTCCCGGTTTCCCGGGTACTTTTGCGGCATAAAAAAACGCCGGTCAGCAAAAAAGCCAACAGCGGCGGTTCGTATCTCTCATAAGATTGTCCTGCAAATCTTTTGTTCATTTCCATCCCCCATGGAACAAGGCAAATAACAGAGTCCAATCTACCGCAGCAGAAAAAACGGGTAAAGGTTTTTTCTGATTTGTATTCGTGGATTGCCCGGGGGGAGGAGTCCTGAATGATATACGTCATTACTACCGACTCTGATATCCAGGGAGATCCTCTTCGTCATGGTTTTAATCCAAAACCGGGTGATCGTTCCGTACTGGTAGCGTGTCTTTGCGTTTATCTGGTTGTAGAGCTACCTAAAAATACTGGATCAGGGTGTATAGCAGAGGCAGGCTGGCGAAGGCGAGGATGATGCCGAGCCCGGCCAGGGCAATCGACAGTTCGACTCCGAGTCCGGCCGCGGCGGCCAGGGCGCTGGCAGTGACCATCGGCGGCATGCCGGCTTCGAAGATGGCGATGTCGGCGGCGAGACTGTTGAAACCGAGCAGACGGCAGCCGAGCAGGGCGACCAGGGGGGCGACCAAAAGCTTGATGGCGAGTCCGGTGCTCAGTGGACTCAGGGTGGTCCGTCTCAGGCGCAGGGTCATCTGGTAGCCGATCGCCGTCATGACCAGCGGTGTCAGGGCCCCGGCCAGGCTTTCCAGTGCGGTGGTCAGAGCCTGCGGATAAGGCCAGCCACGCAGCAGCAGTCCCGCCAGCAGGGCCGTGGTCGGCGGGAAGAGCAGGGCGCGCAGGGCAATCGTCTTGATCCTGGTACTTTCACCGGTATAGATCGACAGGATGATCGAACCGTAGGTGGCGAAGATCAGCATGGTGCCGATCTGGTCGTAGAGGATCAGGTGCGGGATACCGGCCTCGCCGAAGAAGGCATTGACCATCGGCACGCCCATGAAGGAGGTGTTGCCGATCGGCACGATCAGCATCAGGGCTCCCGTGGTTTGCCGCGGCCATCCGCACGGTTTCGCCAGCAGCTGGATGATGACAGCGGAAAGCAGCAGCATGCACCATGGCACCACCGCAGCGATAGCATTCTGGCTGGTCAGGGTGAGCGCCGGGACCTTGAGCAGGATGACTGCTGGCAGCGAAACGTAGAGCGCGAACATGTTCAGCACCTGTGCCGTCTCGGCGGGAAATGCCTTGAGACGCCGGAACAGAATGCCGAGTAGCACAAAAGTGCCGATCATGATGAAGTTTGCCAAGAGTCTGCTCCATGTCGTGTGCGTGACCGGGTGAAAATAACTTAAGCGGCGCGGCAACTCCAGCATAAAAGCTGTTGATGCGCTGCTGCGCCCTGTCAGTCGAGCCTGTGCAGCCCCAGCCGTTTGGCAATCACGCGGGCCTGGTGCAGCTCGCTGCGGTTCGGGCGCCGATCAAGCCCGGGCAATTGGCTCGCCTGAAAACAGGGCCGGTACTGGTCCATCAGGTTGAGGTAGGTGTCACGCGAGACCTGTTCGGCGATGAAGGTGAGCGTCTGTTCGGTGCCGGCAAGACCTTCCGGCAGGATCAGGTGGCGGATCAACAGTCCGCGCCGCGCGACGTTCGTCTCATCAAGCGCCAGGTCGCCGACCTGCCTGTGCATTTCCTGCACGGCGCTGCGGTTGATTTCGGCGTAGTCGCTGACGCCGAGATAGGGTGCGGCAAGCTGTGAGTCTGCGAACTTCATGTCGGGCATGTAGATGTCGATCACGCCATCCATGAGAGCGAGACCTTCGGGGCTGTCGTAGCCGCCGCTGTTGTAGACCAGGGGGAGCTTCAGCCCGTGCTCTGCGGCGATGACCAGCGCCGACAGGATCTGCGGGATGACATGACTCGGCGAGACGAAGTTGATATTGTGGCAGCCGGCTGTCTGCAATGAGAGCATCCGGTCTGCCAGGATCTTGCCGTCCATTTCCCGCCCTTCACCCTGATGGCTGATCTGCCAGTTTTGGCAGAAGACGCAGCCGAGGTTGCACCAGCCGAAAAAGATCGTGCCGGAACCACGGCGACCGGAGATCGGACGCTCCTCACCGTGGTGCGGGCCGATGCTGCAAACCACCGCGTACTCGCCGGTCCGGCAACGGGCCCGATCGGGGTCTGTGAGCCGGTCTGCCAGGCAGTGATTGGCGCAGAGATCGCATTTGGTCAGCCTTCGCCGGGCGTCAATGGCCCGGTTCTGCAACTCCCCGCTGTGATGCAGGGCCAGGTAGGCGGCTTCAAAGCTAGCCATAAGTCAACGGCCCCCTTTGTTTTTCCTGGAATATTCGTCTTGCCATCTGTTGGAAATAATACAATATTAAGGCCTTGCTGTTTGCGGATAAAGCATCCAGCATGTAAAACTTGAATCAGATTGCTGATCCGTTGTTTTCGACCATGGAGGCATGCCCGTGAACGATCTGCTGATTGAACGAACTGCATCGGCCTATACTTATCCCCTGCTGATCAAGAACCTCCTCGCTTACCCGGTGGTCGACAACCCTGACCACGAGATTGTCTACCGGGACTTGTTGCGCTACGACTACCGCACCCTGCGCGAACGGATCTGCCGCCTGGCCAATATGCTCACCGGGCTCGGGGTCAAGCCGGGTGATACCGTGGCGGTCATGGACTGGGACAGCCACCGTTACCTCGAGTGCTTCTTCGCCGTGCCGATGATCGGCGCGGTGCTGCACACGATCAACGTGCGCCTTTCACCGGACCAGATCCTCTACACGATTGATCATGCCGAGGATGACGTGATCCTGGTCCACCAGGATTTCCTGCCGATCCTCGAAGCGATCAAGGGGCGCATCGACACGGTCGATGACTACGTACTGCTGACCGACGGTGGTGAGCCTCCCGTGACCCAGATACCGTTGACCGGCGAGTACGAAGCAATGCTGGCCACGGCCTTGCGGGAATTTGATTTCCCCGATCTTGATGAACACACCCGGGCCACGACTTTTTACACCACGGGGACCACCGGAATGCCGAAAGGCGTTTATTTCAGCCACCGTCAATTGGTGCTGCACACCCTTGGCGCCCTGGCCGCGGTCGGTACCCCTGCAACCCAGGGGCGGGTGCATCAACAGGACGTTTACATGCCGATCACGCCAATGTTCCATGTCCACGCCTGGGGCATGCCATATGTCGCGACCGCGCTCGGCATCAAGCAGGTCTACCCCGGCCGCTATGCCCCTGAGATGCTGCTCAGGCTGATTGAAAAGGAACATGTGACCTTTTCGCACTGCGTGCCGACCATCCTGCATATGCTGCTCAGCAACCCGGATATCGGCAAGATCGACCTGAGCAACTGGAAAGTGATCGTCGGCGGGGCCGCCATGCCGCAGGCGCTTTGCCTGGCAGCACTCAAGCTCGGTATCGACATTTTCACCGGCTACGGCATGTCGGAGACCTGCCCGGTGGTTGCCCTGGCACATGTGCCTGAAGACCTGCTTGACCTGCCGGTTGAGGACCAGGTCGAGGTCCGCTGCAAGACCGGTCGGCCGATGCCCCTGGTCGGTATGAAGCTGGTCGACGACGATATGCATGAGATTCCGGCCGACGGTGAGAGCACCGGGGAGATCGTTTTGCGGGCGCCGTGGTTGACACAGGGCTACTTAAAGGACCATCATAATTCTGAGAACCTCTGGCGTGGCGGTTTCCTGCATACCGGCGATGTCGCCAACCTCGACGAAACCGGTTATTTCAAGATCACCGACCGTGCCAAGGACGTCATCAAGATCGCCGGCGAGTGGGTCTCTTCACTTGAAGTCGAAGACATCCTCGTGCAGCATGACTCGGTGAGCGAAGTGGCCGTGATTGGCATGCCCGATGACAAATGGGGGGAGCGACCCCTGGCGCTGGTGGTCGCGGGCGAAACGACGCCGGTGGAAAAAGAGTTGGTCGCTTTCCTCAAGGGGTTCGTCGATTCCGGCCGCCTGACCCGTCATGCCCTGATGCTGAAGGTGCTCGTGGTCGACGAAATTGCCAAAACCAGCGTCGGCAAGATCGACAAGAAGCTGTTACGCCATAAGCATTTGTGAAATTTAGTGTTCTGACCAACTGAAGAGTGCCACGAAGACTCCAAGACACAAAGAAAAGGCCAAACCTCTGAAGGCTTGTTCCAGGATGTGAAAAACTAGGCTTTCTTGCTTTGTGGCTTTGTGGCATAGATATTTTAGGCTCCAATAAACAGGAGGTCCTGTGTTAGCTGCCCAGAGTATTACATCCCTTGAATCGGTCCTTGACCTGGCCGTCTGGCTTGAAAAACATGGCCGGACTTTTTATGAAAAGGCCGAGCAGGCGGCAACCGACGCCGGTATCAAGGAACTGTTCGGAGTCCTGGCCGCGGAAGAGGGAAAACACTGCGCCATCTACACCGACCTTTATGAATTCTACACCGGCAAGTCTGCAGAAGGCGAGGAACTGCTCGGCGAATACGGCAAGTTCATCCAGCTGTTGATCAAGGAAATTGTCGGTGCGCTGGATTTTGAAGGGGTTCAGACCCAGGAGGAACTGATCGCCAGGGCACTGCAGTTTGAAAAGAACACCCTGCTGTACTTCAACGAGGTCAAACCCCTGTTCCGGGGCAAGGCCGGAACGATTATCGAGGCCGTCTGTCGCGAGGAGAAGAAGCATATCCAGCAATTGCTGGAGCGGCGTCAGCTCTTGCGTGAGCAAAGGTGAGCGACTGATATAATCAGTCTTTTCTCGAATCGCCGTGTCCTTTATACGGTGAAAGGAAGCAGCCATGCACAAAAAATATTATCCCGTTTACGCGATTCTTGTGTTGGTCGGCATTCTCGTCACCAGCTCCATCGCAATTGCCGATGGTGTGCCGAGGATGACCGTGGATGATCTGAACTCACGGCTTGATAAAGGAGATGTCGCGGTCCTGGATGTCAGGTCCGATCGGGACTGGAACACTGCGACCACCAGTATCCCCGGCTCTGCACGCGTCAACCCGGGCGAAATCGGCCAATGGGCGAAGAGCCTGCCCGAGGGGCAGGCGATTGTCCTGTATTGCGCCTGACCGAACGAATACACCAGCGCCAGTTTGGCGCGGTCGTTGATGCAGGCCGGATACACGAACGTCTATGCTTTGAAGGGTGGCTGGAACGAATGGCTGGCCCGTGGGTATCCGACGGAGCCGAAATAGGAGCTGTTGATTCGGCACAGATGAAGAGGGGGGCCGTATGAGGACCCCTTTTGGATTGTTGACAAGCCCCGAACTTGATGCAGGTTTTGTCTTTTTTGCCTGGTAGATGGGGTTTATATAAAGTCAGGGCAACAGAGGGTTCATCTGTTGCCCTTTTCGATTGTACTCTGGGATTCAAAGACAAAATCAAAACCGTCGGGGTTGCCCGACAGCAACTTCATTTTCTTTGCGGCGACAAAGAAAACGAAGCAAAGAAGAAAACTGGCGCTGCGCTAGGCATGTCTGGCTCGGAATGGCGGCAACCTCAATCCGGATCGGTCTAAACGATCAGGAGCCTACGCTTCCCCCGCAGAAGCCGAGGCTCTTTAGAGCCTCTCCTGTGGTGGAGGACTGCGCCGGTAGAGGTTGTTTTGGCTTTTCCCCTGTAAGTCACACCGCAAGGGAGGCCCCCCTGTAACGGGCCGGCTTTTGAGCTCCGTTCTTATTAGATTTTCTCAGAAACCCGGCAAAGGCGTTACCCTCCGCAAGGAGAAGGCATTTTTGCATACTTTTGTTGCCGGACAAAAGTATCGCGTCGGGCGGGACGCGACCGGCCGGTTCTGGTTTTGCTTTTAAATCTTTAAGAATAAGGGCAACCGAGTAACAATCCGTTACCCTCTATCCTGAAATCTGGCCGAACTTTATCAACCACCCAGGAGGATGATCCACTCTAATATCCCCCTAGTTTGTCTGCCTAGCCTGCAACATAAACATTACTATTTAAGTATGAGTTGTTC
>CAVRQQ010000003.1:0-151610 GCA_963723355.1 uncultured delta proteobacterium
CAGAACTTTGTCAGCAGCCTGCGTTTTGTCTTCTCGCTTGTTTCGACAGCTGTGCATGCAGTATGTTCGGGTAACTTTAAAGCCGCTTGGCATGATGGAGTCTTTTGTTCGGTAAAGATGCCCCAAAGATCAACAGCCCATAAACGCATTCCAGAGGAGTTTGACAGATGAGCAGATTATGGTGGTTGTTATGCTGTACGACCCTTGCGCTTGTTGCCTGTGCCACGACTGACGTTGAGAGTGTCTGGAAAGATGAAACCAGGACAGAAAAGCTCGACAAGGTGTTTGTCCTGGCTGTCCTCAAGAATCCCACCTACCGGGATTCAGTAGAGTATGGCATTGTTAATATTCTTAACAGCGAGACGCTTCGAGCGGTCCCGACCCTTGATTCCTTCCCGAATATTGATCAGATTGATAAAGACAAAGCGTCCCGAATGAGTAAAGAGTATGGCATCGATGGCGTCCTGCTTGCCCGTCTTGTTGATCGCAAGGTGGAAACGGTCTATGTCGGCGGCCCATCGTACTACGATGGCTTCTACGGAAACCGTTACAGGGGTGGCTGGTACAATTACTACGGCGCCGGCTACAATGCATTCAACGCCCCAGGCTATGTCACTGAAAACTATATCTCGACAGTTGAAACAGTCATATACGACATTGCTACGGACAAGGTTCTTTGGTCGGCGATTACCGAAACGCGCGAAAATGTTCCGTCCAAAGCTATCGACTCCTACCTCGAGACGATCAGCAAATCGCTGCAGGAGAGCGGACTGTTCTGAGCGCCGCTGTTGAGACGCCTCCGGCCGGCGGGGGTTTATGCGACGGGTGCTTTGCAAAAGAACCAGCAAAACCAAAAAGGCCTGTGGTGTTTTCACTGCAGGTCTTTTAAAATCAAGTGCTGCGGAACAGGACGATCTCGAATCCTGCCTTGCAGGAATTGAAGAGCATTCATTCTTTCAGCCGCCTTGTATTTAATTTTCCGGCGAGCTTGTTATAATGATCAATCACTTGCCAGTCACTGGAGGTTCTGTAGTGCTTCGCAATACCCGCACAACCATCCTGAACTCCGGTACGCCGGACGAAAAGCGCGCCGAAATACTCGATTACTTTCACAAGACCTACAGTATCGACGAGCAACTCTACGAGACGCTCGCCAATGATGCCGCATTTTACCTGCGCGCAGAACCCTTGCGCCATCCACTGATCTTTTACCTCGGTCATACGGCAGTTTTCTACATCAACAAGCTGATCGTCGCCAAGGTTATCGAGGAACGGATCAACCCGCGCTTTGAATCGATGTTCGCCATCGGTGTCGACGAGATGTCCTGGGATGATCTCAACGACGAGAATTACGATTGGCCGACGGTCGCCGAAGTCAAAGCCTATCGCGAACAGGTCCGGCAACGGGTCAGCGACGCTATTGAAGCGCTGCCCCTGACCATGCCCATCGACTGGGATAACCCGTTCTGGGCGATCGTGATGGGGATCGAGCATCAGCGCATTCACCTGGAAACCTCTTCCGTAATTATTCGCCGGGTACCGATCGACCAGGTTCGACAATTGCCCCTCTGGGACATCTGCACTGATACGGGTGCTGCGCCACAAAATCAGCTTCTGGAGGTGCCTGGGGGTGAAGTCCGGATTGGCAAAAGCAGAGCCCATCCCCTCTATGGATGGGACAATGAATTCGGCCGGCACTGCTTCACGGTTGAAGATTTCGCTGCCAGTCAATACCTGGTTTCCAATCGTGAATACCTGGAATTTGTCGAGAGTGGCGGCTACCAGGAACAAACATACTGGACGGAAGAGGGCCGGCGTTGGCTGCAGTTCAGCAAGGCCACGCAGCCGCTTTTCTGGATCAAGGATAATGCCGGCTATCGTTTTCGCACCATGGCCCAGGAAATTGACATGCCCTGGGACTGGCCGGTCGAGGTCAATTACCTGGAGGCCAAGGCTTATTGTAACTGGCTGGCGACAAAGACCGGCCAGCCGATTCGCCTGCCCACCGAGGATGAATGGTACCTGCTGCGCGATCGGCACGAGATCCCCGACCAGCCCTACTGGGACCAGGCTCCAGGTAATATCAACCTCGAACACTGGGCCTCATCGTGCCCGGTCAACCGCTTTGCTTTCGGTGATTTTTATGACCTGATCGGCAATGTCTGGCAGTGGACTGAAACCCCGATTACCGGCTTTGACGGCTTTGAAGTGCATCCTTACTACGACGATTTTTCCACCCCGACATTCGATACCCAGCACAACCTGATCAAGGGCGGATCATGGATCTCGACCGGCAACGAGGCGACGCGTGATTCGCGTTATGCTTTCCGCAGGCATTTCTTCCAGCACGCCGGATTCCGCTACGTTGCTGCCGAACAGGCCATCGCGGAACCGAAAGCGATGTACGAAACCGACGATGCCGTTGCCCAGTATTGTGATGCCCATTTTGGGCCGGACAAGTTCGGCGTCACCAATTTCCCCAAACAGCTCGCCGAAATCTGCGTGTCGGCAATCGGCGAACGACCGATGAAACGGGCCCTGGATATTGGCTGCGCCGTTGGTCGGACCAGCTTCGAACTGTCAAGATCGTTCGACTTTGTCACCGGGATTGATTTTTCCGCCCGTTTTATCCGGATAGCGCACCAGCTGCAGGATAAGGGTCTGATTCATTACCAGCTCACCGAGGAGGGCGAAATCGTCTCCTTCCACGAGAAACGCTTGAGTGAATTCGGGCTTGAGGGGCTGGGTGAAAAAATAGAGTTCGTCCAGGGGGATGCACACAATCTCAAGCCGCAGTTTTCCGGTTACGACCTGGTCCTGGCGGCAAACCTGATCGACCGGCTGTACGACCCGAAACGTTTCCTGTCGAGCATCCACAAGCGGATCAATCCACGCGGGCTGCTGGTGATTGCCTCGCCTTACACCTGGCTGGAAGAGTATACGGTCAAGGACAACTGGGTCGGCGGGGTGCGCCGTGCCGGCGAGCCTTTTACGACGCTCGAAGGCCTGGAGGAGCAGCTCGGCAAACACTTCAGAAGACTCGGCGACCCGCGTGATGTGCCTTTCGTGCTCCGTGAAACGGCGCGCAAGTTCCAGCACACAGTCGCGCAGCTGACGATCTGGGAGAAGCACTCCTGATGTCATCGACTTTTGATGTCGATAAGGCCCGGCGCGACACCCGGGGCTGTGAACAGCTGATCCATTTCAATAATGCCGGTGCTTCCCTGCCGCCGGTCCCGGTCGCCGATGCTCTCTACGAGTACCTGCACGAAGAGGAGATGCGCGGCGGCTACGAGACCATGGCAAGGCGTTCTGACGCCTTGGCGAACTTTTATTCTGCCGCGGCCAGGCTGCTCAACTGTACCTCTTCTGAAATCGCGTTCAGCGACAGCGCCACCCGGGCCTGGTGCGCCGCTTTTTATGCCCTGGACCTGCAACCGGGAGATCGCATCCTCGCCGGCTGCAGCGAGTACGGCAGCAACCTGGTCGCCTTCCTGCACCTGGCAAGGCGACGTGGGGTTGAGATTGCCTGGGTGCCGGATGACGAGCATGGACAGATCGACGTCACGACTTTGGAACAACTGATCGATTCCCGGGTCCGCCTGATCTGTCTGACCCATATCCCTTCCGGCGGCGGGCTGGTCAACCCGGCAGCGGCCGTTGGCCGGGTGGCGAAAGCCTCGAATGTTCCCTACCTGCTCGACGCCTGCCAGTCGCTCGGTCAGATGCCGATTGACGTTGAGCAAATCGGTTGTGATATGCTCTGTGGCACCGGGCGCAAATTTCTGCGCGGTCCGCGCGGCACCGGCTTGCTCTACGTGCGCAAGTCGCTGCTTGAGCAACTCCAACCGAGTCAGCTCAACCACCATGCTGCCGAACTGATCAGTATCGACACATACCGGTTACGCGAGGATGCGAGACGGTTTGAATGCTGGGAGCGCAGCTGTGCCGGCCAGCTTGCTTTGGGCGTGGCGATTGATTATGCCCTCGGCTGGGGACTTGAAGCCATCAAGCAGCGCATCGGCTCGCTCGCTGCGGAGCTGCGTCGCCGGTTGGCCGATATCGACGGTGTTACGGTTGCTGACCAGGGTGTCGAACAATCCGGCATCGTCACGCTGTTTGCCGAGCAGGTCCCTGCCGACAGCTTGCAGCAACAGCTGATGTCACGTGGCATCAACACCTCGCTGGTGCCTTTTTCTGCCAATCCGGTCAGTGCGGCAAATCGCGGCCTGCCGCCGTTGCTACGAGCGTCGCTGCACTATTACAATAGCCAACAGGAGATCGACAGATTCATCGTCGAGCTCACGCAAGCTGTCCCTGCCATAGACCGGTCCCTATATCCCAAACCTAGTTAGTTCACTATCTCCTTGCCCCAGAAGAAAAGCAATTGCGGCGTCTTGGAGTTATGTTCATGGATTAACTGCTCGGTGCTGACAAGTTCCCACCCCACCTTGGCCATTTGATTCATATGCTCTTCCAGGTCAAGTTCATACAGATCGTTGGTCGGATAATGCTTGGCTGTGAACGTATATTCTTTCGGCATGGAGATTCTCCCTCTTTCGGGTCATTGGGCATTCGGTTTTTTATGTGTCTGAGAGAGCAACGATGCGGACATCGACGATCAGTTTGGGGGGTGATCCGGATGGACCGATAAAGCTTCCGGCCACCGGGGGGACAGCCTCAGGATGGCGGGATACGGCTACTGGAATATGCCGACGCCCTGCGACCTCACCGTTGGTCGGGTCGAACCCCTTCCAGCCCGCTCCCGGGAGATATACCTCGGCCCAGGCATGGGTCGTCGCAGACCAATGCTCTGTCGCGGGGGCGTGAGCATAACCGCTGATGAAGCGACTCGCCAGGCCCAGGTAGCGACAGGTCTCGACGAAAAGGGTGGCAAAGTCGCGGCAGGATCCTTGCCCCCAGGCCAGCGTCTGTCCCGGTGTTTGTACCCCAGGTTCTTCACGGGAGAAGTAGGTAAAGCGACCGGCGATGGCTTTATTGATCTGATCGAGCAGCGCATAGGTCTGCATGACGGGCTGCCCCAGGCCCAGCAGGTCCAGCCAGTTACGGATAGCGTCCTCGTCGCCGGGATAGACCGTCTGCAAGAAGGGAAGCAGGTCCACTCTGTCCATCGGCGCATAGTGGAAGGGATAGTTAACGGCGTAGTCTTCAAAGAGAAAATCAAAAGGGTTTTCCACGTAGTGCTGGATGACCACTTCACTGGTAATGGAGAGGAACTGGGTCGGCTTCTGGAAATCGACAACCGCCGCGGCATTATCCTGCGCATCCCGGTGCCATTTTACCCTGTGGTCGGTGGGCATGATCGTCAACGACGACGATTCGACATGTACCTCCGGGCCCTCCCGGGGACGGAGCAGGAGGCGATGCGGCAACAGCGTGACAGTACTGAAAAAATGGTATTCCGTCAGGTGTGTTATTTTCAAACGGCGCACGTCAAATTTCTCCTGGTCCTGAGCTGTGTCGGCAATAAGAGAGCCTCTTGCGATCTACCGGCTGTTCATTATTCCGTCGCGTTTTGGGCACATGACGGAGTTACCTTCATAAAATGTAGCGTTTACAGATGATGCGGAAATGGTAGCCATAAATCGCCAGGGTGACCGCCTGGGAAAGCAGCTTAGGCCGGGTAAAGAGGGCCCAGAGAATGACTTTCCAAAACTGGAAACGTTCCCTGCCGAAGAGGCCGAGGCGGTAACTGGCATGGATAAAAGCCATTTTGTAGTGCAGGCTCAATGATGTTCGAAGCCTGGGTGCTGGATATTCCTGGAGAAAGGTTTTGACCCGCCGGTAGTAGTTTTTCGGCGAATAGATCGTACGTAGAATTCTTTGATACCCTTCCATCAACGACTCAAGACCCATGGTCGGCAGGATATTACTTGCCATGCTGACGTTGTCTCCGGTCGCATCGGCGACCAGGCGTCCCTCCTGCTTCAGGCGCTCATAGAGCGTCGTCCCTGGAAGAGCCTGGAGCAGGCCGACCATCGCGGTGGCGATGCCGCTGTTTTGGATAAAGTCGATCTGGGCCTGAAAAATTCCTGGGGTGTCGCTGTCGAAGCCGACAATGAACCCCCCCTGTACTTGCAGCCCTGCCCGCTGGAGCCGTTTTACATCGGCAAGCAGGTCACGGTTGCGATTGTGCAGTTTGCCGGCTTCAGCAAGACCTGCCTCACTGGGGGTCTCGATGCCAATGAATACTGTATCGAAGCCGGCCTGAATCATCATTTCTACCAGGTGTTCGTCATCGGCCAGATTGATGGAGGTCTCCGTGTAGAACGCCAGACCTTTCCGGGTCTCACGCCAGGAGATCAGTGCCGGGAGCAGGTCTGTTTTGAGATGCCGCTTGTTGCCGATGAAGTTGTCATCGACAAAAAAGATGCTCCCGCGCCAGCCGAGATCGTAGAGGCTGTCGAGCTCAGCAAGGATTTGGGGCGTACTCTTGACCCGGGGTTGATGGCCGAACAGGGTCGTTACATTGCAGAATTCGCAATGGAACGGACAGCCGCGTGAGTATTGGAGGCCCATTGATGCATAACGACGCATGTCCGCCAATTCCCACAAAGGGGTCGGCGATGTCTTGAGATCGACAAATTCGGCAGTCGTATACACACGTTTGGCCTTGCCCTGGGCCAGGTCGGCCAGGAAGCGGGGAAGGGTCAACTCAGCCTCATTCAGCACGAAATGGTCAACGTCTTCGAACTGTTCATGTTCGGTGGTAAAAAGCGGCCCCCCGGCAATGATTTGCACCCCGGCTTTTCTGCACCGGGTAATGACCAGTCGGGTCGCCTCTTTTTGCACCAGCATGGCACTGACAAAAACCGCATCGGCCCACTGCAGATCTTTTGCGGTCAGTTTGGAGACATTCAGATCGATCAGACGCTTGTGCCATTCGGCAGGGAGTATGGCGGCTACGGTGAGGAGCCCCAGGGGGGGAGAGGACGCTTTTTTGTGGGCAAGTTTCAGGGCGTGTTTGAAACTCCAGAAAGTGTCCGGGAATTCAGGATAGATCAGAAGAATATTCATTTGTTTAAGTCCGTCTTTACCTAACAATATCAGAAATGTCAGAGGACTCAATTGAGCGCTCGCTAAAAGCAAAGAACGCCCTTGGATCATCGAGGACTTAATGGTGTCATGTCCTGAAGATAGATGGTTGGTTTTCCAGGTTTTATCTGATGATGATTTGATCTACTGGAAAATGTCTGAAAGTGGCACAAAAAAGGCGTGACCCTAAAATAGAATCACACCTTTGTCTTTATGGCTCCCCGAGTTGGACTCGAACCAACGACAAGCGGATTAACAGTCCGCTGCTCTACCAGCTGAGCTATCGGGGATCAGTTGTGTAACGGAGGGGAAATATACGGAATCGCCTCCCTTATGTCAAGAAAAAATGCCGGGGTTGCGGCTAGCGCAGTGCTATGGTAGCAGAGGCTTTAAAGCTCACTTACTGCACGGCATCGTACCCTGGGCACAAGGCTCCATTGTGCACGGTTTCTGGCAAGGGGTTTCCATTTTCTTGCAGCAGGGCTTTTCAACGGCACAGGGCCCATTCTGTCCAGGATCGCAAGGACCTCTCTTGTGGAACATGCAACAGGCAGAGAGTGCGAAGGCCAGGGCCAGGATGATAGACACCAAAACCAGTTTTTTCATTATTCTCTCCGGATGATAAAGCCCGAGGACTCATGTCTCCGGGCTCCAAGTTGTCTTTGTCTTGCCAAGCCGTACCTAAGCTCCGGCACCACCTTTTTTCAGCTCAAGGAGAATCAGTTTGGCCACCGCCTTGAGGGTTTCAAAAACCCCCTCACCGGTTTGTGCACAGGCGGTAAATTCGGGAACGCCGCCCGGGTTCAGCAACTCACGCAGTTCTTCAATCGGTGTGCAGTTAGGCAGGTCCTGCTTGTTGTACTGGATAACGAACGGCAATTTCTCCAGTTCATAGCCTTGCTCTTCCAGATTGACCTTGAGGTTCTCAAGGCTTTCAATGTTGGCGTCGAAGCGCTCTTCCTGTGAGTCCGCAACGAACACCACGCCGTCAACCCCTTTCAGAATCAGCTTACGCGATGCATCGTAAAAGACCTGGCCGGGAACCGTGTAAAGGTGAAAACGGGTTTTGAAGCCACGGATTTCACCGAGGGCCAGGGGCAGGAAGTCGAAAAACAGGGTCCGCTCAGTTTCCGTCGCCAGGGAAATCATCTTGCCCTTGGCGTCGGGGGCGGTTTTCTGATAGACAAACTGCAGATTGGTTGTCTTGCCGCACAGACCCGGACCGTAATAAACGATTTTACAGTTGATTTCGCGGGAGGCGTAGTTGATGAAAGACATGGTCCGGTATCCTTAGCTGAACAGGTTGTCTATGTCGTCGTCAGTGATTTCGGCAAACGGGCTGTCGACATTGCCGGTTTTTTCCATCTCTGTGGCTTTCTCCGAGAGGTCTTCGAATATGGTCGCCAGTTCGTCACTGGCTTTTTTAACCCTCAGCCTGACCAGGCCGAGCGAACTGCGATGGTCGAAGATGACAACCAGGATAACGCGTTGGGCAACGATTGAAATGTGTATGTTGTCCTTTTCCCCCTCGTGGAACAGAATCGAGAATTCCTTCTCCCCGATCAGTTTGGCCAGGCCACCCGTTGCGGCGATATTACCTGCAGTCAGAGACGCCAGGCTGGTGGTGTCAAGGTGTTCTGTCTCGCCACAGCCGGCGATCAACTGGCCGTTCTTATCGACCAGGAAGATGACTTTGGCATTGGATTCGCGCAACAGTTTTTCAATAACTGCGCTGATCCGCTGAAATTCCTCGTCATACATGACAAAGGAAGATTGCTGTGGACCGAGCATGCTGAATTCTCCTAATGGGGGTTAATACGCCAATAGCCCTTATATCATTTCGTCCTGCCATATATCAAGGCTTTTTGCCGGTTTAAAGCCATCTTGGAGAGGTGGGCAAGTCCCCCCGAAGCGATACGGGCCAAAATAAAAAAGCTCCCGGCACCAATGCCGGGAGCTTTTTTTCTGAAACAGGGTGGAACTATTCTTTCTTCCCGCAGTCAGCTGACATCTCTGCAAGCTTCTTGTAGAGGTCGTAGCGGGTTGCTGCATCCTTGGCAGAAGCAGCGAGAAGTTGATCGGCCTGCTCGGGGTTGTTCTTCTTGAGCACGCGGAAGCGGTTTTCGCTGTTGGCGAACTCCTCGAAGCCGATCGACGGGTCCTTGCTGTCGAGCTGCAGCGGGTTCTTGCCTTCGGCTGCCAGGCGCGGGTCGTAGCGGAACAACGGCCAGTAGCCGGAGTTGACCGCGCGCTTGCAGTTGTCCACGGCGGTGGTCATGTTGATGCCGTGGGCGATGCAGTGCGAGTAGGCGATGATCAGAGACGGACCGTCGTAGGCATCTGCCTCGAGGAATGCCTTGACGCACTGGGCCGGATTGGCCAGCGAAACCCTGGCGACATAGATGTTGCCGTAGGTCATGGAGATCATCGACAGGTCTTTTTTCGGCATCGGCTTGCCGCCGGCAGCGAACTGGGCGACCGCGGCCATCGGGGTTGCCTTGGAGGCCTGGCCACCGGTGTTGGAGTAGACCTCGGTGTCGAGGACCAGGGCGTTGATGTTGGCGCCGGAAGCCAGAACGTGGTCCAGTCCGCCGTAACCGATGTCGTATGCCCAACCGTCACCACCATGGATCCAGACTGACTTGACGACCAGGTAGTCGGCATCGGCGAGCAGCTGTGGTGCCGTTTCATGGGTACACTTCTCAAGGATCTCCTTGAGTTTCTTGACGCGTTCACGCTGCTCTTCGATCAGCTCCTGGGAAGACTGGTCAGCATCAAGAATCGCCTGTTTGAGACCTTCTGTTCCCTTGCAGGCCGCACAACCACAGGCCATGTTTTTGACCAGCTGTTCGCGAGCATACTCGGTGGTCTTGTCGACAGCCAGACGGAAGCCGAAACCGAACTCGGCATTGTCTTCGAACAGCGAGTTGCTCCATGTCGGGCCAAGGCCATCTTTACGGGTGGTCCAGGGAGTGGTCGGCAGGTTGCCGCCGTAGATCGAGGAACAACCGGTGGCGTTGGCAACCAGCATGCGGTCACCAAACAGCTGCGAACAGAGCTTGACGAACGGGGTCTCGCCACAACCAGCACAGGCGCCGGAGAATTCAAACAGCGGCGGCAGCAGCTGGCTGCCTTTGACCGAGGCGCTGTTGAACAGAGCCGGATCAGTTTCCGGAAGGTTGAGGAAGAAGTTGAAGTTGGCGCGCTCGGTTTCGCGCAACGGAGGCTGAGGCCTCATGTTGATCGCCTTGTGGTTCTCGTTCTCCTTGCTCTTGGCCGGGCAGTTGTAAACACAGGCGCCACAACCGGTGCAGTCTTCAACGGCGACCTGCAGGGTAAACTTCTTGCCGTCCATCTCCTTGCCACGAGCGGCACATGACTTGAAGGTTTCCGGCGCGCCGGCCAGCTCCTTCTCGTCGTAGATCTTCATGCGGATCGTAGCGTGCGGGCAGACGAATGAACAGATGCCGCACTGGATACAGAGCGCCTCGTCCCAGACCGGGGTTTCAATGGCGATGTTGCGTTTCTCGTACATGGCGGTCGCGGTCGGGAAGGTGCCATCGACCGGCATGGCCGAGACCGGCAGATGCTCGCCGAGGCCATCGATGATCGGGCCGAGGGTCTTCTGCACGGTTGCAGGAGTACCGGCCCACTGACCGATGGTCATCTCGATGCTGCTGTCGGCCGTGGCCGGTACAGCAACTTCCTGGATGTTCTCCAGGGCGGCGTCAACGGCCTTGTTGTTCATGTTGACGACCTTTTCGCCGGCCTTGCTGTAGGACTTGACGATGGCACCCTTGATCTCGCGTACCGCCTGTTCGAGCGGGATGATGCTGGAAATCTTGAAGAATGCAGTCTGCATGATGACGTTGATGCGGGGTCCGAGGCCGAGCTCGTTACCCAGCTTCACACCATCGATGACGAAGAACCTGAGTTGCTTGTCGATAATGGTCTGCTGGACCTTCTTCGGCAGCTTAGGCCATACCTGGTCGGCATCGAAGGGGCTGTTGAGCAGGAAGGTCGCGCCTTCCTTGGCGTTCTTGAGCATGTCGTATTTCTCGAGGAAGGAGAAGTTGTGACAGGCGACGAAGTCGGCACTTTTGACCAGGTAAGGCTTGCGGATCGGCTGCTTGCCGAAGCGCAGGTGAGACGTGGTCATGCTGCCGGCCTTCTTGGAATCGTAAACGAAATAGGCCTGAACTTCGTTGTCGGTGCTGTTACCGATAATCATGATCGAGTTCTTGTTGGCGCCAACCGTGCCGTCGGAACCGAGTCCGTAGAACATCGCCGAGTAACCATCGAAGGGGACAATGTAGTCCGCGTCAAAATCAAGGCTGCGGCCGGTGACATCGTCCTTGATGCCGACCACGTAATGGTTCATCGGCTTGTCTTTCGACAGGTTGTCGAACACCGCCTTGGCCATGCCGGGGCTGAACTCGTAGGAGCCGAGGCCGTAGCGGCCGCCGACGATCGACGGGTAGCCGGGGAAAGAGATCAGGCCATCGGCCATCGCCTCACCGAAAGCGGTGCGGACATTGTGGTACAGCGGCTCACCGATGGAGCCAGGCTCCTTGGTGCGGTCCAGAACGGCGATCTTGCGGACCGTATTCGGCAGAACTTCGGCGAATGCCGCAACGTTGAAAGGCAGGAAGAAGCGGACCTTGATCAGGCCAACTTTTTCACCCTGGGCGACCAGGTGTTCGACCAGCTCGTGCATGGTGTCGCAGGCTGAGCCCATCATCACCACGACGCGCTCGGCATTCGGGTGACCGACGTAATCGAACAGGTTGTACTGGCGGCCGGTCAGCTTGGCGAACTTGTCGAACTGGGCCTGCAGGATGCCCGGAAGATCGTCGTAGTAGGAGTTGACCGTCTCACGACCCTGGAAATAGACGTCCGGGTTCTGCGCGGTACCACGCAGCACCGGGTGATCAGGGGACAGGGCGCGGGCACGGTGGGCCCGGACCAGCTCGTCACTGACCATGTGACGCATATCATTCTCGGAGAGTTCGTGGACCTTCTGGACTTCGCTCGAAGTCCGGAAGCCATCGAAGTAGTGCAGGAAGGGGATGCGCGATTCGAGGCTCGCAGCCTGCGCGATCAGCGCAAAGTCCATGACTTCCTGAACGTTGTTGGAACTGAGGAAAGCCCAGCCAGTAGAGGTACAGGACATGACGTCCGAGTGGTCACCGAAGATCGACAGACGCCTGGGCAGCAATCGCACGGGCCGAAACGTGGAAGACCGTGGGGGTCAGCTCGCCGGCGATCTTGAACATGTTCGGGATCATCAGCAGCAGACCTTGCGAAGCGGTAAAGGTGGTGCACAGAGAACCTGCCTGCAGTGCACCGTGAACGGCACCGGCGGCACCACCCTCGGACTGCATTTCAACAACTTTGGGGATGGTGTCCCAGATGTTCTTTTCGCCCGCGGCACTCTTGGCGTCGGAGACTTCGCCCATCACTGAAGAGGGCGTAATCGGGTAGATGGCAATCACCTCGTTGGTCGCATGAGCAACATGCGCCGCGGCGGTATTGCCGTCTATACAGGTCATTTTCTTGGACATCAGACTTCCTCCTTGCTGGAATTTAAATATCGATGAATCAGTTTTTGATGATCTTGAATGAAGGCTGCTGAACTGCGGCTCAGATATCCCGTCGTCCTTCGACGGCGCGGTTCACAGTCGCTTCATCGACATATTCTAGTTCGCTGCCCATCGGGATGCCATAAGCCAGGCGGGTCACCCTGATGCCGCGTGGCTGGATCAGTTTTGCCAGGTAAAGGGCCGTGGCATCTCCCTCGACAGTAAAGTTTGTCGCTATGAGAACTTCCTGAACGCTGCCTTTATCGAGGCGGTCGATCAGGGGGTCGATCTTGAGGTCTTCGGGGCCGATGCCGTCCAGTGGCGACAAGGCTCCGTGCAAAACATGGTAGCGGCCCTTGAAAGACCGGCTGCGTTCAATGGCCAGCAGGGCCTGGGGCTCTTCGACAACGCAGAGCAGAGCTTCATCCCGACCCGGGTCACAGCAGAGGGGACAGGGGTCCTGTTCCGTGATGTGAAAACAGACAGAGCAGAACCTGGTGTTGTTCTGCAGATCAAGGATTGCCGTCGCCAGGGCTTCGGCCTGAGCCTTGGGTTGGCGGAGCAGGAAAAAAGCCAGCCGGGTCGCCGTCTTGTTGCCGATACCCGGAAACTTGGCCAATTCTGCCACCAGCCTTGCGAAAGACGGGATGGAGTCTAACATAATTTATTGCAGAAATTCAACAGTTTATGGGATTTCAGAGATATTTTAAGTGGGCCAAATTTTTTTCGTATCACTGAAAAAATCCCCGAACATATTTTTTATTATTGGTAAAAAAATTTATTTTAATTTAAAAAAACATGCAAATGCAAGCTTTTCCGTAAACGTCGAAATTCCAAGGGCGTACATTTGAGCGTATATTGGTCATACCAATTATTGGCCAGCCCAATTATTGGATAAAAATGACCTCTTGTCAATTTTTTACTTACGAACGATTTTCCACCGTTTATGTGAGTCCAGGGATGTTCATGCCGCCGGTGATTTTACTCATCTCTTCCGAGGCCATCTGCTGACTCTGCTTGATTGCTTCATTGACCGCTGCAGTGACCAGGTCCTGCAGCATCTCGACATCCTCCGGGTCAACGGCCGCCGGGTCGATCTTCAGGTCGAGCAGTTGCTGCTTGCCGCTCACGACAGCAGTGACCATGCCGCCGCCGGCCGAAGCCTCGACCTGCTTCTTGCCAAGCTCCTCCTGCAGTTCAGCCATGCGGCGCTGCATCTGCTGCGCCTGCTTCATGATGTTGCCAATTCCACCTCGTGACATAGGTATTGCTCCTTGCAGTAAAAATCTTTGGGAATGTCGCCACCAAGGCTCCAAGACACCAAGAGAACCTGTTTTTGTGTAAATTCTTCTTGGTGGCTTCGTGCCTTCGTGGCAAAAGCTTTTATTGTGTATGCCTTTTCGCGCTACGCGTCTCGCGCCTCGAGCTACCTGGTTTTAAACAAACCCCTTATCGATCGGAATAACTTTCTTGATCCTGCCGCCGAACACATCCTGCACGGCTTTGAGGGCCGGGTGCTCCACGGCGTCCTCGCGCAGGCGGCGCATGCGGTCGGTCTCTTCTTCCTGGCGGGTTTCCACCAGCGACTTGGGCGCGTCCTGCGTTTCGGCGTCAACCATGGAGACCTTCAGCTTGATGGTCGTGCCGAAGTACTCTGTCGCCAGGGCTTCGAGGTCGTGCCGGATATCATCCTCCTGGAGCTGGCCGATCATGAACGACCCTTTCGGGTAGCCGACGTCCAGTATCGGAGCTTCCAGTTTCAGCGGGCGGCCATGTTCCAGTACCGAGCCAAGCATCGGTCGACTCTGTTTGACCATGTCTACCAGCCCCTGCCACCCCTTGCTGTCGGTCGTTGTGGCGACGGGAGCTTCAGGCTTTTTTGGCGGTGGCGGCTCCGCTGCCGGGGCTTTCGGTACGGCCTGTGGCCGGGACGTCGGCAAGGGGGCTGAGGCCAGTCGGCGTTCGAGACTTTCGATGTGGCTGATCAGTTTGCCCAGGTCCTGGGTCGGGGCAAGCGTGGCCAGCCGCACCAGACTCATTTCCAGGGCCAGCAGGGGGGCGTTGCTGTTGACCAGCTCCAGCTGGGTCTTCATCAGCAGGGTGACGATCCGCTGCAGGTCTTCCAGGGAAGCATCCTCGGCGAGGAGCTTGAGTTCTTTCAGCTCGTCGCCGACCATGTCCAGCAGCTCGGCGGGCTCGTCGACAACCTTGCAGATGACCATGCCACGGAACATCTCGAGCAGGTCCTGGGTAAAACGCCGCAGGGCCAGGCCGAGCTGGTCGACGCGATGGGCCGATTCGAGGGCCCGCCGGCTGTCACGCTGCAGGATCGCCTCGACCGTGTCGAGCAACAGACGGCGATCGACCATGCCGAGCAGGGTCTGCACAGCCTCGTCTTCGACCTGGTCGCCGGAGAATGCCAGCACCTGGTCGAAGGTGGAGAGTGCGTCACGCATGCTGCCTTCACCCTGGCGGGCAATCAGCCCGAGGCTGCGGTCGGAGATCAGTCAGCTCCTCCGCGGTAGAGATTTCACGCAACCGCTCGGCAACCTTGGCCAGGGGTATCTTGCGAAAATCGAAACGCTGGCAGCGCGACAGGATGGTGATCGGGATTTTGTGCGGTTCGGTGGTGGCGAAGATAAACTTGGCGTGCTCCGGCGGTTCCTCGAGGGTTTTCAGCAGGGCGTTGAACGCGTTGGTCGAGAGCATGTGCACTTCATCGATGATGAAGATCTTGAAACGCGAGCGGCTTGGCATGTAGCGGATATTCTCACGCAGTTCGCGGACATCGTCGACGCCGGTGTTCGAGGCGCCGTCAATCTCGATAACATCCATCCCTTGGCCGGAGGTGATCTCCGTACAGGAGGAACAGGTGTTGCAGGGCTGGTCGGTGAGGCCTGTTTCGCAGTTCAGGGCTTTGGCAAGAATCCGTGCTGCCGAGGTTTTGCCGACGCCGCGGGCGCCGGTGAAGAGGAAGGCATGGTGAATCCGGCCCGAGCGGATGGCGTTCGCCAGGGTCTGGCTGACATGCTCCTGGCCGATCAGGTCGGCGAAGTTTTGTGGCCGCCACTTACGGGCGAGTACCAGGTAGGCCATGGTCTCTCAGTTCGGCTTCAGGTTAGGAGCAAACCGCAACCGGCGACTTGCCGGCACAAGTGACAGCCAGGCACCCCCGCGGCACACGGCTGAGGCCGCTGCCGCTGCTCCCTTCCGGGCCTGACGGAGTTCACGGCCGTCCGTTGCGCGGGACCCGGCTGTCACTTCTGACGGCAAATATACGCCATGGCCGGAGAACCAAAAACGTTTAACGCAAATAATCAGTCAAGTCTATCAGGAAAAAGGCCTGAGCACTGCGCCTTGATTGCATTTTTGCGTTGATTTGTAATCAGTTTGAAAAGAAATGGCGGAGAGGGAGGGATTCGAACCCTCGGTACCTTTCAGTACACACGATTTCCAGTCGTGCACCTTCGGCCGCTCGGTCACCTCTCCGCAGAACAGGCAAAATACACCAAAGAACGTTTGACTGTAAAGGGTTTTTCTCGGCAGCCAGATGCACGATTAAGGTAAACCAGGTCCCCGAAAGAATGATTCTCAGGGGCGTTTCAACTGTCGTGAACGGGTTGGGTTGGCTGGTCCGGTGGCGACCTAGTTGATTTGAACGATCACACCTTTCTGGATCTGCAGCAGAAAGAGGATCTTGTCGGCTTCGCCGACCAGGTCAAAGCGTGTGGCGCCGGTCACCCCGGGGAAGTTCTGCAGTTGCGACAGGGCACGGCGAAGGTCCTCGCGGCTGGCGATCCCGGGGTCGTTGAGCAGGGTCAGCATGATCCCGGCGATATCGTAGCCCTGGGCTTCGAGAATGGTCGGCTCTTCGCCAAAGCGGTTGAAATAATCTGCCACGAACTCCTGTACGAAGGGGTAGCGGCTGTGCAGGAAGAAGCTGTCGGTGAACACGGCGCCTTCGACAAATTGTTTGGCCAGGCGCGGTAGCTCGGTATCGTTCCAGCCGTTGGTGCCGAGCAGTTGAATATCTTCCAGCCCGTAGAAGGCGATTTGAGGTGCAATCAGGCTGATCCTGTCGGAGTAGTCCGGGACGAACAGCGCTTCGAAGGGTGGCGGGGTTTTTTCCTCTTCTCCGGCATCGCCGGAGCTTTCCGAATCGACAGGATCCTCTTCCTCGTCGGACGCATCGGGGTCGAGTCCCTGCAACAGGCGGACCTGGTAGCGGAAGTCGGTCTGGTCCGTCTGGTAACTCTGCACGGCGACGATCTCACCACCGCGGCGCCAGACTTCGTCCTGGAAGAGCACGGCGAAATTTTCTCCCTGGCGAGTTTGCGGGTACATGATACCAAAGGTCGAAAGTCCGCGCTCTTCCATGGCGTAGTCTAGCAGAGCCCGGACCTGCAACTCCGCGGTCAGGGAATTGCGGAAGACGTAGAGGCTCGCGGCCGCCAGCCCTTCTCGCTGGGACATGGTCAGCAGGGGGATGCGTTCCTGGTTGGCCCGGACGGTGGCACCCTGGGCGGCATTGCCGACCAGCGGGCCGACAATGCCCATGACCCGGTCACTGATCGCCAGCTCGGCAACCTGCTGGGCGGCGATCGTCTCATCCCCGGCCGTGTCGCGGAAGATCAGGCGCACCGGAATATTCGGGCGGAAGGTCTCCATCGCCAACTCCATCCCCTTCTTCACTCGTTCGCCGAAGGCGGCGTAGCGGCCGCTTAACGGCAGCAGGACGCCGATGGCTCGTTGCAGTTGAGTGGGGTCGCTGAGCTGCGATTGCAGCGCCAGGGCTTCTTCACGATAGGCGAAGCCGATCGGCGCTTGCATTGCGGACGCGGCCCATTGCCGGGCGCGCTCTTTCTGATCTGCTGCCAGGGCGCGCCAGCCGAGCTGCAGCATAGCCAGGTAGGCCACCGGGCTGTCGTTATACATGAACGCTGCTTCGGCGAGGTCTGCCTCGTTGAAACGATCACTAAGCAGCTTATAGATACGTGCCAGGACGTCACGTGGAGAAACGGCACCCTCAACGAGCATCGCCTGCTGGTAGAAGTAGAGGGCCTTGTGCGGTTCGTCCAGGGCCAGAAATCCCTCGGCGAGGGCAAGGGCGTGTTGCTGGCGCTGCTGTAGCGGCCAGGTCTCCGTGTTGATTTGCCGCAAGTTGTAGACGACCCGGGCGGCATCACCCATCTTCAGGAGCAACTCGGCCTGCAGCAGGGTACTGGCCGGACTGGTGGAGGTCGGGTCGATCCGGTCCAGGTAATCCAGGGCTATCGAAGCTTCATCGAGGTCGCGATGGACGAGGGCCAGGTAATAGTAGGCTTGATTGATCCGGTCTGAATCGGACTGGCTGACGACAAAGCCGCGCAGCAGACCGGCGGCCTCATTAAGCTTGCCGGCGTGATAATGGTCCAGCGCCCTCTGCATGGCAATGTCAGCCTGTGACGATACTGTCGGTTGAGCGAGAGCAGTGCAGACACCGAAGCTCAGCAACAGCAGCAAACAGACCGTCGCAGTTCTAAAGCGCATCAGTCGAACAGCTCCTTGACTTTGTCGAAAAAGCTTTTTCCCATCGGGTGGATATCCTCACCGGCTTCCCTGGCAAATTCATCGAGCAGCTCCTTTTGGCGGGAGGTCAGCTTGGTCGGTGTCTCCACCCGCACGATGACCAGCTCGTCACCGCGACCGTAACCCTGTAAAACCGGTATCCCCTTGCCGTTCAGTTTAAATATCTTGCCGCTTTGGGTGCCGGCCGGAACCTTCAGCTTGACCTTGCCTTCGAGGGTCGGAACGTCAAGTTCGCAGCCGAGAGCCGCCTGGGGAAAGGAGACCGGAATCTCGCAGATGAGGTCGTTCCCCTCACGCTGAAAGATCGAATGCTCCTTGACGGTGATCACCACGTAAAGGTCGCCTGGCGGGCCGCCCTTGGAGCCAGGCTCGCCTTCACCGTTCATCTTCAGCCGGTTCCCCGATTCTACCCCAGCAGGGATTTTCAGGGAAAGGGTCTTTTGGCCGCGGGTCAGGCCGGTGCCCCGGCAGTCGCCGCATGGGTCGGCAATCTTTTTGCCTTCACCGTTGCAATCCGGGCAGGGGCGGGTCAGGGAGAAGAAGCCCTGCTGAAAGCGCACCTGGCCATTGCCGGAACAGGTCCGGCAGGTCTCGGC
The DNA here is from genome assembly GCA_963723355.1 of uncultured delta proteobacterium. GTDB lineage: Bacteria > Desulfobacterota > Desulfuromonadia > Desulfuromonadales > BM103 > JAFDBW01. The sequence goes on from CAVRQQ010000003.1 coordinate 18,803, forward strand.
GCTGGTTCCCGGCCTGGCGCCACTGCCCTTGCAGGTTTCGCAGGTGTGGTGCCGGGGAACCTTGATCTTGGTTTCCAGGCCGAAAGCGGCTTCCTCAAAGGTGATGGACAGGTTGTAGCGCAGGTCATCGCCGCGCCGCCCACCGCCGCGCCGGCTGGTCCCGCCGCCGAAGATGTCGCCGAAGATGTCGCCGAAGATATCCTCGAAAGGAGTGCCGCCAAAACCGCCTGAGGAGAAACCGAAGCCACCCTGCTGATCGATGCCGGCATGGCCGTACTGATCATAGAGGGCGCGTTTCTGCCCGTCTGAGAGAACGGCGTAGGCTTCGGAGAGTTCCTTGAAACGTTCCTCGGCCGCTTTGTCACCGGGGTTCTTGTCGGGGTGACACTTCAGCGCCAGCTTGCGGTAGGCCTTTTTGATCTCTGTTTCGCTGGCGTTGCGGTTGACCTCGAGAATTTCATAATAATCGCGTTTGGCCAAAACATAGTCCTTGCGGCAGAAAGGGTAAAGGCCAAGGGTGAGCGGGGCGATAGATCATCGCCCTGCACCCTTGGCCCTGTATCCCTTACCGGGTTACTTTTTTTCTTCTTCGTCGACTTCTTCGAATTCGGCATCGACGACATCGTCTTTCTGGTCGCCGCCTTCAGCTTCACCTTCGCCGCCGGCTGCCGCTTCGCTCTGGGCCTGCTGGTACAGAACCTCACCCAGTTTCTGCGATGCGGTCGCGAGAGCTTCGGTCTTGCTCTTGATCGCTTCCGGATCGTCGCCTTCCATGGCTTTCTTGAGGTCTTCCAGGGCGCTTTCTATCGCTTTTTTGGTGTCCTCATCGAGCTTTTCGCCATGCTCCTTGACTGCTTTTTCGGTCGTGTAGACCAGGCTGTCCGCCTGGTTGCGGGTTTCGATCAGTTCACGCTTCTTCTTGTCTTCGGAGGAATGCATCTCGGCATCCTTGACCATCTGGTCGATCTCGTCCTCCGATAGACCCGATGATGCAGTGATGCGGATCGACTGCTCTTTGCCGGTGCCGAGGTCCTTGGCGCCGACGTTGAGGATGCCGTTGGCATCGATGTCGAAGGTCACCTCGATCTGCGGTACGCCGCGCGGCGCAGGCGGGATGTCGGCCAGTTCGAAGCGGCCGATCGTCTTGTTGTCGTTGGCCATCTCACGCTCGCCCTGCAGGACATGCACCGAAACGGCAGGTTGATTGTCGGCCGCGGTGGAAAAGACCTGGCTCTTTTTGCACGGGATCGTGGTGTTCTTCTCGATCAGCTTGGTCATGACGCCGCCGAGGGTCTCGATGCCCAGTGAGAGCGGCGTGACGTCGAGCAGCAGCACGTCCTTGACGTCACCCTTGAGTACGCCACCCTGGATCGCCGCGCCGATGGCAACCACTTCATCCGGGTTGACGCCCTTGTTGGGGGTCTTGCCGAAGATCTCCTTGACCTTCTCCTGCACGGCCGGCATGCGGGTCATGCCGCCGACCAGGATGACGTCGTCGATATCGGAGGCGGACAGGCCGGCGTCCTTGAGGGCTGTCTTGCAGGGACCGGTCAGCTTGTCGAGCAGCTTGCCGCAGATGCTTTCGAGCTTGGCGCGGGTCAGCTTGATGTTGAGGTGCTTCGGGCCCGAGGCATCGGCTGTGATAAAGGGCAGATTGATATCCGTTTCCATCGAGGAAGACAGCTCGCACTTGGCTTTTTCCGAGCCTTCCTTGAGCCGCTGCAACGCCATCTTGTCGCTGCGCAGGTCGATCCCCTGCTCTTTCTTGAACTCGTCAGCGACATAGTCGATGATCAGCTGGTCGAAGTCCTCGCCGCCGAGGAAGGTGTCGCCGTTGGTCGACTTGACCTCGAAGACGCCGTCGCCAAGCTCGAGGATGGAGATATCGAAAGTGCCGCCGCCGAGGTCGAAGACAGCGATCTTTTCCTCTTCTTTTTTGTCAAGGCCGTAGGCCAGGGCAGCCGCGGTCGGCTCGTTGATGATCCGCAGCACATTCAGGCCGGAGATCTTGCCGGCATCCTTGGTGGCCTGGCGCTGGGAGTCATTGAAGTAGGCCGGGACGGTGATGACTGCATCGGTGACCGTCTCGCCCAGGTAGTCTTCCGCGGTCTGCTTCATCTTCTGCAGGACCATGGCAGAGATTTCCGGCGCGCTGTATTTCTTGTCGCGCACCTCAACCCATGCATCGCCGTTGTCGGCCTTGATAATCTTGAACGGGCTGATCTCGATATCCTTCTTGACCGCCTCCGAATTGAACTTGCGGCCGATCAGGCGCTTGATGGCGAACAGCGTGTTCTCGGGGTTGGTGACCGCCTGGCGTTTCGCCTGCTGACCGACCAGGCGCTCACCGCTTTCGGTGAAGGCCACCATCGACGGTGTGGTGCGGGTCCCTTCGGAGTTGGCGATAACTATCGGCTCGCCGCCTTCCATTACAGCGACGCAGGAGTTGGTTGTCCCCAGGTCGATGCCAATTACTTTGCTCATGATAAGAATCCTCCTTAACGATTCGGTATGTTGTGTGTTTGAGCGGACAGTCCTGCTGCCCGTTGATTATTCTCCGGTGGCCTCAGCGTCCTGGTCTTCAGTCGCTCCGTTCGGAGCCCTGGCAACCATGACCAGCGACGGACGCAGCAGGCGGTCATTGAGCAGGTAGCCCTTCTGGAATTCACTGATGACCGTGTTCGGTGCCTGGTCCGTTGTCTCAACCTGCCCCATGGCCTGGTGCAGGTTCGGGTCGAAATCCTCGCCGAGGGCATTGATCGGCTTGACGCCGAAATCCTCCAGCACCTTGCGGAACTGGTTGATCGTCATGTTGACACCTTCCAGGAGACCCTGGTTGTCGTCGTCGCCCTGCTCGGCATGCCCGACTGCGCGCTCGAGGTTGTCGAGGACCGGGATCATCTCCCTGAGCAGACGGTCGTTGGCAAAGCGGATCGCCTCTTCGCGGTCGCGCTGATGGCGCTTGCGGGCATTTTCCAGGTCAGCCCGCTCGCGCAGGTACAAATCCCAGTTCTTGCCAGCTTCTTCCTTGGCCACTACGATTTCCTGCATGAGCTTTTGCAGGGGATCAGTCTCTTCTTCGGTCTCCGCGACAATTGCTTCGTCAGGGTTTCCCTGCTCCTGCTCGGTAATTATTTCCGGCTCCTCTGCAGCCGGCTGATTCTTTTTCTTCGCCAATGCTTTAAGTCTCCTAATCGTTTTCTGTATCCAGCAGGCGACTGATCAAATTCGCCGTGTAATCGACAATCGGAATAATCGTTGAGTAGGGCATGCGGTTCGGACCGATGACGCCGAGGGTGCCAAGGCTGCCGCGTTTGCCGGAATAGGCTGCGGTAATCAGGCTGCAGCCGGAAAGTTCATGGTATTGCGTTTCGCTGCCGATGATGACCTGCACGCCTACGGCGTCTGTGCCACGGTCGAGCAGGTCGACCAGCATGCTCTTCTGTTCGAAAGCCTGAACGATATTTTTCATCTGCCGCAGGTCGGAAAATTCAGGCTGCTCGAGGAAGTAGCTGGTCCCGTCGATGATCACGTCTCCGTCGGTTTCATCACCGAGGGCAGCGCTGGAGAGCGCGAAAGCACGCCGCAGCAGATGGTCGTACAGGGCTTTTTCTTCGGCCATTTCAGCAATAATCCTGGCCCGTACTTCCTGGATGCTCATACCGCTCATGGTCCGGTTCAGGTAATTCGTGATCTGTTCCAGCTCACTGGGCGAGAGTTCCTCGTCGACCTCCACCAGCTTGTTCTGGACCATGCCGGACTGGGTGACGAAGACCACCAGTACCTGGCGGGAAGAGAGCTTGACGAACTCGATATGCCGGAAAACCGTGACTTTCAGGCGCGGGATCATCACCAGCCCGGTGTGATGTGAGAAGGAAGACAGGGTGCGGCTGGCTTCACGCAGCATGTCGGCCATCTGCAGACCGTGCCGTCGGTACTTCATTTCGATCTGGTCCTTCTGTCGGGTGTCCAGGTCGCTGACCCGCAGCAGGGTGTCCACATAGAAACGATAACCCTTCTCCGTAGGGATGCGTCCGGCCGAGGTGTGGGGTGATGCGAGGTAGCCGAGATCTTCCAGCTCTGCCATGACATTGCGCACCGACGCCGGCGAAAGACTGATGCCGTGGTTCTGCGTCAAAGCCTTGGAGCCGACCGGCTGGGCGGTCGCTATGTATTCTTCAATGATCGCTTCCAGGATTTGCTGGCAGCGATCGGTCAGGGCCTTTGCCATAATATGCTCCGTGCAAAAAACTCAAGCCGGTTAAACCGGCCCGCGAATTGACTTAGCACTCGCTTTGCCTGAGTGCCAAAAGCACGGTCAAGATAACAACGCATATGGGCTTTGTCAAGGTAAGCAAAGCGTTTTTATCAGAGCTTTGATTTTAAAGAAAATTCTGGACCAGGTGGTCGAAAAGGAGCCAGCCGGACGGGGCCAGAGACCAGCGGCCGGCGTGCATTCTCCAGCGATTGTCCGCAGGCTTCGATCGCCTCCGGGAAACGGTCTGCCAGGGTGCAGCCGAAGCGCTGCCGGAGCTCGTCATCGGCGACGCCCCGCCGGGTGCGTAACGCCAGGTAGATGGTTTCGCGTAAAGCGGATTCACGATCGAAGGTTTCCAGGCAGGTCATCGGTTCCGTACCGGTCTGCAGCGCCTGGCGGTAACCCGGCAGGTCTGCTGCAATGTCCCAGCGGCTGCCCCAGCCGTCGTCCAGAAAAGAGTGCGCCCCGGCGCCGATGCCCAGGTAGGGAAGGCGCTGCCAGTAGCCGATGATTGTGCCGACAGTCGAAGCCGTCGCGGGCATAATTGGCAATCTCGTAATGCGTATAGCCCGCTGCGTTCAGCCGGTCATGAAGCAGCATGAAGCTGTCGGCATACTGGTCTTCGTCCGGCAGGGACAACGCTCCGGAAGCGACGCTTGCGTGCAGTGGTGTGCCCGGTTCGGCGGTCAGCCCGTAGCAGGAGAAATGTTCCGGGGCCAGGTCGAGATAGATCTGCAGCTCTTCTTCGAGATCGTCACGGGATCTGGCCCGGCAAGGCAAACATCAGGTCCAGGGAGATGTTGTCAAAACCGGCCTGTCGTGCCCATGCGAAGCTCTGCAGCCCCTGGCGACGGTCATGCAACCGCCCTAGCCCTTTCAGCAGCCGGTCATTGCAGCTCTGCAGTCCCAGCGAGAGACGGTTGATGCCGGCCGAGCGATAGCCGGTCAGGCTGTCGATGGTGACTGTCCCCGGATTTGCTTCCAGGGAGATTTCGATATCGCTTGCCAGGGAGTAATGGCGGCCGATTGCCTGCAGGATTGCATCGATCGATTGCGGGGAAAGTAGTGACGGGGTTCCGCCGCCAAAATAGATGGTGTCGAAGGGGCGTTGCCAGCGGCCTTGTCCGGCGACCCGCTCAAGGTGCCTGATGAGCAGGTCGGGATAGCTCTGCAGTTCTGCCGTGGCGGCTTCGACCGAATAGAAATCGCAGTACACGCACTTGCGATGACAAAAAGGGATATGCAGATAAAGACCGACCATGCAAGCCTGCCGTCGTTGTGGCAGGGGCAGCCGGTGAGGTGCCCTAGCGCAGGTAAAGGAACGTGGATACCAGGGTCAGGATGACGACGGCCAGCAGGACGCTCACGCCGACCGGATAGGTCGCACTGCGGCTGCGCCGATCAATGTCCTGGTCGACCTTTTCGTGATGATCCGCAATTCCGCTGGATTCGACCCAGAGCCGGTAGCCGTAGCGCTGCAGATTGCCGCCCGGCTCTTCGAAGAAATGGGCCAGCAGCTTCGGGAGCTGCTGGGCGAAGATGCGGTTCGCCCACTCGTTGATGCCGTCGAAAGCCCACCTGCAGAAGCGGTAAATCTGGCGACCGCCTTTGCGGTAAATCCAGTCGGCGTCGACATTGACAGAACGAATCTCGGCCGGGTAGATGCCTGCAAGCAGCAGCAGGGTGAAAGCCAGGGCCGAGAAGATCAGTAACTGAGACTGTGCCAGCACATGGCTGATCGAGTAGGGCTGGTAATCAGTGGCGTAAGGCAGCATGCTGTAAAGGTATTGCGGGAAGCAACCGATCAGAATGCAGAGTAATGCCGAGATGCCCATTGCCAGCAGCATATGTTTCGGTGCTTCTTTGCAGCGGATGCCTGAGTCATGTGAATAGAAGGCGAAGAAGGGGATCTTGATGCCGGCATGGTGAAAGACCCCGGCCGAAGCAAACAGCAGGATGAACCAGAGCCAGCGCATATCGCCGTGGGCCGCAGCCTCCATGACCATTGATTTACTGACGAAACCGGAAAACAGCGGGAAGGCCGAGATTGAGGCTGCGCCGACAATGCAGAAACCGCAGGTCCAGGGCATTGATTTGTAAAGGCCGCCAAGGTCGGTGGCGTTGATTTTGCCAGTGCGGTACATGACCGCGCCCATAGTCATAAAAAGCAGTCCCTTGAAGAGAAGGTCGTTGAAGGCATGAGCAACGGCGCCGTTAATGGAGAGGGCGGTGCCGATACCGATGCCGACCACCATGAAGCCGACCTGGTTGATCAGGCTGTAGGCCAGGACTCGCCGGAGATCATTTTCGATGACCGCGTAGAAGATCGGGAAAGCCGCCATGGCTCCGCCAATGAAGATCAATTCCTCGGTGCCGGGGAAGGCCCGGGCCAGGGCATAGATCGCTGTCTTGGTGGTGAACGCCGAAAGAAAGATGGTGCCGGTGATGGTCGCCTCGGGGTAGGCATCGGTCAGCCAGGGGTGCAGAAACGGCCAGGCACAGTTAACGCCGATACCGACGAAGATAAACCACGAGGCGGTTGTCCCCAGACCAATCAGGTCAAAGGCCGCTGAACCGGTCTGGGAAACGTGCATGATGATCCCGGCCAGCAGGCAGAGCCCCCCCGCGACGTGGACCATGAAGTAGCGGAAACCGGCCCCGAGGGCCCGCTCGGTACGGCGTGCCAGGATCAGGAAAGTAGCACTGATCGTGAGCATCTCCCAGAACACAAAGAGGGTGAACATGTCACCGGCGAAGATCGCGCCAATCGCTGCTCCAGCGTAAACGGTCCCGGCAACATTCTGCACGGCGTCATCAACATGCAGGGCATAGAGTGCCGAGAGGAAGGCGACCAGATGGAAGATGTAACCGAAGATCAGGCTCAGTTTGTCAACCCTGGCCAGAATGATCTGGTCACTTAAAAACGGATAGATCCAGTAACTGCCGTGTGCTAGCTGCAGCAGGTTGATAAAGCTGATCACCGGCAGCAGCAGTAGCAACGCCTGCCGGGTGCGTCCCTTGAAAAGCGGGACCAGTAGCCCACCAAGAATCAGTATCGTTGCTGGCGGCAAGGCATTAATCATTATAATAACCCTCTTTACGCATGACTAAAGGCCGCAATATATATTTGGCTACGATCACCAGAATGACACAAGCGACAAAACCGTAGGCCGAGTAGAAACCGAAGAAGCTTTCCCAGGTGAAGATGCCGTGCTTGTGATAGAAGATGTCAATCGCCAGAGACACGACTACGCAGGCATAGAAAATTTTCAGCAGGCGTTTGACGTTTTCGGGCTTGTCAAACATCCTCAGTTCTTCGTCCATGTTAATCGGTTGTTTGGACATCCGTTTGCTCCTTACAAGGTCTGCCAGAATACAAAGGCCAGGTAGAGGATGCCGATGGTAATGCAGATGTAAAAGATGGTCCGGTAGCCTTCGACTGGCTCATGGGCCAGGATCATCGGACCGTCTTCTGCGTGGTCTTGATGGTCGTCTTGTTCGTGTATATCCGTCATATGCTCTCCCAAACTTCAGGAACCGGTTTGCTTTACATCGGCCCCGCTCAGATTCCAGAGATTACCAGGTTCCAAGGGCCATACGCGCCAATTGCACCAGGGTGTCGGGGAAGAAGAACAAGGCCAGTGAAACAAGGGCCGTCACCGACAGTGGAATCAGGCAGAAGAGTGGCGCCTCCTTGATCCGGTCCCCTTCACCATCCGTTGCTGGCGCGAAGAAACCGCGGTAGACAATCGGGAAGAAATAGGCAGCGTTGAGCAGGGAGCTGACCAGCAGCACCACGATCAAAACCAGCTGTTCTCCTTCTACGGCACCGATCAGCATATTCCATTTGCTGATAAAGCCCCCCAGCGGCGGCATGCCGATAATACTCAGAGAACCCAGGAAAAAGGCCAGGTAGGTGATCGGCATACGCTTCCCCAACCCGTTCATCTGGCTGATATTTTTCTTCTTGCTGGCGACATAGATCGCACCTGCGCAGAAGAAAAGTGTGATCTTGCCGAAGGCGTGCATCGCAAGGTGCATGACTCCGCCGAGCATGCCGGTCGCCGAGAGCATGCCGGCGCCGAGCACCATGTAGGCAAGTTGACCGATGGTAGAGTAGGCCAATCGGCGTTTCATGCTGTCCTGAGTCAGCGCGATCAGGGAGGCAACCAGTATGGTCACAGCAGCGATATAGGTGATCAGGGAACCGAGATGGGCCAACTGCAGCGTCTCAGGGCCAAGAATATGAAAAATGATACGGAAGATCGCAAAGACACCGGCCTTGACCACGGCCACGCCATGCAGGAACGAACTGACCGGGGTCGGCGCCACCATTGCTGCCGGTAGCCAACCATGAAACGGCATCAAGCCGGCTTTGGCAAAACCGAACAGGAACAGTACCAGCAGCAGGGCCAGAAGCTCCGGCGAGGCTTTGCCGGCCAGAATTCCGCCCTGGGTAAAGTCGAGGGTGCCGGCTGCGGCATAAGTCATAATCATGGCCGGCAGGGCCAGCCCGATCGATGTGCCGAGGATGTAGGTCAGATACTTGCGGCCTGAGGCTCTGGCTTCAGCGTCTTGATGATGTGTGACCAGAGGGTAGGTCGAGAGCGACAGCATCTCGTAGAAGAGGTACATGGTCAGCAGGTTGGCGGAAAACGCAATGCCGATGGTTGCTGAAATAGCCACGGCGAAGGAGGCGAAGTAGCGAGTCTGGGCATGCTCGTCGAGAGCCCGCATGTAACCGATCGAATAGATCGAGGTGAACAGCCAGAGGAAGGAGGCGACCAGGGCAAAAATCATCCCCAGCGCATCGACGCGCAACTCGATCGGCACCCCTGGCAGGACCTGTGCAATGGTGAATACGTAGCTGCCGCCTTTGAGAACTCCCGGGAGCAGTGAGGCGACAATACTCAGTTTGACCAGCGCGATCAGGATCGTCCAGCTTTCACGCAGGTTCGGCTGGCGGGCGGAGAGCATGATCGGCAGGGCTCCCAGCAGGGAGACCAGGATTGCGATCAGCGGCCATATGGATAGTGTCGGCGTCATATCAATCTCAGAACGTCCTCAAAAACCAGCCGGGATAATCAGGCTGATGACGTTATTTATCAGGGGCCCGGTGCTGAAGCCGACAACGATCAGGAGTACGGCTGTGATGACCAGCGGCTTGAGCATCCACCAGGGAGCTTCGTGGCGCTCTGTGCTGCCATGCTCGTGATGTTCGCCATCGGCCAGGGAACCGAAATAGGCCAGCTCTATAATCCTGAAGAAGAGGATCACGTTAATCAGGCTGCTGACCACCAGGGCGATGACGAATTCCCAGTGACCACCATCGATACCGCCGAGGATCAGGTACCACTTGCTGAAGAAGCCGCAGGTCGGAGGTACGCCGATCATGGCAAAGGCCCCCAGGGTGAAGGCTGCCATGGTGATCGGCATGCGGCGGAAGATCCCCTGCAGTGAATCCAGCGAGACCGTGCCCTGTCGGTAAATAATCGCCGCAACCACCAGGAACAGGCAGAGGGTCATCAGGGAATCATTGACGATGTGCAGGATCGCGCCGGTGAGGCCATTGCTGTTGGCCAGGAAGACTCCGCCAACCATATAGCCGACTTCTGCGATGATGATATAGGTCAACATACGTCGCAGGTCTTTTTGGCCAAGTGCCAGCGCCGAGCCGCAGACTATAGCGATGGCGGCCGCCCACATGACGCCGTTGGTGACCCAGTCGTGCGTGAAGACCAGCGCCGGGGTATAGACGTTCAGGATGACCCGGATCATCAGGTAGACGGTGACCTTGGTCATCAGCGGTGCCACCATGGTGCCGGCCCCGGTCGGCGCGTGGCTGTAGGCGTTGGGGAGCCAGGCGTGTAATGGGAAGAACGCCATCTTGACCCACAGCCCGACCAGGACGAAAGCGATCGCCGTGGTTGTGGCGACCGGAGCGTTCAGGGTTGGCAGGATGCGAGCGATATCGGCCATGTTCAGGGTGCCGGTGAGAATGTAGATGTAGCCGACGCCGAGCAGATAGAAGCAGGCACCGATCGTACCCATGATGATGTAGTTGAAGCTGGAAAGTGCCGCCCGCCCGCGGCCCATGGCGATCAGGCCATAAGAGGTGATCGATGTGATCTCAAGCAGGACGTAGAGGTTGAAAGCATCACCGGTCAGGACCAGACCATGCAGCCCGGCGATGAGAATCAGGTAGAGGGTAAAGAAGAAAGCTTCCCTGCCGGGGAGCTCCTGTTCGGCACTTTTCAGGGACGAGAAGGAGGCGAGCAGGGCCACGACGGAAATCAGGACCATCATCATGGCGCTCAAAGGGTCGATAATCAGTTCGATGCCAAAGGGCGGCTGCCAGTTGCCAACCGTGTAGCTGATCGTGCCATGCCTGAGCACGTTGCCCATGACGACGATTGAACCGAGGACCGAGAAGGCCAGGGAACCGAGGACCAGTGGTGCAATCATCTGGCGGTTGTTCCGCCCCCAGAGGTTCACGGCCAGGGCCGAGAGTAGTGGCACGACCAGGACGAAGAGGTGTAGATTGGGAGTACTCATTGCCGCAGCTTCTCCAGGATCTCGTCTTCTTCCAGGGTGCCGAACTCTTCATGGATACGGATCAGAACGGCCAAGGCCACGCCGGTGACGCTTACCCCGACAACGATAGCCGTCAGCATCAGGACGTGCGGCAACGGATTGACCACGGTGGCCGCGTCAACGCCACCTGCGAGGGCCTGATACTTGTCGACGATGGGGATGCCACCGCCCTTCTTGACGCCGATAGAAACAAAGAAGAGGATGATGGCCGTCTGGAAGATGTTCATGCCAAGCAGTTTCTTGACCAGGTTGCGCTTGCCGATCATGGCGTAGAAGCCGATCATCATCAGCACGACGTAAATCCAGTAATTATATTTGGCGACGATTTCGCCGATGACCGCTTCCATACTACAATCCCTCATCCATCGCTCCGCCGGAACTGAGATTCCAGTAGAGCAGGACCATAATACTCATGACCGTGAAGCCGACGCCGACTTCAACCAGGAAAATACCGAACGAGCGCCATTCGACCGGTCCCATCGGGATCAGCTTGTCGAGTGCACTGTAATCGAGAAACAGTCCGCCGAAAATGGCACAAAGGGCGCCGACTCCGACAAAAATCGCCGCGCCAAGGTTGTTGAAAACCGTATTGACCCTGATGGTCATGTATTGCTGGGAAGTCTTTATGTCAAAAGCCAGAGCGAGCATGATGAATGCAGCACCGAGGATGACGCCACCCTGGAAACCGCCCCCCGGGCTGTAGTGACCGTGAACGATAACGTAGAGGCCGAACAGTTGGGCAAAGGGAACCATCAGCCGCACTGCGGTTTTGATGATCAGGTCCTCACCGGGAGTATGTTCGTTGATGTCTCTCACTCTTCATCTTCCCTGTTTCTGCGCAGGACGCTGAGCACAGCCATGCCGGCACAGTAGATAACCACGGTTTCGAACATGGTGTCGTAGCCCCGATAATCGCCGAGAATCGCAGTGACGATATTCGGCACGTGAGTCTGTTCGACGGCCTTCTCAATATAGACCGGAGAGAGATAGGTGCTGGCCGGGTCCTGGGGATCTCCCCAAGGTGGAAAATCTCCGGTCCCGTACAGCAGCAGGGCCCCGGTAACCAGGGTTGCGAGCAATGCCAGGCCTTTCAATCTTTGCTCCTTCTGGTGGTTTTGAAGATAGCTGAGATAAAGAAGATGGTGCTGACGCCGGCACCAACGGTTGCCTCGGTGAAGGCGACGTCGACGGCGCCCATCTCGGCCCACAACAGGCACATCATGAAGGAGTAGATGCCGAATACGACCGACGCGCCGAGCAGGTCCTTGATGTTGATCGTCACCAGGGCACACGCCACGACCAGGGTCAGAATCATGAGGTCAAGTTGCCAGATCATGGTCTTTTCTTCTCCGTCCGTTTCCACGGTTTGACGCCCAGGACCAGTGCTGCCTCGGTGATCGCATGAGTCGCCGTCGGGTTGGCGATGAAGACAAACGCAGCCACCAGGAACAGCTTGAGGCTGATCAGAAGTGCAGCAAAACTGAACGGCTGCAGGTTGTATATCGCTATCCCGCAAATCATCAGCATCGCCGCCAGGGAGTCACATTTTCCGGCAGCGTGCAGGCGGGTGTAGAAGTCAGGCAGACGCAGGATGCCGACGGTCCCGGCAAAGAAAAAGAATAGCCCCAGCAGGATCAGGATAGCGGCGAGAATTGACAGGATCGTCATGAACTCTCCTCCTGTTCCTGTTTCTCCATGAAGATGTCGAGGCGCCGCAGGAAGAATTTGGTGGCACCAAGCGTGGCGATAAAGTTGAGCAGGGCGTAGGCAATGGAGATGTCAACGAACATACCCAGGTCGTCATAGAGCAGACCGATCAGCAAGAGCAGCACTGTGGTTTTGGTGCCGATCACGTTGCCGCCAAGAATCCGGTCGAGGATAGTCGGGCCGATCAATGCGCGCAGCAGGCTCAGGATCATCAGGACGACCAGTGCGATCGCCGTGGCGAGAAAGAACGAGTGCATCACTTTCCGGACTCCAGTGCGCGGGCCACACGCTCTTCCATTTCGCCGGGCAAGGCATCACTGGCCCTGCGGGTCAGAGCGTAAACGGAAAATTTGTCGTCATGGATGCTGACCGTTATGGTGCCGGGAGTCAGGGTGATCGACTGGGCAAAGGTCACTTTGGATATCGGACGCTTGAGTTTGGTCTTGAAGCGGATGACGTGGGGGTCGATCTTGTCGAGCATCCGAGGATGAAGGACCACGTATGCCACCTCGAGGTTGGCCAGAATGATCTGGTAGAAGAGCCACGGCAGGTAAGTGATTACACCAAGAAGGCCCCGCCCCCAGGTCGACTTGGCGTCACCGTAAAAGAGCAGATCATGGCTGAAATGGGCGACCAGCATGCAGCAGATCACGCCAAGGGTCAGGTGAAAGGCGTCGAACATGCCTGACAAGACGACCCAGAAGATCAACATTATTACAAATGTGGCGACTTTGGTTTTCATCTCTCTCGGCTGGCCCAACTGGTGTCAAACATAAAAGCTGCATGCGGAACATGGCATTAAATTGCAGGCAACTAGAACATCAGTCTAGCTACCAAAATGCCACACGTCATAGCATGATTTCTGAGTTCCGGTCAAGATAAACCCGATACATCATGGAGTTCTTGTGTGTCTTTTGCGACTCGCATATAATCACCTGTCAAGCTCCTTGCAGAGGTTATGCAGGGTTACGCTAAGTTACGCAGAGTTTTTGTAAAACCTTGTTTTATATGCGGAGGTTTCATGGATAAGAGACTGTGTGCGGCAGCTGTCCAGTTCAATATCGCGCTTGGTGATGTTGATCGGAACCTGTCCAAAGCCGTAGCCGGACTCGAGCGTGCGGCAAAACAGAATGTGCAGCTGGCGGTCCTGCCGGAGATGTGGAGTGCAGGATACGATTACAAGCGGCTTGCAAAACATGCCGAAGAAACGCCAAGAGTTCTGGATGCGATTTCCGCCAGATCTGCACAGCTCGGTATGGTTGTGGTCGGCAGCCTGCCGGAGAAGGTTGATGACCGGATTTATAATACCGCCTATGTAATTGACCGGGGTGAGATTGTAGACAGTTACCGTAAGCTGCACATGTTCTCGACCATGGGAGAGGACCGCTTCCTCTCTCCCGGGGACAGGACGCTGGTCGTTTCGACTTCGGTCGGTCGGCTCGGCATCGCCATCTGCTACGACCTGCGCTTCCCCGAGCTGTTTCGCAAGATGGCCCTGGAAGGAGCCGAGATTATCTGTCTGCCGGCCGAGTGGCCCAGGCCCCGCCAGGAGCACTGGCGGACTTTGCTGCGGGCCAGGGCGATGGAGAACCAACTGTTTGTTGTGGCCGCGAACTGTTGCGGCATCCAGGGCAAGCTCGATTTCTTCGGTATGAGCCTGCTGCTGTCAGCGCGTGGCGAGGTGCTCGCCGAGGGTGGTGATACCGACACCGAGCTGGTGGCAACTTTCGATTATCAGGAGATGCTGGATTACCGCGCACAGATTCGCTGTTACGATGATCGTCGGCCGGAGGTTTACGGGAAACTGCCTGTGAAGCGAGTAGCGCGTGGCGCGTGAGCGGGAAAAAGCTAAAAATCAATTCTTGAAATTAAAAAGGGTGACAGACTTGAATCTGCCACCCTTTATCCTTTTCGCCTCCAGCCTCCAGCCTCCAGCCTCCAGCGCTCCAGCCTCCAGCGTCAGCCCCTGTTATTCCCCCATAGGTTGTGCCTGCCCGCGGTATTTGTCCGGCACCTCTTCGAGCGAATCGGCAAAGTGCAGCTCGCCCTTGCCGTCGGAGTAGATGTAGCGTTGTGATTTTGCAGGTGAGTTGCTCTTGGCCGGTGTGGCCGGTTTTTTGTCAGTCGTCCCGGCTGTTGGGGCCTTTTTCTCTGCCGCCTGTTGTTTTTCGATGACGGCTTCGACGGATTCCGGCTCAGCTTTCCTGGCACCGAACGTCAGGTCGATCAGGCGGCCGCGGAAGTCTTTGTAGAAGTTGCTGACGGCTTCGTGGGCAGGATGGACCGGGGGCACCTGGACAAAGAACTGGTCGATGACCAGCAACATGACCAGGAACAGGAAGGTCCAGAAAATCGGTTTGATCAAACGGCGCATGGAATCTCTAGTGTGGATGATGGATGTGATGATCGTCATGGGCCGATTTGCGCGGCCTGTGCTTGAGCTGCTGGATCACCGGCCCGGTCGTGCATTTCGAGCATTCGCCCTGCAGCGTCGTATGGGTGATGTGAAACTCGTGGTCGAGCAGCTCCTCGAGATTACCGATAATTTCACTCTGGCGCAAGCGATAGTCCGGTTCGACATCGATATGTGCCGACAGCGCCGTGATGTGTGAACAGATCGACCAGACGTGCAGGTGGTGAACATTGCTGACACCCGTGACGGCCTTCATCCTGGCAACCAGTTCGTTGATGTCGATGTGCGACGGTACGCCCTCCAGCAGGATATGCCCGGCTTCACGAAGGATGCGGATCGCACCCCAGCTGATGATCAGGACGATCGCTACGGAAATCAGGGCATCGATGATGAACCAGCCGGTGTAAAGCATGATGATGCCGCCGATGATGACGCCGACCGAGGCAATCGCATCGCCGAGGACGTGCAGGAAGGCGCTGCGCACGTTGAGGTCGTCGTGGGAGTGGCCGTGCAGGCGGCTGGCGGCAACCAGGTTCATGACCAGGCCGATCGTTGCGATGATGAACATCTCCTTGCTCTTGACCGCTTCGGGGTGGATCAGGCGGCCCCAGGCCTCACCGAGAATGCCGAAAGCGATCAGCAGCAGGGTCGAACCATTGATCAGCGAGGCGAATATCTCGGCGCGATGCCAGCCGTAGGTGCGGGTATCGCTGGCCGGGAACCTGGCCAGATGGATCGCCGTCAGTGACAGGACCAGGGCAAACAGGTCCATGAAGACATGGGCGGCGTCGGAGAGCAGGGCCAGGGAGTTGGTCCAGAAGCCACCGACCAGCTCGGCGATCAGGGTAATCGCGGTCAGGCCGATCGCGATAATGAAGCCGCGCGTGATGCCGCGGTCCAGCAGCCCATGGTCGTGATGCCCGTGGTCATGGTCCTGGTGGTCAGGGGGTGATGTGGTCTGTTCGGTCATGATTTCGGCTTTATCCTGTTGTCACCATTCTAGGCTCCCGATCACCGGTAAAGCAAGTATGATGGCGATTCCATTTTCGCAGGAGCTGTGTTAAGGTGACCGGCAATTTTCGGCAGCTATTTCACAGAAGGACACAGGACGAAGACAAATGAGTGAAACCCTTTATGATGTACTGATTATCGGTGGTGGCCCGGCCGGGCTGACTGCTGGTCTTTATACCTCTCGCGCCAAACTCAAAACCCTGCTGGTGGAACGCATGATCCTCGGCGGCCAGGTGATGACAACCACCAAAGTTGAGAACTATCCGGGTTTCCCGGGAGGCATCGATGGTCCTGACCTGATGATGCGTTTCCAGGAGCACTGCCAGGAGTTCGGCCTGGAAACGATCACCGGCGAAGTCACCGGCCTGGTTGATCACGGCAAGGAAAAACTGGTCACAGTCGATGATCAAAGAGGTTCGTACCCGCGCCGTGATTATCACGACCGGCGCCGAGCCGAGCAAACTCGGGATTCCCGGTGAAATCGAATTTACCGGTCGCGGTGTCTCGTATTGTGCCACCTGCGACGGCGCTTTTTTCCGGGATGTGCCGGTCGCGATTATCGGTGGTGGCGACACGGCTGCCGAAGAGGCCCTGTTCCTGAGCCGGTTTGCCAGCAAGGTTTACCTGGTGCACCGGCGTGATGAGCTGCGGGCCACCAAGGTCCTGCAGGATCGAATCTTTGCCAACGACAAGATCGAACCGGTCTGGAATTGCGTCGTCGAAGAAGCTGTCGGCGACAACAGCGGGGTCACCAGCCTGATGCTGCGTAACCGTCAGGACGATTCCCGGCAGACCCTTGAGGTGGTCGGCATGTTCGTCGCCATCGGCGTGACGCCCAAGGCACATTTTCTGGCAGAGATTCTTGAACTCGACAAGGATGGCTACATTCTGACCGACGCGGATTGCCGGACTTCGATCCCGGGCGTCTTCGCTGCCGGCGATGTCCGCAAGAAGATCCTCAAGCAGATCGCCACGGCAGTCGGTGACGGTGCGATTGCAGCGATCGTTGCGGAGAAATACCTGGATGATCTGGATCATTCAGGTTAAGGCGGAGGCTGGTTGTTGGGGGCTGAAGGCTGGTAAGGTCAAAACATGCGGCCAAGGGCCTGGACAAGCAGTTCCATAGTAATTTGATATGACGACCCCACTGGGGTCATGTAATGACAAAATGGAGGGACATATGCTCGCCAAGGTTTTATCCGGGGCGCTGCTCGGTATCGACGCCTACCCGGTCGAGGTGGAGGTCGATATAGCCCAGGGACTGCCGCAGTTTGCCACGGTCGGTCTCCCCGAGGGTGCGGTCAAGGAAAGCAAGGACCGCGTCAAGTCCGCAATCAAGAATTCCGGTTACGAATTTCCCACCCGTCGCATCACGATCAACCTGGCTCCTGCGGATATCCGCAAGGAAGGTACCGCGTTCGACCTGCCGATGGCGGTCGGTCTGCTGACGGCGACCGGCCTGGTCCCTTTGGAGCGGTCCTCGCGGTTTCTCCTGATGGGAGAATTGTCCCTCGATGGTTGCATCAAGCCGGTCCGCGGGGTGCTGCCGGTTGCTGCAGCAGCCCGGCGCTGGGACCTGGACGGCCTGATCCTGCCGGCCGCCAATGCCGAGGAGGGTGCGCTGGTTGACGGGTTGCCGGTCTACCCGGTCGAGACCCTCGGGGAAGTGGTGGATTTCCTCACCGGCAACCGGCCACTGGAGCCGTGTCAGGTCGATATCTCGACGATGTTCGGTCAGGCGGTACAGGATGATGTCGATTTCTCCGAAGTGCGTGGGCAGGACCATGTCAAGCGTGCCCTGGAGGTTGCCGCCGCCGGCGGGCACAACATCCTGATGGTCGGACCACCAGGCAGCGGCAAGACCATGCTCGCCCGGCGCATTGCGACGATTCTGCCGGAGCAGACCTTTGAAGAAGCCCTTGAGATCACCAAGATCCATTCGATCCTCGGCCTCTTGCCGACCGACCAGGCCCTGGTTGCCAGGCGCGTTTTCCGGGCGCCACACCATACGATCTCCGATGCCGGCTTGATCGGCGGCGGCACCCACCCTCGCCCCGGGGAAGTCTCCCTGGCGCACAATGGCGTACTGTTCCTCGATGAATTGCCGGAGTTCAAAAAGAATATCCTGGAAATGTTGCGCCAGCCCCTCGAAGATGGCCAGGTCTGTATCAGCCGGGCGGCACAGAGCCTGACCTACCCGGCGTCCTTCATGATGGTCGCCGCGATGAACCCCTGCCCCTGCGGGTTTCTCGGTGATTCACAGCACAGCTGTACCTGCACGCCGGCGTTGATGCAGCGCTATCGGACCAGGCTCTCGGGGCCGTTGCTTGATCGTATCGACCTTCAGGTCGAGGTGCCGCGCCTGCCGCACAAGGACCTTGCCGATACCCGGCCAGTGGAAGCCAGTGAAACGGTCCGCTGCAGGGTGGAACAGGCGCGGCAGGTCCAGCAGGAGCGGTTTGCCGGTTCACCCGTCCACTGCAACGCTCGCATGGGGCCCCGACAGCTGCAGAAATTCTGTCGGACCGACCAGGCCGGGCAGGAACTTCTGCAACAGGTCACGGACCGGCTCGGGCTGTCGGCCCGAAGCTATACGCGTCTGCTCAAGGTCGGCCGTACGATTGCCGACCTTGCCGGAAGCGCGGAGATCGGTCCCGATCACCTGGCTGAGGCGATCCAGTATCGGGGGTTGGACCGGAAAACCAGCTAATGAGGAAAGGGTCTCGGACAACGTCAGTGTCGGACAATTGTCTTTTCGAAAGTCCTGTTGGTTATGCTATATATATCCTTCTTGGTACTTGACCAGTCTGCTGATTGGTGGCTGAGAATCGGGGCCGTACACACTAAAAGTTTGATAGGCATTTGACCCGCGAGAGATCAAGATGGCGCTTCCTAGAACACACGTCCGTTTGAAAAAAGAACTGCGACTGATTGATGTCTATGCCATCGCCACTGGCGCGACCCTGAGCGCCGGCTTTTTCCTGCTTCCCGGCATCGCGGCCATCAACGCTGGCCCGGGCCTGATCCTTGCGTACCTGCTGGCCGCCTTGCCGATGATTCCCGCCACGTTCAGTATCATAGAGCTGGCGACAGCCATGCCACGTGCCGGCGGGGTCTACTATTTCCTGGACCGCTCCCTGGGGCCTTTTTTTGGTACGATCGGCGGCATAGGCACCTGGCTGGCCCTCGTGCTCAAGGTCTCCTTCGCGCTGGTCGGGATGGGGGCCTATATTGCCCTGTTCTTTCCGGTCCTGCAGATCGTGCCGATCGCGGTGACGATTGCAGTTGTACTCGGCGTGATCAACCTCCTGGGCGCCAAAAAGAGCGGTGGTCTCCAGGTCGCACTGGTGTTCGGACTTCTCAGCCTGCTGCTGGTCTTTGTTACGAGCGGGGCGTTCTCCATGCAACCGCTTCATTTCGAGGGCTTCCTGGCGGCCGGTTTCGATAACATTCTCTCCACTGCCGGCCTGGTCTACATCAGCTATGTCGGAGTGACCAAGGTTGCGAGCCTGTCGGAGGAGGTCAAGGATCCGGAGCGGAACCTGCCGCGGGCAGTGTTCCTTGCCCTCGCCAGCGCCATCCTGGTCTACGGTCTGGGAACCACCGTGATCGTCGGCCTGGTCCCACCCGACGAGCTGCGCGGCAACCTGACTCCGGTCGCGACGGCGGCCGGCTATGCCCTGGGCTTTCCCGGCGTTGTGCTGCTGTCTCTGGCCGCGCTGCTGGCATTTGTGTCGGTCGCCAACGCGGGGATGCTCAGTGCTTCGCGCTACCCCCTGGCGATGAGCCGTGACCACCTGTTGCCGGACCTGTTCCGCAAGCTGAGCCGGTTCGGAACCCCGTTCCATGCCATTTCGGCGACCTCGGCCACAATTATCCTTATCATCGTCCTGTTTGACCCGGTTGGCATCGCCAAGCTGGCCAGCTCCTTTCAGCTGCTGATGTTCGCTCTGGTTTGTGTAGCGGTGATCGTCATGCGCGAGAGCCAGATTCAGTCTTACGACCCGGGTTATCGTTCTCCGTTATACCCCTGGATGCAGTTGGCCGGTGTTGTCTTGCCGCTTTTCCTGATCTTCGAGATGGGGGTCATCCCGATGCTCTTTTCTGCCGCGCTGGTTCTGGCTTCGAGTGGATGGTACCTGTACTATGGCCGTCACCGTGTGGTTCGTGCGGGGGCCATCTACCACGTATTCGAACGTCTTGGACGTCACAAACATGTCGATCTGGACAGCGAGTTGCGTGGGATCCTGCGAGAGAAGGGACTGCGCGAGGAGGACCCCTTTGATGAGATTGTTATGCGCAGCCGGGTTGTTGAAATTGATGCTGCCAGCCAATTCAAAGATGTGGTGGCGCAGGTTGCGGCGGAGCTGTGCACCATTATCCCTATGACCGAAGAGGATATCTGCAGGCAGGTTATGGACGGCAACAAGATCGGGGCGACTCCGGTGACACGTGGAGTAGCGCTCCCTCATTTCCGCTCGGACAAGATCGCGCACGCAGAGATGATCCTGGTCAGGGCGAAGCAGGGTGTGCGAATCCCGATTTACAACCCGCTGAACTACCAGGAAGAGGGTGACGAGGTCGTTTATGCACTTTTCTTTCTCGTCAGTCCGGATCACAACCCGACCCAGCACCTGAGGATTCTGGCAAGAATCGCCGAACGTATCGACGAAGAAAGTTTCTTCAAGGAGTGGCATCAGGCTGATAACGAACAAAGCCTGCGCCAGAGCCTGCTCCACGATGATCATTTCCTGATCCTGAATATCTACGCCAAGAGCCCCACGGACAGTCTGGTCGGGCAGACCCTGAAAGACCTGTCGATTCCCAAGGGTTGCCTGGTGGCAATGCTGACGCGTGCTGACCAATCCTTCGTACCGGACGGCGGTGTCGTCCTCAAGGAAGGGGACCGACTTCTGATTATAGGTGAAAAAAAAGGGCTGGCCTCTCTAGAGGAGATTTACGCCGGCGACACGTAACGAATCCCGGACTGGTGGTTTCCTTGCCCCATCGGGTACGGAGACGTCTTGTCAAAACTAAAGGGTGCGGGCAGGTCTGATATAAAGCTATGGACTCTTTTTTGTTCCAAATACTGATTGCACTTGCCGCGATTTTCATCGGCGCCCTGCTGGGTGGCAGGCTTGCTTCTCTCTGCCGTATCCCGCGAGTCACAGGCTACCTGGTGGTCGGCCTGCTGCTAGGTCCGTCTCTTGCCGGCCTGGTCAACCTGCCGACCTTCCTCCCCGTCGAAGTTCTCGGAGAGCTCCGCCTGGTCTCCGACCTGGCCCTGGCCCTGATCCTGATGCATATCGGCGGCTTGTTCGAAATCCGCCACCTTGACCGCTGGCGTCATCGGGTCCTGCTCTTTTCCGGCAGTGAGATGCTTTTGACTTTTGCCTTGGTGGCGGCCTCTACGCTGGGGGTCAATCTGGCTGTGCTGCAGAAAGTGCTCCCGGGCCTGACCCTCTGGCAGACATCGCTGGCGTTCGCCATGTTTCTGGGGATCATTGCCGTGGCCACAGCCCCTGCGGCCACCCTGATGGTCATCCGCGAGTATGAGGCGGAAGGGCCGGTGACCAGCCTTGTTCTGACCCTGGTCGGATTCAACAACCTGGTGTCGGTTCTCGGCTTCGCAGTCATCGCCCACATCTTCATCTTTCCCGACGAAGGGGTTGCGGTATTGATGATGCGCATGGGCGGGCCAGTTTTGGTCGGCGCCATCATCGGTCTTTTCATGTCGGTGTGGGCCCAGCGCCTCGAACTGCCGAGCGAGAACAAGATTCTCATGCTGGGCGGGATTGCCGTCAATGTGGCCGTCTGCCGTGGGCTGGAGATTGACCCTCTGCTCGCCAGCCTGGTCCTCGGCATGGTCCTCGCCAACAGCTGCTCGCGCTGGAATCGTCTGCAGCAGGACATCCGCCAGGTTGACTATCTCCTTTACGTTATCTTCTTCGTCCTTGCCGGCGCTAATCTACACATCGAGACCCTGGCGCATATCGGGCTGCTAGGCGTTGCCTATATCTTCGCGCGCACCCTCGGCAAGTGGCTTGGGGCTGCCATCGGCGCTCGCCTCGGGGCCTTCGGCGACTCGGAGAAGGCCTACATTGGTCTAACCCTGATGGCTCAGGCTGGTGTCGCCATCGGCCTGGCCAGTCAACTGGCGCACCATTGGCCGGCAGGCGGTAAATTGCTGGAAACGATTGTACTCGGGGCGGTGGTTGTCTTTGAACTGGTTGGCCCGCTTGCCGTAAGACACGGACTGGTGCGTTCCGGTGAAGTGCCGATTCTTGCGTTGCTGCAGAAGAAAGCACCGGTGGGGGCCCTGGAGGGACTGCACAACGTGGTCCACCACTTCCGCAGCTCGCTCGGCGTGCCGATCGGCCATGACCTTAAGGACCCGGGAGATATCCTGGTGCGGCACATCATGCGCCAGAACGTGGATACCGTTTCCCACAGCACCCCTTACTATGCGCTGCTCAAACACATTGCCCACAGCCGCTACGACCGGTTCCCGGTGGTTGACGATAACAACCGGTTTATCGGGGTCATCGATTATACGGAAATCCGCAATCTGCTCTTCGAACCGACACTGGTACCGCTGGTCGTCGCCGGCGACCTGACGATAACGGCATCCTACTGTCTGAAGCCTGACCAGCCCTTGCGCGAGGCTCTGAAAATCCTGCAGCTGCATCGCAACGTCAGCTATTTCCCGGTGGTCGATTCGGATGATGAGCAGAAACTGGTCGGGATTCTCAACCAGAACGATGTGCTGGCGGCCTTCCGGCGTCTCGGGCAGGATGCGTAGCGCGGGACAACCCTCTCGCTTGCCGGGCGGTTTTTCAAAATGTCTAGACCTCCTGGCTTTTCCGTAGTAAAAAACGAGACAAATTTCAAATCTACCGGAGGATGTTTTGATACCGAAGCAATTACGTATTCACGCTGTTCTGATTGTTGCCGCGCTGTTTATGATTCTGATCCCGCTCTACAACCAGAGCCCGGACAGTGAGAAGGTTGAACAGGCCAAACCGGCTGCTGTTGAGTTCCTGGGATTAATCGATGGCGCGAAATATGCCGAGAGCTGGGAGTCCTCGGCGGGCCTGATGCGGGACAAGGTCACGAGAAATGACTGGATAGACAAGCTCAACAAGGCACGTAATCTCTCCGGGGATCTGGTCCAGCGGGTCCAGAAAAGTGCGAGTTATGCAACCGAGGCGAAAGACAGTCCTGAGGGTGAATATATCATGTTGATCTATGAGTCCGATTTTCAGCGGGCTGAGGATGTGTCGGAGTATGTGACGGTGATGCTCGAAGGGGATGAATGGAAGGTTGCGGGTTATTTCATGCAGCAGTAGAGGTTGGTTGAAATTTCACTTTAGATGTTTAGAAGGGCAACAGAGGGTTAATCTGTTGCCCTTTTTTGTTGTGCTATGGATTTAAGATAAAATCAAAATCCGGGGGTTGCGCCCCCCGACTGCGCCTTACTCTTTTGCTGGCCCAAAAGAGTAAGCAGAAAAGGGCCTGCGCTGCGCTGGGCACTTCTTACACGTCAGGGCGGTAACTTCAATTCAGTGAGTTCTACCGATTAAGAGTCTACGTTTCCCCCGCAGGATCCGAGGCTCTTGAGAGCCTCTTCTTTTGTGGAGGGTTGCGTCTACTGCGGCAGTCTTTTTTTTACGCTTTTCCCTTGTAAGTCACAGAGAAAGGTCAGGCCCTTTGACACAGGGCCGGATTCCCATCAGGTAGGGTTCTTGACGTCATGGAAATCCGGCAAAGGAGATGCCCTCCGCAAGGAGAAGGCATTTTTGCATACTTTTGTTGCCGGACAAAAGTATGGCGTCTGGCGGGACGCAACCCGCCGGTTTTGTTGTTAAGAAAATAGAAAAGGGCAACAGATTTAAACCTGTTGCCCTTTGACAATAGCCATATTTTTGCAAACAATCAAACGAAAGGGTTGCTGACCTGAATCGTCTGATCACGACGGGGCCCGATCGAGACCAGGGCTATCGGGCAGCCGGCAAGCTCTTCGAGCTTGGCCAGGTAGGCCTTGGCCGCTGCCGGCAGGTCCGCCATACTGGTTGCGGAACAGATGTCGCTTTGCCAACCATCAAACTCCTCATAAACCGGCTTGCAGTCATGCAGGATGTCAGCGTCACGAGGGAATTCTTCCAGAAGCTGCCCCTTGTACGAATAGGCCGTGCAGACCTTGATGCTGTCGAGCTCGTTCAAAACGTCGAGTTTGGTGACCGCCAGTCCGGTCAGGCCGTTGAGGCGTACGGCCTCGCGGATGGCAACGGCGTCGAACCAGCCGCAACGGCGGGGGCGACCGGTCGTTGCCCCGAACTCCTGGCCGGCTTTGCGCAGATTCTCACCCATCTCGTCGTGCAGTTCCGTTGGGAAGGGCCCTTCGCCGACCCTGGTGCAATATGCCTTGGTGATGCCGATAACGCCTGTGATGTGGCAAGGTGCCACCCCTGTGCCGGTGCTCACTCCGCCGATGCAGGTAGAGGACGATGTCACGTAAGGATAGGTGCCATGATCGATGTCGAGCAGGGTGCCCTGCGCCCCTTCAAAGAGCAGGTTGTCGCCGGCCAGAATCGCGGCGTTCAAAGAGCTTGAACAGCAGCCGATATATTTTTCGATCTGTTTGGCGTATCCCGAATATTCAGTAAAGATCTGTTCCTCGTCGAGGGGGGCTTCACCGAAGAATTTCTCCAGCAGGAAGTTTTTCTCCGGCAGGACTTCCTGAAGCTTGCGACGGAAGACCTGGGGCTTGACGAGGTCGCTCATACGGATGCCGCGACGACCGATCTTGTCCTCGTAGGCCGGGCCGATGCCGCGACCGGTGGTGCCGATTTTGCGGCTGGCATCCTTTTCCCGGGCCAGGTCGATCGCCTTGTGCCAGGGCATGATGACATGCAGGTTGCTGTCAACCAGAAGCTGACTGTCGTCCTTGAAATATCCTCTCTGCTTGAGGCCTTCGATCTCGCCGAGGAAAACCTTCGGGTCGAGGACCACACCGTTGCCGATTACGCAGCGCTTGCCGGGATGCAGGATGCCGGAGGGGATCAGGTGCAGAACGACCTTTTCATCTCCCACCACCAGGGTGTGCCCGGCATTGTTGCCGCCCTGATAGCGGACAATCTGCTTGGCGTACTCGGTGTAGATATCGACGACTTTTCCTTTGCCTTCGTCACCCCACTGGGCGCCGATAATGACGACATTTGCCATGTTTTTCTCCTAAATCCGGAATTGTCCGGATTCGATCGCTGCGCTTGTCACGCAGGTATTTTCACCGTCCGCAGTGCGGATCAGGATCATTTCTTCTCCTGCCGGGTCAATCACCAGCAGGTAACGGTAATGCATGCGCCGGGCGTAGTCGAGACTGGCCGCCTGGTCACGCTCGATAATGTCACGGGCCACCGAGTAACCCTGCTTGCGCAGAACCGCGGCCAGGTGCTGGGCCGGGGCCTTGTCCTGTCCTGATGAGAAGAGCAGGATATCGGTGCCCTCTTCGGCGCGCTCGTCGAGAACCCTGTCGAGGGCGAAGAGCAGGTTGTACAGGTTAAAGGCAAAGCCGGTTGCCGGAGCAGCGAACCCGTACCGCTCGGTCAGCCCGTCGTAACGGCCGCCGGCACAGACCGCCCTGCCGAAACCGGACAGGAAGCCCTGGAATATCAGCCCGCTATGGTAATCGAAACCGCGCATTTCACCAAGGTCTAAAGTGATGTGTTCTTCGATACCGTAAACCGTAAGCACCTCCAGGATTCTTTCGAGGTTGTCCAGAGCCTTCTGTGATGCGGGATTGGTGATCACCTGCCGGGCCTGGTCAAGGGTCTCGCGGCCACCGTAGAGCCTGGGCAGGGCAAGCAGCTCGACGCGCTGCCGGTCGGTCAGCGGCAGGTCCTTGAGCTTCTGCTGCAGGCCGGAGATGTCCTTGGCGGCGATCGCAGTTCTCACGTCACGGGATTGTGCAGCATCGAGCGGCAGGTCGTCGAGGACTCCGCGCAGAAATTCAACCTGGCCGATATCGATGGTGAACCCGGTCGCGCCGACGGCCTGCAGGCACATGACCGCCATGGCGATCATTTCTGCGTCGGCTTCGGGCCCGTTCAGGCCGATCAGTTCGACCCCGGATTGATAAATCTGCCGGTCCTTGCCGAGTTGCTGTTCGGTATGGCGCAGTACGCGCCCATTGTAGCAGAGACGGAAAGGCAGCGGCATGTCACGCATGCGGGTTGCGGCAATCCTCGCTACCTGAGGAGTGATGTCGGGGGGGAAGGCGACCAGACGACCGGTCTGGCGGTCGTCGAAACGAAAGGTCTTTTCGCGCAGATCGGTGCCCAGTCCGAGCTCGAGGACCGAAAGGTCCTCCAGGATGGCCGGAGCAACCGGGCGAAAACCCCAGGAACGGTAGATGCTGCGCAGGGTGTTTTGCAGGTAGTCAAGCTTGGCTGCTTTAACCGGCAGAAAATCTTTCACACCGGTTGGCAGGCGCGTTTCCATGATGTTTGACACGATCGAGTCTTTCTATAATACGATCTGGTTTGCCGCCACGATGTGCGGGTGGGCGCGCAATTTTTCCAGAGTTTTGTCTGGAATGCAACTGTCAACATTGATCAGGGAAACGGCTTGCCCGTCGATTGATTGTCGCGTCAGGTTCATGCCGGCAATGTTGATTTCCGCTTCACCAAGCACCTGTCCGATGAAGCCGATAATGCCGGGGCGGTCCTCGTTGAACAACACCAGGAGATGGCCGCTGGGGATCGCTTCGACGTTGCAGCCGTTGACGCGCACGATGCGGTAATCTCCTTCGCCGAACATCGCACCGCACACGGAGTGTTCTCCGTCCGCGCCGACAACGGTCAGGCGGATCATGCTGGAGAATCCCCGGGTTGACTGGCTGCGGGTTTCGGTGACCCGGATGCGGCGTTCCCTGGCCAGGTGAGGGGCGTTGATATAGTTGGCTTCGGAGCCGATCATCGGCGTCAGAATGCCTTTTAACGCCGCCATGGTCAAGGGTTCGGTCGGGTTGTTGGTGACGGTTCCGGCATACTCCAGGCGGACCTCTTCGAGACCCTTGCCGTACAGCTGGGCCTGGAATGAACCCAGCCGTTCGGCCAGGTCCAGATGCGGTCGCAGAGTGGCCAGAAGGTCGGCGCTGATCGACGGGACGTTCACCGCGTTGACGATGATCCCTCTCAGCAGAAACTCAACGACCTGGGAGGCGATCTGCACCGTTACGTTTACCTGGGCATCACGGGTGGCGGTGCGCAGGTGAGGGGTGCAGATAACCTGGTCGAGGCTTAGCAGCGGATTGTCCTTGGCCGGAGGCTCTTTGTCAAAGACATCGATTGCCGCCCCTGCAATGTGCCCGTCACGAATCGCTTCAGCCAGGGCGTTCTCGTCGATCAAGCCTCCCGTTGCGCAGTTGATAATGTGGCATCCCGGCTTGGTCCTGGCGAGGGTTTCCCGATCCAGGATGTTGGCAGTTTCCGCGTTGCGTGGCGTGTGCAGGGTCAGGAAGTCGGAACGGCTCAGCAACTCTTCAAAGTCAACCTGTTCTGCTCCCAGCAGGCGGACCGTATCTTCTGTCAGGTAGGGGTCGTAAACAATCGCCTTCATTTTCAGTGCAATGGCCCGTTCAACGACCAGTCGGCCGATTTTGCCAGCACCCAGGACTCCGAGGGTCTTGCCGGCCACTTCGATGCCGAGAAATTTCTCTGCCTCCCAGTGGCCGTTTTTGGTTGATTGGCTGGCGCTGGGAATCTGCCTGGCCAGGGAGAAAATCATCGCTATGGTATGTTCAGCGGTTGTGGTTGTGCTGCCGAAGGGGGTATGCATAATGACCACACCCTTGCGGTTTGCTGCATCCAGATCGAGGTTGCTGGTGCCGACACCGGCGCGACCGACGACCTTGAGGCGCGTGGCCGCCTGGAACACCTGTTCAGTGACCAGGGTGCCGCTGCGGACGATCAGTGCATCTGCATCGGTTACCGCCTGCAGCAACTGCTCGGTAGACAGTCCCGGCTGATAATCCAGCTCGATACCTTCTGCCTGTTCCAGTATCTGGAGTCCCTCGGTGGGAAATTTGTCAGAAACAAGTACCTTCATGATGGGGCCCGTCACAGAATAGAAAATGTGCCACCAGTATTTATTTATACCCGAACTCAATAACCTAGCAACCGGCCTTTCACCTGTCAAGACGAAAGGCCGGCACATACGGCCGTTGAACAACGGTTATTCTGCGGCAGGCAGATTGTGCAAAAATTCAATCAGCAGCCGGACGCCTACGCCGGTCCCACCTTTCGGTATGTAAGGCTGATCCTGGTCGCGCCAGGCCGTCCCGGCGATGTCCAGATGGGCCCAGCGGAAATCATTGGCAAACTTCTTCAGAAAGGCTGCTGCGGTGATCGTGCCGGCCGGCCGGCCACCGGTGTTCTTGACGTCGGCAACGCTGCTCTTGATCAGCTGGTCATACTCATCCCAAAGCGGCAGTTGCCAGAGGCGTTCACCGCTTTTCTCTCCGGCGTCCAACAGCGACTGGACAAGGCCCTGGTCGTTGCCGAGGACGGCCGTGGCCTGGTGTCCCAGGGCAATGATGCAGGCTCCGGTCAGGGTTGCCAGGTCGATAACCAGCTTTGGCTGGTAACGTTTCGCATAAGTCAGGGCGTCGGCGAGGATCAGGCGGCCTTCGGCATCGGTGTTGAGGACTTCGATCGTCTGGCCGGAGAGGCTGGTCAATATGTCGCCGGGCCGATAGGCTGTTCCTGACGGCATGTTCTCGGCCGCAGGGATGATGCCGACCAGATTGACCGGCAACTCGAGCAGTGAGGCTGCCAGCATGGTGCCAATGACCGCTGCGCCACCACCCATATCCATCTTCATCTCGTCCATCTTGTCGGCCGATTTCAACGATATGCCGCCGGAGTCAAAAGTGACGCCCTTGCCGACCAGGGCGACCGGCGCCTCATCTTTTCTGCCGCCATGATGTTCCAGGATAATCAGCCGGGGCTCTCGTACGCTGCCCTGGGCTACGCCGAGCAGGGCGCCGCAGCCTTCCTTGGCCAATTCTTTCTGGCCGAGGATCTTGCACTTCAGTCTGCTTTCGTTCGCTGCAGCACGGGCCTGTTCAGCGAGGAAGGCAGGTGACTTTATATTCCCTGGCGCATTGACGAGATCACGTGTCAAGACCACGGCCCGGCAGAGTTTTTGTGCCTTTTCGACGGCAACCTCGCAGCCTTTCTTGTTTTGTTGCGCTTCAATCGCCAGAGTTACGGATTTTGGCAGTTTGCGTGAGCCCCTGGCTTTTTCGTCGAGGAACAGGTCATAACGGTAGCTGGCCAGGAGAAGCCCTTCCGCTGCAGCCTGAATTTGTGCGGTATAATCGCTTTCGCCGGCATCGAGCGGTAAGGCAAAGGCCATCTGGCCGAACTTTTTCTCTGCAATCAGCTGTATCGCCTGGCCGGCGGCGCGGCGGATCTTCTCGGCGGTGGTCTGTTCTGCAGGGCCGAGGCCGACGAGAAGGACGCGTTCTGCCGGAAGGTGCCCGGCGGGCTGGAAAAGAATCTGCTCGTCCGCTTTGGCGGAAAATTCACCATTGCGCTGCGCCTTGCGAAGCAGACCGCCGAGCTTCTGATCAAGTTCTTTAAACAGAGGGTTTGAAAAATCCTTCTCGCAGGCACAGATGACCATGCAGGAAGTCTTTATTTGCAGCGGGGATGCTTTGCGGATTTTGATGTCCATCGATCGGTTCTCCTTGGGTTGACGAGGTGCTCAGCCGGTTATGCTACATTATTAATAATAGGACTGTTTGTGTGTTTTGGCCAGAGGTGAGGTCTTCCAGGGAGTACCGCTTGCGTAAATCAAGTTTAGCGAACTCCTTGCGGTTGAAATGCTGGTGCCTGACCGGATTCGGCTTGCAAGGGCAACAGGCTAACCACCTGTTGCCCTTGTCCTTATTAAAACAAAACCGGCGGGTCGCGTCCCGCCAGACGCCTTACTTTTTTCCAGGCGGCGACAAAAAGTAAGCAAAAAGCGCCTTTCTCCTTGCGGAGGGCATCTCCTTTGCCAGGTTTCTGTGACGTCAAGAACTTGCTGTGATGGGGACCGGCCCTGTGTCCGAAGGGCCTGACGTTTCTGTGTGAGCCTCTCCTTTTGGGAAAAGCTGCAACGAACAAGACAACTTTTGCAAGCTCTTCCACAACAGGAGGGACTCACAAGAGCCCCGGCTCCTGCGGGGGAAGTGTAGACTCCTGGTCAATTAGAACAATCCGAATTGATGTCGCTGAAATCGGCAAAGGACATGCCCTCCGCAAGGAGCAGGCATTTTTGCATACTTTTTTGCCAGCAAAAAGTATGGCGCGTCGGGCGGGCGCGACCCCCGGGTTCTGGCTTTTTTTAGTCTTTGAAGTCCAAAACACAAGCAACAAGGGCAACAGATTAACGATCTGTTGCCCTTGTTGTTCACTGTAAATAATTTGATACTTATCTTAAAGCGCCCTGAACGCCTTGCGAGCCGCCTCAATTGTCCGGTCGAGATCGTCCTGCGAGTGGGCGATGCTCATAAAGCCCGCTTCATACTGTGAAGGCGCCAGGTTGATCCCCTCTTCGAGCATGCTGCGGAAGAATTTGGCGAAGACCTGTGGGGTCTCCGGTTTGACGTCGCTGAAACAGAATACCTCTTCCGGCTGGAAGTAGGTGCAGAACATGCCGCCGACCCGTTGCAGGGAAGTCGGGATCTTTGCTTCAGCCGCGGCTTCCTGCAGCCCCTTGCAGAGGTAAGCGCTTTTTTCTTCAATCGCCTCGTAGAAGCCATCTTCCTGGAGTAACTCCAGGGTGGCAATGCCGGCACTCATGGCCAGCGGGTTGCCGGAGAGGGTTCCGGCCTGGTAGACACCGCCCTCGGGTGAGAGGGACTCCATGATCTCCCGTTTGCCGCCGAAAGCGCCGACCGGCAGGCCGCCGCCGATGATCTTGCCGAGGCAGACCAGGTCTCCGCGGACGCCAAACCGCTCCTGGGCGCCGCCGTAGGCGACCCGGAAGCCGGTCATGACTTCGTCGATAATCAGGATGATTCCTTCGGCGTCACAGAGCTGGCGCAACCCCTCAAGGAAGCCAGGTCTGGGCGCGACACAGCCCATGTTGCCGGCAATCGGCTCAAGGATGATGCAGGCGACTTCGCCCTGGTTGGCCGCAACCATCTCCCTGACTTCTTCCAGGTTGTTGTAGGTGGCGGTGAGGGTATGCTTGGCAAAATCAGCCGGTACGCCGGGGGAGGTCGGCACGCCAAAAGTTGCCAGGCCGCTGCCGGCCTTGACCAGAAGCGAGTCGGCGTGACCATGGTAGCAGCCGTCAAACTTGATGATTTTGTCGCGCCCGGTATAGCCGCGTGCCAGGCGAATGGCGCTCATGGTCGCTTCGGTGCCTGAGGAGACCATGCGGACCTTTTCAATATTCGGGTAGGCCGCGCAGACCATCTCGGCCAGTTGGGTTTCACGAGCGGTCGGGGCGCCGAAGGAGGCTCCGGTTGCTGCCGTCTGCTGAATAGCTTCAACGACCTTGGGGTGACAATGGCCGAGGATCATCGGGCCCCAGGAGCCGACGTAATCGATATAGCTGTTGCCGTCCGCGTCGAAGATCTTCGATCCTGCGGCGCGAGCGATGAAGATCGGGTCGCAACCGACGGATTTGAATGCACGGACCGGGCTGTTGACGCCACCCGGAATAACCTGTTTGGCTTTGATAAAAAGTTCGGCAGACTGCTGGTGATTCATAGTGTCTCCTTGGAGTGGTTTCCGGCTGCGCATCGCATCTTGTGCTTGAGTCGTTGCGGCCTGATGAAAATTTGTATGAATTTGCTGTCCGTCTGTTAACATAGCGGCACGAGCCTGTCAAGAAGCTGTATGGCCGGCAAACAGCTCCGCGATAGGGGCATTTATTTGTGTTTTATTTTAGCCGCGCTAAAAATTTTAGTGTATTTTTACTCCGCCTTTTATAAATTAAGTCTTGATAGCGATGAGGTTTTCATCTCCCCAGTGCGGCGAGCTGGGCGCTGGTATCTTTTTGAAGTAAAGCTAAAAAATTTTCATTCTATAGCGTTTGACTTTGGTCGGCATCTGATTTATAACCACTGGTCTGACCAATTTACAAGGTGGGGTGCATGGCTGATCTGCTTGTCATTCTGGTAAGCGCCATTTTTGTCAATAACTTTGTCCTGGCGCGTTTCCTTGGGATATGCCCGTTTCTCGGGGTCTCCAAGAAAGTTGAAACGGCTCTCGGCATGGGGATGGCGGTGACTTTCGTCATGACCGTGGCTACGGTTGTGACCTGGTTTGTCCAATACTTCATCCTGATTCCTTTCGGCATAGAGTATCTGCAGACGATCGCTTTTATCCTGATCATCGCCTCACTGGTACAGCTTGTGGAAATGGTGATACAAAAGGTCAGCCCGGTGCTCTACCAGTCGCTCGGGATATTTCTGCCGCTGATTACGACCAACTGTGCGGTCCTCGGCCTCGCTGTCCTCAATATCCAGAAGGATTATACGTTTTTAGAAGGGATCGTATTCGCCATCGGTGCGGCCCTCGGTTTTACCCTGGCACTGGTCCTGTTTGCCGGTTTGCGCGAACGCCTTGAACTCTGTGCTGTGCCCAAAAGCTTTCGCGGGACAGCCATTGCCCTGGTGACCGCCGGGCTGCTGTCACTGGCTTTTATGGGTTTTGCCGGGCTGGTTAAGGGTTGATGAGATGCTTGCAGCGATATTGAGTCTCGGATGCATCGGTATGGTCGCCGCCATTGCGCTCGGCATTGCAGCAAAGAAATTCGCTGTTGAGGTCGATCCGCGCGAGCTGGCTGCAATGGAAGTTTTGCCCGGGATCAACTGCGGCGCCTGTGGGTTTCCCGGCTGTGCTGGATATGCCAAAGCCCTGGTCACTGGAAAAGCTGAGCCCAACCTGTGTCCCCCGGGAGGCGCGGAGCTGGTGACAAAACTGGCCCGAATTCTGGGTGTTGAAGCAATAGTTATGGCCCGGCAAACAGCGGTTGTCCTGTGTCAGGGCGATAACAGAAAAGCACAACTCAAGTTTCGTTACCTGGGGTTGGAAGACTGTAATGCGGCGCAACGCATCGCCGGTGGGCCAAAGGCCTGCCCAGGAGGGTGTATCGGCCTTGCCTCGTGTCAACGGGCCTGTCCCTTCGATGCTATTGAAATAACAGCTGATGGTTTGGCGGTGATCAGCCGGGAAAAATGCACCGGCTGCCGAAAGTGTGTTGCTGTCTGTCCGCGTGATGTGATTCGCATGACCCCTTACGAATCGAGTGTTCACGTGATGTGCAACAGCCATGACAAGGGCGCTGCGGTGCGCAAGTATTGCCAGGTCGGCTGTATCGGTTGTCACATCTGCCACAAGACGGTCCCGGAAGCATACAAGGTAGAAGACTTTCTGGCGACCGTTGTTTATGAACAGGATGCGCAAGCGTTTGAGGCGATTGCCAAGTGTCCGACCAAGTGTATTCGTGATTTTAACGAGGGTTACCCGGAGGGCAGCACCTTTTTGCCCATCAATAATGAAAAGTCGGATGCGGCCTGATAGGGCTGCTGATTAGGTAACGGTTGGTAATGAAGCTGAGAACCTTCAAAGGCGGGATTCACCCCCCGGATAACAAACACTGGACGTCGCACAAGGCCATCGAGGATTGCCCGCTGCCGGACGAACTGGTTGTGCCTTTGTCGCAGCATATTGGTGCTCCGTCAGTTGCCTGCGTGGAGGTTGGCCAGCATGTGGCCAAAGGGCAGGAGATCGGCTCTGCCAAAGGTTTCGTCTCGGTCCCCGTACATGCCTCGACGTCCGGTGAAGTCGTTGCGATCGAGAATCGTCCGCATCCTTTCGGAACGTCTCTGCCTGCCGTGGTCATCAAGCCCGACGGTGAAGACAGCTGGTCGTACAATTTGCAGTTTACCGACCCCGGATCTCTTACCTCGGACGAGGTGATTGAAAAGGTTCGTCAGGCTGGTGTGGTCGGCATGGGAGGCGCGGCTTTCCCGGCTCATGTCAAGATGTCACCGCCACCTGAAAAACCAATCCGCACGCTGCTTTTTAACGGCGTTGAGTGCGAGCCCTATCTGACCTCAGATCATCGCATGATGCTTGAGGAGTCGGAGCGGGTGTTGCAAGGCGTCGCTCTGCTTCAGTATGTGTACGGTGCGGAGCGTGTGGTGATCGGCATTGAGGCCAACAAACCGGACGCTATTGCGCTACTGAAGAAACAATGTGCCGATGCTCCGGTTGAGATTCTGCCGTTGCAGGTCAAGTACCCGCAAGGTGCTGAGAAACAATTGATCGCCGCAGCCACCGGAAGAGAAGTCCCTTCGGGAGGCTTGCCTATGGATGTCGGCGTTGCCGTGCATAATGTTTCGACCGCAGCCGCTGTGACCGATGCCGTCATGTTGGGGCGGCCACTGATTGAACGGGTCTGCACGGTAACCGGTCCGGCGATCAAGGAACCGAAGAACTTACGTATCCGCATCGGTATGCCTCTTTCGCACCTGGTAGAGGTTTGTGGCGGTTTAGTTGAAGAACCGGGCAAAATTATCCTCGGCGGCCCGATGATGGGGTTTACCCAGGTAGGGTTTGATGTCCCGGTCATTCGCGGCAGCTCAGGACTGTTGTTGTTGCGTGAAGAAGATATTGCGAAAAGCCCTGAAGGGCCGTGTATAAGGTGTGCGCGCTGTGTGCAGGCTTGTCCAATGAATTTACTGCCAACCACAATTGCCGCTTATGCGCGGCGGGACCTGGTCGTAGAAACAGAAGAGTATTGCGCCATGGATTGTATCGAATGCGGTAGCTGCAGTTATGTCTGTCCGGCAAGTATTCCGCTGGTACAGTCGATCCGACACGGCAAGGCTGCCGTGCTCGCCAAGAAGAGAAACGCATTGTTATAATGAGCCAGCAACTTTATCTGTCATCATCGCCTCACGTTCATTCCGGGGAGACTACCCCCAGTGTGATGCGTGCTGTGCTGTATAGTCTGGTGCCGGCCTGTCTGGTTGCGATCTACTTCTTTGGCCCGTCCGCCCTGAGCGTTTTGCTGATTGCAACGCTTGGCTGTCTGGCGACAGAAGTTGTCTGCCAGCGTCTGATGAGTCAGCCGGTAACGATTGCTGATGGCAGCGCTGCTATTACCGGGGTGCTTCTGGCTCTCAACCTGCCGCCGACCAGCCCGTGGTGGTTGACCTTGCTGGGTGCGGTGATCGCGATTGCTGTTGGCAAGCAGGTCTATGGAGGCCTTGGCTCCAATCCTTTCAATCCTGCCCTGGTCGCCCGGGTCGTACTGCTGATCTCCTTTCCGGTACAGATGACCACCTGGTCTGCACCGGCGCCGCTGGGCTCGGGGCTTGACCTGGTGACAACGGCAACCCCTCTGGGTGAATGGAAAAATGCCGTCATGCTCACCGGCGAAATGCCCGCAGCGATGCAGGGCAGCATGGCCGGTTATTTCCTGGGGAATATGCCCGGTTGTATCGGCGAGGTGTCGGCGTTGGCCCTGCTGCTTGGTGCCGGCTATTTGTTTTATCGTCGGATCCTGACCTGGCATATCCCGGCGACCTACGTCGGCACGGTGGTCCTTCTTTCCGGGGCCTTCTGGTTGATCAATCCCGCCAAGTACCCCAACCCGGTCTTCCATCTGGTGACCGGCGGTCTGGTTCTGGGGGCTTTTTATATGGCCACGGACATGGTGACCACGCCGGTATCGATTCGGGGCATGCTGATTTTCGGCGTGGGCTGCGGTGTGTTGACTGTCCTGATCCGTTTGTTCGGCGGCTACCCCGAGGGGGTCTCGTTTGCGATCCTTCTGATGAATGCTGCGACCCCGTTGATTGACCGCTATACGAAACCGCGAACCTTTGGCACGGCACGGCAGGGGGGCAGCGTATGAACAGTATGCCGCGTCTGATCCTGGTCCTGACGTTGATTACGGCCGGTGCCGGCCTGATCCTTTCCCTGGTCGAGCTCGTGACCCGTGAGCCGATTGCCGAGCAGCGGCGCCTGGAAACACTGCGTGCCCTGAAGGCGGTCCTGCCTCAGGCCAACAATTCACCGGACGAGGACACGGTGCAGCTGGTCACAGGCAAGGACAAGCGCGGCCGGGATGTCCAGCGGACTTTTTTTCGTGGCAAGCAGGACGGCGCGCTGAGTGGGGTCGCGTTCAAGGTTGTCGCTCCCGATGGTTACAGCGGCAATATTGACATAATGGTCGGCATTGACCCGGACGGTACGGTTGCCGGGATCGAAATCCTCAGCCATGCTGAAACCCCCGGTCTGGGCGACAAGATTGCCTTTTCGCCATTCAAGGCGATTTTCGTCGGCAAAAACCTGGAGAATGCTGATTGGCGGGTGAAAAAGGACGGTGGTGAGTTTGATCAGATTACCGGAGCGACTATCTCGCCCCGAGCCGTAGTCGGGGCTGTGCGCAAGGGGTTGGAGTTCTATCGTGATCATCGTGATGAGGTCCTCGCCGAAAACCAGGGAGACAAGCCATGACCCTCGGTCGCGAATTTCTTAAGGCCTTATGGCAAAACAATGCCGTATTCCGTCTGCTGCTCGGCCTCTGTCCGGCCCTGGCGGTTACGACCAGCGCCGAGAACGGCCTCGGTATGGGGCTTGCCACGACCTTCGTCCTGGTTTGCTCGAATATTGTCGTATCGTCCCTGCGTAAGGTTATCCCTGCAAAGGTACGGATTCCGTCCTTTATCGTTGTGATCGCTTCCTTTGTTACTGTTGTACAGCTGTGCATGGAAGCTTACTTTTATGATCTGTATAAGGCGCTGGGGATTTTCATCCCATTGATTGTTGTAAACTGCCTGATTCTCGGTCGCGCTGAAGCCTTTGCATCGAAGAATCGGCTGTTCCCTGCGGTCGTCGACGGAGTGGGGATGGGGCTCGGCTTCACTCTCGCGCTGTTTGCCCTCGGATCGGTCCGTGAACTCTTCGGTTCGGGCGCCCTGCTCGGTTATTCTGTGTTCGGTCCGGATTACCAGCCGCTGTTGTTGATGATTCTGCCTCCCGGCGCCTTCATCGCCATGGGCCTTTTGCTGGCGGTAATGAATAAGTTTGACGCACGTCACAAGTAAACAATCTCGTCATTTTTAATCCTTTATCCTGCACACCAAACTAGGGGATTAACCTGTTCTAAGACAGCAAATTCCCACAGCTTTTTTGTCTTTTATAGTTCCTGACCAAAATAATCATAAAGTACCGAAAGCAGGGCGTTTGCAGGCCTTCGGATTGCATACAGTATACTGTATTTTTCGCTTGACAAAGCCCCGTATTTATCCTAACTTGCAGTCGGCCAAAATGCCGTTTCGCTATAGTTGCGGCCATTGAAATTGTTTGTACTCACCTGGCAGGAGGACCATACCAATGCTGGATAAATATCTCCCGATTCTCACTTTGATCATCATCGCTGTCTGTTTTTCGTTTGGAGCGGCGATTCTTTCCCGGCTGGTCGGGGAGAAGAAACCGTCAGCTGTCAAGCTGGCCCCTTACGAGTGCGGCATGCCGCCCGTCGGTTCGGCCCGCGAGCGATTCTCCATCAAATTCTACATCATCGCCATGCTCTTTATCGTCTTCGATATCGAGGTGGTTTTCATGTACCCCTGGGCCGTCATGTTCAAGAGTCTCGGTTTGTTCGGCTTTATTGAAATGGGGGTCTTTATTCTGATTCTTCTCGTCGGTTACGCATACGTTTGGAAAAAAGGAGCTCTGGAATGGGAGTAGAGGAAACTCTGGGTAATAACATTATTACCACGTCGCTTGACAAGGTCGTCAACTGGTCTCGCTCTAAGTCTCTCTGGCCGCTGACCTTCGGTCTGGCCTGCTGTGCTATTGAGATGATGGCGACCGGTGCCGCCCGTTTTGACCTGGACCGCTTTGGTGTGCTTTTCCGCGCCTCACCCCGCCAGGCTGACCTTATCGTTATCGCCGGTACCGTAACCAAGAAGATGCTGCCGGTCATCGAAACCGTTTACGAGCAGATGCCGGAACCGCGTTACGTGATCGCCATGGGGGCCTGTGCCTGCTCCGGCGGGATCTTCGACACCTACAGCACTGTTCAGGGGGTCGACGAGTCGCTGCCGGTTGACGTTTATATCCCCGGTTGCCCGCCTCGCCCGGAAGGCCTGCTGTATGGCCTGATGAAGCTGCAGGAAAAGATCATGAAGGAGCAGAATTCCTTCGGCGCCAGCATCGGCGTTGGCGAGCGGATCAACGGTTGATTTCGATCAACAACTTTAACCCAGATAGACAGGATACAACCTTATGAGTGTACAGGCTGCTGACAAGCTGAAGGACAAGTTCGGCGATACGGTGCTCGAAACCATCGAATTTCGTGGCGAGACCACCGTGGTTGTCAAGAAAGAGGATATTGTCGCTGTTTGCGCTTTCCTGAAGGAAGAGCTTGGTTTTAACTTCCTGACCGATCTCTGTGGTGTCGATTACATGGGGCAGGCCCCACGCTTCATGGTGGTTTATCACCTCTATAACATCGGCACGCACACGCGTTTGCGCATCAAGGCCCCGGTCGAAGAAAGTGATACCCGGATTGATACCGTGAGCGGTGTTTGGGCCACGGCAAACTGGATGGAGCGCGAGACCTGGGACCTGATGGGGATTACCTTCAACAACCATCCTGACCCCCGACGCATCCTGATGCCTGATGACTGGGAGGGCCACCCGCTGCGCAAGGATTACCCGGTGCAGGGCCCCGACCGTGAGCCCTACCAGGGTCGGCTGGAATAAACAACCCTGATTTTTACAAACTCAAGTATATCCTGAACATAGACGAGGCAGAAATATGGCGAATTTTGAAACCATGACCATCAACATGGGCCCCCAGCATCCTTCGACGCACGGGGTGTTGCGGCTGGTTCTGGAGCTGGACGGCGAAATTGTTCGCAAGGCGACCCCTCACATCGGTTACCTGCACCGTGGGATTGAGAAGCTTTCCGAGCACAGGACCTACCACCAGATCCTGCCGCTGACCGACCGGCTCGACTATCTGGCCCCGATGCACAACAACCTCGGCTATGTGCTGGCCGTGGAGAAGCTGCTCGGGATCACCGATCAGATTCCCGAGCGTGCCCAGGTGGTGCGTGTTCTGCTCGCCGAATTGACGCGACTCAAGAGCCACCTGGTGTGGCTGGCATGTCACGCTCTTGATATCGGCGCCATGACCGTGTTCATTTACTGCTTCCGCGAGCGTGAGCACATCATGAACATCTATGAGAAGATTTCCGGTGCCCGCATGACCTCCAACTATTTCCGCGTTGGCGGTCTTTCAGATGACCTCCCCGCCGGACTGGAGCAGGAGATCCGTGATTTTGTCAACACCATGCCTGGACATATCGCTACCTATGAGGGCCTGTTGACCGGCAACAAGATCTGGCAGAAGCGTATCATGGATGTTGGTGTGATCAGCGCGGAAGATGCCATCGACCTGGGCGTCACCGGGCCCTGCCTGCGTGCCTCGGGCGTGGATTGGGATCTGCGTCGCGACCAGCCCTACTCGGGTTATGAAGACTATGACTTCAATGTAATTGTCGATGACGGCTGCGATACCTGGGCCCGTTACCACTGCCGCCTCAAGGAGATGCATGAAGCCTGCAAGATCATCCACCAGGCGCTGGACAAGCTCAAGCCCGGCCCGATCCTGGCTGACGTGCCGAAAGTTGTCCTGCCGCCCAAGCAGGATAC
This sequence comes from uncultured delta proteobacterium, assembly GCA_963723355.1. GTDB lineage: Bacteria > Desulfobacterota > Desulfuromonadia > Desulfuromonadales > BM103 > JAFDBW01. The sequence continues at coordinate 58,533 of CAVRQQ010000003.1, forward strand.
CGTCAACTCCATCGAAGGCCTGATTCATCACTTCAAGATTATCAGTGAGGGTTTCAAGCCCGATGCCGGTGAAATTTATGTCGGTGTCGAAAACCCCAAAGGCGAAGTCGGCTTTTACCTGGTTTCCGACGGATCGCCCCGGCCGTATCGCATGAAGATCCGCCCGGCCTCATTCATTAACCTCCAGGCCTTGCCCAAGATGGTCGAAGGTTCGATGATCGCAGACGTTGTCGCGGTGATCGGAACGCTCGATATCGTTCTGGGTGAGATCGACCGCTAATCTGCCGCGAGGATAAGGAATCAGCTTATGAGTGAAGCAGTCGAAACCACAGTAGAAGAGCAGGACGTCGACCTGACCGGAGCAAACCAGATTCTCGACAAGTACGTCGATTTCCCTGGTGCCCTGATGCCGGCGCTGCAGGAGATTCAGGAGTTTTACGGCTACATCCCGGAGCCGACGGTCCATCTTACCGCTGAGCGTCTGAATATCTACGCAAGCCAGATTTATGGCGTACTGACCTTTTACGCGCAGTTCCACATGGAGCCGCGCGGCAAATATATCATCCGCGTCTGCATGGGAACCGCCTGTCACGTCAAGGGTGCCGGCCGGATCGCCGATGTCATCAAGGAGCGTCTGGGCGTCGGTCATGCCGAAACCACGGAAGATCTCAAGTTTACTGCCGAATACGTGGCCTGCATCGGTGCCTGCGGTATGGCGCCGGTCATTATGGTCAACGACGGAACTTACGGTTCATTGACCGTCCAGAAAACGGAAGAGGTCGTTAAAAAATACCAGCAGATGGATTGATAACTGATCGAGGATTTTATGGCCGAAACAGCTGAAAATATCCAAGTACTTGTCTGTACCGGAACCGGTGGCTTCGCCTCCGGAGCCCAGGGCGTCATCGATGCCTTTGAGGCGGAATTTGAGAAGCAGGGTCTCGAAGCCAAAATTGGCAAACGCTGCGATATCAAGAAGACCGGTTGCCGAGGACTGTGTGCCAATGACGTATTGGTTGATGTCATTTTACCCGGCCAGGAGGCTGTGACCTACGATTTCGTGACTGCCGAGCTGGTGCCGCAGATCGTTGAAGAGCACATGCTCAAGAACGAGGCCGTCGAAAAGAAGGTCGCCGGAAAATATTACAACCAATTCCTGGAAAAACAGCAACGCATCATCTTCTCCCGCTGCGGCACCATCGACGCGGAAAGCCTTGACGATTTCCTGAGCCACAAGGGGTTCGAAGGCATCAAGAAGGCCGTGACCATGACGCCCGATGAGGTTATCGAGGAAGTCAAGAAGTCCGGCCTGCGTGGTCGTGGCGGCGGCGGTTTCCCGACCGGAGTCAAGTGGTCCTTCTGCAAAGCCACCCCGGGCGACCACAAATACCTGATCTGCAATGCTGACGAAGGCGACCCCGGGGCGTTCATGGACCGCTCGATCCTTGAAGGCGACCCCTACGGCGTTATCGAGGGGATGATGATTGCCGCTTACGCAATCGGCTGCGATTTCGGTTACGTCTATTGTCGTGCCGAGTATCCGCTGGCCATCAAGCGACTGCAGCTCGCTATCGACACCTGCCATGAAAAGGGCTTCCTCGGCGATAACTGCATGGGCCTCGGTTTCAAGTTCGATATGCGGATCAAGGCCGGTGCGGGTGCTTTCGTCTGCGGTGAAGAGACCGCGTTGATGGCTTCGATCGAAGGTGAGCGCGGCATGTCCCGCCCCCGTCCGCCGTTCCCGGCAGTCCGGGGCCTCTGGGCCAAGCCGACCAACATCAACAACGTTGAGACCTTCGCCAACGTTTCCTACATCTTCTACAACGGCGCCGACTGGTTCAACTCGATCGGTACCGAAGGCACCAAGGGCACCAAGATCTTCGCCCTGACCGGCAAGGTCAAGCATACCGGTCTGGTTGAAGTCCCTGCCGGAACCACCATGAAGGAAGTCATCTACGACGTCTGTGGCGGCATTCTGAATAACCGCAAGTTCAAGGCGGTTCAGGCCGGTGGCCCGTCGGGTGGTTGTCTGCCGGCAGAGGCCCTGGACGCCGAAGTCGATTACGACTCCCTGATCAAGGCTGGCGCCATGATGGGCTCCGGTGGCCTGGTGGTCATGGACGAGACGACCTGCATGGTCGATATCGCCCGCTTCTTCCTCAACTTCACCCGCGTGGAATCGTGCGGCAAATGTATCCCCTGCCGGATCGGCCTGAAGATCATGCTCGAAATCCTCGAGCGGATTACTGAAGGTAAGGGTCAGGAAGGTGACATCGAGCTGCTTGAGGACATGGCCTACGACATCAAGAAGAGTTCCCTCTGTGGTCTCGGCCAGACGGCCCCGAACCCGGTGCTCTCGACGATCCGTTATTTCCGCCATGAGTACGAAACGCATATCAAGGAGCAGGAGTGCCCATCGCACAGCTGCAAGTCGCTGTTGCATTTCAAGGTTATCGAAGAGAAATGCAAGAAGTGCGGTATCTGTCCGAGGGTCTGCCCGGTTGACTGCATCACGTGGGAAAAGGGCCAGGTGGCCGTTATCGACCGCGAGGCATGCACCGAGTGTACTTCCTGTTACGACGCCTGCCGTTTTATGGCAATTGAATAGTACTTACCAAGATATTCACTGACGATACGAGGACACGATGGTTAACCTGACAATCGACGGTACACAGGTCACAGTCAGCAAGACGGCCACAATCTACGAAGCGGCCAAGGAAATCGGGATCAAAATCCCGGTGCTCTGCTACGCCAAGAAGTTGATGCCCTACGGCGCCTGCCGGTTCTGTCTGGTGCAGGTCGAGCAGATGAAGGGCCGCCTCATCCCGGCCTGCACCACCCCGGTCAGCGAAGGGATGGTCGTGACGACCACCTCTGAAGAGATTGAGAAAGTTCGCAAGACGGTCATGGAATTCCTGCTGGTCAATCACGTGCTCGACTGCCCGGTCTGCGACAAGGGCGGCGAATGTGATCTGCAGGACCTGGCCTATGAGTTCGGTTCGACCAGCAATCGTTTCGAAGGTGAGAAATTTGATCTGCCGACCGACGAGGTCAACCCCCTGATCGAGCGCAACATGAACCGCTGCGTGCTTTGCGGCCGCTGCGTAAGGGTCTGCGACGAGGTGGTCGGTTACGGCTCCTACTCGTTCATCAACCGTGGTTTCGAGACCAAGATCGCGACGGCCTATGACCGTGGCTTAAGCTGTGAGTTCTGCGGCCAGTGCGTGTCGTTGTGCCCGGTAGGGGCGATCCTGCCGCGGCCGTTCAAGTTCAAGGCGCGGCCATGGCAGATCAAGGAAGTCGATTCCGTCTGCGGTTACTGCGGTAACGGTTGCACCGTGACCCTTGGCGTCAAGGACAACAAGGTTGAAACCATCCGCTTCAACGATGAGATCGGTGTCAATGACGGCAACCTCTGCATTCGCGGGCGCTTCGGTTATTCCTATGTCAACCATGAGGATCGCCTGACCAAGCCTCTGGTGCGTAAAGACGGCCAGCTGGTTGAAGTTGAGTGGGATGAAGCCCTGCAGGTTGCAGCAGATGGTCTTGCCAAGGCTCAGCAGGGACAAGGCGCAGGCATCCTTTCCGGCGCCCGTTTGACCAACGAAGAACTTTTCATGCTCAAGCAGCTTGCCAAAACCCTGGGCACCGAAAACCTCGATAACTCGGGTGGCGAGTGCTACAAGGGCGTCACTGAAGGACTCAAGGAGACCCTCGGTGTTGCTGCCTCCACGGGCACCTTCCCGCAGATCGAGCATGCTGACGTCATCCTGGCGATCCGCTCCGACTTCTATGAGACACATCCGGTCGTCGGTATGGTGGTCAACCAGGCGATTCGCCGCAACGAAGCACAACTCCTGGTTGTTGCTGATAAAAAAGGCAAGCTGGACAAGCTGCCACGGGCGAAAACCCTCCTGAGCCAGCCCGGCCTGGAGCTGGATGTTATCAACGCGATGTGCAAGGTCCTGCTTGATGAAGGCCTGGCCAAAACCGACGGTGTTGACGGTGTCGAGGAATTGCAGGCTGCGCTTGCCGACTTTGATCCTGCCGAGGTTGCCAAGCGGACCGGTGTTGATGCTGCAGGCCCTGCAGGCTGCCGCCAAACAGCTGGCCGGTGCGGGTAATGCCGCCATCCTGCTGGCGTACGGCATGCCCTACCAGGGACTGAACAAGGAACTGGCAACCGCAGCAGCCAACCTGGCGATGCTGACCGGGATTGCCGGCAGAGAAGGCAGCGGCCTGTATCTCTGCGGCGAAAAGGCCAACAGCCAGGGCGCTATCGACCTTGGGATCCTGCCGCAGGGGAACGGGTTGGGTGCCCAGGCGATGCTCGCAGCTGCCGCCGATGGCAAGCTGGACGCCCTGTACGTGGTTGCTGAAGATCCGTTGAGCAGCTACCCGGACCGTGACAGTATCGCCAAGTCGCTTGAAAATGTCCCGTTCCTGGTTGTGCAGGACCTGTTCCTGTCACCGACCGCCGAACAGGCAGACGTGGTCCTTCCTGCAGCGTCTTTCGCCGAGAAGGATGGCACTTTCACGAATGCCGAGCGCCGTATCCAGAGAGTTCGCCACGGGATCAAGAGCCCCGGCGAAGCTCGCAGCGACGGTGCGATTTTGACGTCCCTGGCTGGCAAGCTGGGCAGCAGCCTGGCCTTTACCGGCCCGGCAGCTATCTTCGCCGAAATCGGCAAGGAAGTCCCGGCTTACGCGGAATTCAATTACAACGAAATCGGTCCCCAGGGAGTCGTCTGGGGCGGTGAAACCCTGCAGCCGGCCAGCCGTAAACTGGTTGCCGTCGCCGGCGGGGTTGCTGCCGATGGAGACTTCAAGCTGGTCACCGGCAGCGCGCTGTACCACAGCGGCACGGTCTCCACCAGGGCCAAGGGCCCGATGGCGGTTCTGTCCGAAGCCTATCGTAGAGCTATGCCGCGAAGATGCTGCAGAACTCAAGGTTGCGGACGGTGACCTGGTCAAGGTGAGCGGTAACGGCACCGAGTTGAAGCTGAAAGTGAAGATTGGCAACCGTTTGCCCAAGGGTGTGGTTTTTGCCCCCTACCACTTTGCCGAGGCGCAGGTGAATCGCCTCTACAAGGGCGAAGCGGTTATCCCGGTCAAATTGACCAAGTAATATTCGAACAACATCGCGAGAGATTAGGTTCTGCTCGTGGCATGAATAAATTTCGAAGAGCAAGATAAATCTGATAAGAGGAAGAGGAAGATCATGACGCCTGAAATGTTGAGCCTCTCAAACAGTCCCGGGATTTTTATCGGGGTCATGTTGGTGAAAATCCTGGTGGTCTTTACGGTCGTGATGCTGTCAGTTGCCTACGCAACCTGGTGGGAGCGCAAGATCATCGGCCACATGCAGACTCGCCTTGGCCCGATGCGCACCGGCTGGCACGGTCTCTTGCAGCCGTTTGCCGATGGCATCAAGCTGTTTTTCAAGGAAGAGATTATTCCGACCCAAGCGACAATCGTGCCGTTCCTGTTGGCGCCAGCGATGATTCTGGTCCCGGCGCTGATTACGGTTGCAGTGATTCCGTTCGGCCCCGACCTGCAGATTGGTAACTTCCTGATTCCCCAGCAGATCACCGATCTCAATATCGGGGTCCTCTACATCCTGGCGTTCGCCGGCCTCGGCATCTACGGCATCGTACTGGCCGGATGGGCATCGAACAGCAAGTACTCCCTGCTTGGCGGTGTGCGCGCTTCGGCCCAGATGATCTCTTACGAACTGGCCGCCGGTCTGACGATCATCGCCGTGTTCATGCTCTCGGAAACCTTGAGCCTGCGCGAAATCGTTGCTCTGCAGCAGGAGCCTCTCTGGGGTGTCTGCTCCTTTGTCCCCAACTGGTACGTGTTCACCCAGCCGCTGGCTTTCGGGCTTTTCGTCATAACCGGACTGGCCGAGATCAACCGGACTCCCTTCGATATGCCTGAAGCGGAGAGCGAGCTGGTTTCCGGTTTCTGTACCGAATATTCCTCGATGAAGTATGCACTCTTCTTCATGGCGGAATACGCCAACATGATCGTCATCGCGGCGATTACCGCTACGCTGTTCCTCGGTGGCTGGAGCGCGCCGCTCAACTGGGGACTCTTCAACATGATCCCCGGTTTCGTCTGGCTGCTGGCGAAGATTTATTTCCTGATGTTCTGTTTCATGTGGCTGCGTGCGACCTTCCCCCGCGTCCGCTATGACCAGCTGATGCGCATGGGATGGAAAGTTCTCATGCCCCTGGCCCTGGCCAACGTCGTGATTACCGGCCTCGTGGTCGTGGTCCTGCAATAACCCGTTACCTTTGAGTCTTTAAGAGGTCTAGATCATGTTCAAAGAATTTGCCAAAGGGCTGAGCATCACCTTCAAACACCTGCTGCCGGGTCATTCGACGACCGTGCAGTACCCGAAAGTCAAGCTCACGCCGTCCGATCGTTTCCGTGGACTGCATCGCCTGGTCCCTGCCCAGGACCGAGAAAAGTGCGTTGCCTGCTATCTCTGCCCGACTGTCTGTCCTGCCAAGTGCATCACAGTTGAGTCGGCCGAGAACGAAAAGGGTGAGAAGTACCCGAAAGTTTACACGATAGATCTGCTGCGCTGTATCTTCTGCGGTTATTGCGTGGAAGCCTGCCCGGTTGAGGCCATTGAAATGACAGGGGCCTACGAACTGGCCAATTACGAGCGTGAAGATTTTGAATTCACCAAGCAGCGGCTGCTGAAGTAAGCCAAGAGGAGCGTAGAACTCATGGAGATTTTGTTATTTTATTCGGTCGCACTGGTTGCCGTACTCTCGGGTTTCCTGGTGATTCGCTGCCAAAGCCCGGTCAACAGTGCTCTGGGCCTGGTCAACACCTTCTTCTGCCTGGCAATATTCTATGTCATGCTGCACGCTCCTTTCATGGCAGCGATCCAGATCATGGTTTATGCCGGCGCGATTATGGTGCTGATCCTGTTCGTCATCATGCTGCTCAATCTTGGTACGGAAGCGCGCAAGCGTTACACCCACGGGATTGTATGGTCAGCCCTTGCCAGCCTGTTGGTGCTCTTCAACGTGATGTACTTCATCAAGCGTGGCCGGGTGACCGGTGCCGAGGGAGATCTCACGGCTTTCCAGATTGAAAGCGTTGGCCATGTAGAGCTGATTGGCAAGTCGATGTTCACCGAGTTCCTCCTGCCCTTTGAAATTGCATCCATCCTCCTGCTGGTGGCAATTGTCGGGGCGGTCGTACTCGCCAAAAAAGAAGTTTAAGCGTAGAGGACTACGGGAGACATAATAATGATTAGCGTTTACCACTACATGAGCGTTGCCGCGATTCTCTTTGCCATGGGCACTTATGGTGTTTTGACCCGACGGAATGCAATTGTCATCTTCATGTGCATCGAACTGATGCTTAACTCGGTCAACCTGACTTTTATTTCACTGTCGAGTCACTTACAAAATATTGACGGCCAGATCTTCGTCTTCTTTGTAATGGCGGTCGCCGCTGCCGAGGCAGCCGTTGGTCTGGCACTGATGATTGCCTTTTACAGGAATCGTGAGTCGATCGACGTCGAAAATATCAATATGCTGAAATGGTGAGCGCTCTACGCCCACTTTTCCTAAGAAGCTTACTTCGTTCGGAGGAGAGATAGATGTACGATAAACTGTGGCTTATACCCTTCTTCCCGTTGGTTGGTTCAATTATTAACGGGTTGCTTGGCAAGCGGTTCATCAAGAACGAAAAGATCATTGGTGCCATCGGCACCGGCGCTATTTTCCTTTCGTTCCTGGTCTCCTGCAAGTTCTTTTACCAACTGGTCAACGACTCGGTAAAGATTCACGAGACAGTCGTGGCGTCGTGGATGTCGGTTGGCAACCTGCAGGTCGACTGGGGGTTCCTGCTTGACCCGCTCTCAGCAGTCATGCTCATGGTGGTCTGCGGGGTTGGCTCCCTGATCCATCTCTACTCCATCGGCTATATGCATGGTGAGGAGGGCTTCTATCGCTTCTTCTGTTACATGAACCTGTTCGCCTTCTCCATGCTCATGTTGGTGCTGGGCAACAACGCCCTGGTCATGTTCGTCGGCTGGGAAGGTGTTGGCCTCTGCTCCTACCTGCTGATCGGCTACTACTTCGAAAAGCAGAGTGCCGGCGACGCCGCCAAAAAGGCGTTCGTCATGAACCGGGTCGGCGACTTCGGTTTCCTACTCGGCCTGTTTACCATCTTCTGGACACTTGGCAGCAAGCACGGTGTCTGGACGATCAATTTTGTTGAAATCAGTGAGAAGGCCCACCTGCTCTCCGGCGACATGATCCTCGGTGCCGGCGTAACGACGGTTGCGACCCTCTGCTTCTTCCTCGGCGCGACCGGCAAGTCGGCCCAACTGCCGCTCTTTACCTGGCTGCCTGACGCCATGGAAGGCCCGACCCCGGTCTCGGCCCTGATCCATGCGGCGACCATGGTCACCGCCGGCGTCTACATGATCGGCCGCATGAATGTGCTCTTCGCGATGAGCCCGACGACCATGATGGTGGTTGCCGTGGTCGGTGCCCTGACGGCGATCTTTGCCGCCACGATCGGCTTTGCCCAGAACGACATCAAGCGTGTCCTGGCCTACTCAACCGTCTCCCAGCTTGGCTTCATGTTTGTCGCCATGGGCGTTGGCGCTTTTACCGCCGGCATCTTCCACCTGATGACCCACGCCTTCTTCAAGGCCTGTCTGTTCCTCGGTTCCGGTTCGGTAATCCATGCCATGCACCATGCTCTGCATCATGCCCATCTGAATGATGACGCGCAGGATATGCGCAACATGGGTGGTCTGCGCAAGAAGATGCCGATTACCTGGGCAACCTTCGGCATCTCCTGTCTGGCGATCTCCGGTCTGCCATTCTTCTCCGGTTTCTTCTCCAAGGACGAGATCCTCTGGTGGACGTTTGCCTCGACCCGCGGCAGCAAAGTGGTCTGGGTCATCGTGGTGGTCGCAGCCTTCATGACGGCATTCTACATGTTCCGCTGCCTCTACATGACCTTCTATGGTGAACAGAAAACCAACCCGAAAGCTAAGGACCACGTGCACGAGTCGCCCTGGGTGATCACCCTGCCCCTGGTTGTCCTGGCGGGTCTCGCAACGGTTGGCGGTTTCGTCGGCATCCCGCATGCGATCGACGTTGCCCATATCGGCAATAAGCTGGACCAGTTCCTGGCCCCGGTCTTCCACCATTCCCAACAGCTGCACAACATCGAAGCGCACGGTACGGCCAGCACCGAAATCATCTTGATGATCTTCTCGGTTGTCGTGGCGCTGGTCGGGATCGGGGTCGCGACGATGATGTACCTGAAGAATCCGGATATGCCGGCGAAGTTTACGGCAAAATTCAGTAAGCTGCATCGCTGGGTTTTCAACAAGTGGTATGTCGATGAGGCCTATGATGTCCTGTTCGTCAACACCACCAAGAAGCTCGGCATCTTCTGCTGGAGAGGCTTCGACGTCAATGTGATCGACGGCATTGTTAACGGCCTCGCCAAGCTGATCGGCGCAATTTCCACGGCACTGCGCCACACCCAAACCGGACAATTCCATAATTACGCCCTGACAATGGTTTTCGGCACGGTGGTCATGTTGGCCATTTTCATCCTCAACTAAGTAGACGTTCAAGCGTTGATATAAGGAGCAAGGATCCATGACAGACCATCTTCTTAGCCTGATGACCTTTTTTCCGCTGGTAGGAATGCTGGTAGTTCTTTTCCTGCCTCGGGAGGCCGACCGCCTGATCAAGTCAGTTACGTTGATCTTTACGATCATCATTTTCCTGATCAGCCTGCCGCTCGGCTTTGACGACGCCTTCATCGGTTCGTCGGCCATGCATTACACTGAATTTGCCAACTGGATCAGCATCGGCAAGTACTTCCAGATGAATTACCATGTCGGAATTGACGGTATCAGCCTCTGGCTGGTCCTTCTGACGACCTTCATCATGCCGATCACCGTGCTGTCCACCTGGCACGCAGTGGAGCGCAACACAAAAGGCTTCATGGCACTGCTGCTGCTGCTGGAAACCGGTATGCTTGGGGCCTTCATCTCTCTGGACCTGTTCCTGTTCTACGTTTTCTGGGAATTGATGCTGGTGCCGATGTACTTCCTGATCGGTATCTGGGGCGGTAAGAACCGGGTTTATGCCGCGATCAAGTTTTTCCTGTTCACTGCGGTCGGTTCGCTACTGATGCTGGTCGCGATCATCTACGTTTACTATTTCTCGATCAAAGCCGGCGTACCGTTCGAAAACGGCTTCAGCGTGGCCCATTTCTCCCAGCTGGATATCCCGGCGCACCTGCAGACCTGGCTGTTCGCAGCGTTTGCCTTCAGCTTTGCCATCAAGGTGCCGATGTTCCCGGTCCATACCTGGTTGCCCGATGCACATACCGAGGCACCGACGGCCGGCTCGGTTATCCTTGCTGCCATCCTGCTGAAAATGGGTACCTACGGCTTTATCCGTTTTGCCATCCCGCTGTTCCCGGTCGCGACAATGAAATTCACCCCGTTCCTGGCACTGTTGGCAGTGATCGGCATTATTTACGGGGCGCTGGTCGCCATGATGCAGGACGACGTCAAGAAGCTGGTCGCCTACTCATCGGTCTCCCACCTTGGCTTCGTCATGCTGGGAATCTTCGCCATGAACCTGCAGGGGATGTCCGGTGGCATGCTGCAAATGATCAACCACGGCATCTCGACCGGCGCGCTCTTCCTTATCGTCGGTTTCATCTACGAGCGTCGCCATACCCGTCTGATTGCGGACTTCGGCGGCCTGAGCAAAGTCATGCCGGTCTTCGCAACGATCTTCATGATCGTGACCTTCTCTTCAATCGGGCTGCCCGGGACAAACGGTTTTGTTGGTGAATTCCTGATCCTGGTCGGTGCCTTTGAAAGTGAACTGCGGGTCTTTACCGTGTTCGCGACAACCGGTGTCATCCTGGCAGCGGTCTACATGCTCTGGATGTTCCAGCGCGTCATGATGGGCAAGGTTACCAATCCGAAAAACGAAAAGCTGAAAGACCTGTCAGCGCGAGAATTGGCCGTTATGCTGCCGCTGGTATTGTTCATCTTCTGGATCGGTTTTTACCCGAACACATTCCTTGAGAAGATGAACCCGTCTATTGACAACCTGATCAACCAGGTCAAAGAGAAGCAGCATGTTGCCATGATGGTTGAGAACCTGGATCAATCGGTCACAAAAGTTACCGTTAACGAATAAAATAGATTTCATAGCGTCTGAGGAGCCATTCAATGGATAACAACCTGGTGCAAATTGCCCTGCAGAACGTCAATATGGCGGCCATATTGCCGTCTCTCATACTGACCTGCTTCGGCATGGGACTGCTGCTGATCAACGTATTCCTGCCTCGTGGCACCACGCGGCATGCGGTCTGGATCAGCCTGATCGGCCTGGTGGTCACGGGATTCTTTGTCATAACCGGTTGGGGGAATCCTCAATATGGGTTCAATGATGCTGTCGCGATGGACAATTACGCCGCGTTTTTCAGTATCACCTTCCTGTTCGCTGCGGGACTGACGATCCTGATGTCGGATGACTACCTGACCCGTGAAGGGTACCCTGTCAGCGAATACTACCCGATGATCCTGTTCGCTACAGCGGGTGCCATGTGGATGGCCTCCGGCACTGACATGATGACGATCTTCCTCGGTCTGGAAGTCATGTCAATCTGCCTGTATGTCCTGGCAGGCTTCTTCCGTGGCCAGGTTAAGTCCAACGAGGCCGGTCTGAAATATTTCCTGCTCGGTGCGTTCTCCACCGGTTTCCTGCTCTACGGCATGGCTCTGATCTACGGCGTCACCGGGTCCACCAAGCTGACCGAGATCGGCATCTACCTCAACGCCCACGGTTCTCTGCTGGACAACCCGATGACTTTGGCAGGGATTGTGCTGCTTTCGATCGGTTTCCTCTTCAAGATTGCTGCTGCACCGTTCCATATGTGGACACCGGATGTTTACGAAGGCGCGCCGACTCCGATCACCGCGTTCATGAGTGCCGGTCCCAAGGCCGCTGCCTTTGCCGCTTTCCTGCGCATCATGGAATACTGCTTCTTCAGCATGAAGCCGGAATGGACGGCGATGTTGTGGGTCCTCGCGGTACTGACCATGATCGTTGGTAACGTGATCGCAATCAGCCAGACCAACATCAAGCGCATGCTGGCCTACTCATCGATAGCACACGCCGGTTACGCCCTGGTCGGCATGGTTGCCGCGAACGAGATCGGCTACTCGGGCATTCTTTTCTACATGCTCGCCTACACCTTCATGAACATCGGTGCTTTTGCGATCCTGGTTCTGGCCGGTAAAAAAGGCGAAGACAACCTGACCCTGGAAGGCTTCTCCGGTTTCGGCTACAAGCGGCCTTTCCTCGGCGTTGCCATGACGATCTTCCTCTTTTCGCTGATGGGGTTGCCGCCGACAGCCGGTTTTGCCGGCAAGTTCTATATCTTTGCCGGTGCTGTCAAGGCTGGTTATATCTGGCTGGCGATAATCGGCGTACTCAACTCGGCCGTGTCGCTTTACTACTACCTGCGGGTCATGGTTTACATGTACTTCCGCGATCCGACTGAAGACTATGCCTGGGTGTCCCTGCCGGCAACCGTAGTCATTTCGATCGTGATCGCGATCATCGGTGTGTTCTATCTCGGCATCATTCCTGGGGATGTCATGGAGCTGGCGAAACTCGCCGTGTTCTAGCATCGAGAACTTCTTGTACGTATCCTAAAGCCCCGGTCATTTTTGACCGGGGCTTTATGTTTTCTGACAAAGTTAAGCCGGAATTCATGATAAAGAGGGCAACAGGTGGTTAATCTGTTGCCCTTATTCATTTATGCTCTGAAATTAAAAGACAAAAGCAAAACCGTCGGGGTTGCCCGACGGCGCCTTCATTTTCTTTGTGGCGACAAAGAAAACGTAAGCAGAAGAGGGCTTGACGCTGCGCTGGGCATGTCTGGCGCGTCAGGGCGGCAACATCAATTCAGTCAAGACTGTCTTGATCGAAATGTCTACGTTTCCCCCGCAGGAGCAGAGACTCTTGAGAGCCTCTCCGATTTGTGGAGGATTGTAGTAAGGTTGCTCATGTTTTGTAGGCTTTTCCCTTGTAGGTCACACAGCAAGGAAGGCCCTCTTGTACACGGGCCGGACTTATTAATCACAGTCAGATTACTGGATAGTCACAGAAATCTGGCAAAGGAGATGCCCTCCGCAAGGAGAAAGGCACTTTTTGCTTACTTTTGTCGCCGCAGGACAAAAGTAAGGCGTCTGGCAGGACGCGAACTGCCGGTTTAGTTTTTCAGAAAAAAGGTACGAGGTCAGCAAAATGAACCCTCTGTTGCCTTGAGCTTCGTAGAAACACCACCTGCAAGGCAGAAAAAAACAAATCCCACATCGCGTGTGGAGTTTGTCATCATCAGAAAGCCCCAGTGATTTGTGACCGGGGCTTTATTTGTTGGTGACGGCAGGTTATGATCAATTAACTTGATGACCAGAGGAAAACATGGGCCCGAACGATTTGCATAGCTTTATATCAATGCTTGGAAACTCCGGCGACTTGTCGAGAATCAAATGTCAGGTTGATCCGAATCTGGAAATTGCCGCAATTGTAGACAGGGTCTGTAAAAATGATGAAGGCGGCAAAGCCCTGTTGTTCGAAAATGTACAGGGAAGTAACCTCCGCATCGCGGCAAACCTGTTCGGCTCCCGTCAAAGAATGGCCACCTGCTTTGGTGTCCCTGATATTGAAGAATTATCAGAGAAGATCAGACATGATCTTGCAGAAACCAAACACAACGCATCGGCCGAAATTCTTGAAAAATTGACCGGATTGCCAGAATTTGCGGCGGTCAATGTTGCTGATGCACCATGGAAAGAATTGGATTTAACGACACAGGGACTGGACGTCATTCCTGCACTGAGATCATGGCCCGGGGATGGCGGAAGATACCTGACAATGGGACAGGTGTTTACCTCTCATCCCGTTACAGGTGAGATAAACTGTGGCCTGTACAGGGTCCAGTTGACAGACCACCACAGAGCATTGCTTCGCTGCCATCCCGGTTCGGGTGGCGGGGGGCATATCAAGGCGTGGCACGACATGGGTGAGGCGATGCCGGTTGCCATCGCCTTGGGTGGCCCCCCGGCGCTCACCTGTGCAGCCAGCGTCTCATTACCACAGAATATCTCAGAGGTTAATTTCGTCGGCTATCTGATGGACTCGGCACTTGCCATGAGTACCAGTAAGACATCGCAATTATCTGTTCCGGCGGCAGCTGAAATGGTTCTTGAAGGGAGAATATTCCCGGGAGAAACCATGCCCGAGGGCCCTTTTGGAAATCACACGGGGTACTATGCCCCGAGATCTCCTGCACCCGTTCTGAGGATTGAGAGTCTCAGCATGAAGCAGAATGCAATTTATCCCTGTACCGTAGTGGGGCCGCCGCCCATGGAAAATATTCATTTGGCACGCACCTCTGAAAGATTACTGTTGCCCTTGTTGCAACACGATTATCCCTGGGTACGGGATGTCCATATGCCGGCTGAAAGTATTTTCCACAGGGTCGCACTGGTTCATGTCGACGATGATTGCGGGTCAGATCTTGAGGAGATGCAAGGTGCACTGAAGTCTTCCATGTTGTTGAAAGGCTCGAAACTGATAATCCTTCTTGATCAAAAGCTGGATAGTATTGAACAGAAAAAAATCTACTGGCAATTAATCAACAGTCTGGCCCAGTCTGGAAAAGTTATGGGTGAGGTTGTTGACGCCAGAACCAAAACCGGAGCGAAAGTATTGCAAAAAGAAAAGATCATTAAAGAAGATCGAAGCCCGATGGGAAGAATATGGCCTGTGATAGCCTACAGGTTTTTGTGTTATTGAAGATCAGGGACATTAACCGAAAAGGACCAAAAAGGCAGGCGCGTCTATGAAAATTGTCTCCTTCAACGTCAACAGCGTTCGTTCGCGTCTGCACCAGCTCGCCGCGGTGATCGAAAAGCACCGGCCGGAGATCATCGCCCTGCAGGAGACCAAGGTCCAGGACCAGGACTTTCCAAAGGCTGACATCGAGGCTCTGGGATACCGGTCGCTCTGGTTCGGGCAAAAAACCCATTACGGGGTCGCCCTGCTGAGTCGCAGCGCAACCTCTGATGTGCAGTACGGATTTGCCGGTGACGCCGATGATGCCCAGAGACGGCTGATCGCCGTCAGCTACCCCTTACAGCAAGGCACCTTGCGGGTCGTCAATGGCTACTTTCCGCAAGGTGAAAGTCGCGAGCATCCGGTGAAGTTTCCGAACAAGGCCCGTTTTTACGCAGACCTGTACAATGACCTGAACTCGCGGCGCAATCCCGAGGAGTGGCTGTTGGTGGTCGGTGACATGAACGTCGCCCCGCATGACCGGGACATCGGCATCGGTGAGGAGAACGCCAAAAGGTGGCTGCGCACCGGCAAGTGCAGTTTCCTGCCAGAAGAGCGGGAGTGGTTGCAGCGGCTCTGTGAGTGGGGTTTGACGGATACCTTCCGCATTTGCCACCCGGATACGGATGACCGCTTCAGCTGGTTCGACTATCGCAGTCGCGGTTTCGAGGCAGACCCGCCGCGCGGCTTGCGGATTGACCTGATCCTTGCCAGCAAACCCCTCGCCGGACGTTGTGTCGCTGCAGGCATCGATTACGATATCCGAGCCATGGAGAAGCCGTCCGATCATGCTCCGGTCTGGGCGGAGTTTGACCTTTAAGTTGGCAGCTCTTGCGTGTCTTGCGAATTTACCCTAAATCGGTTTTCACCGGGTTGATCCTAATTACGCGTGCTTCTCTCCTTTTTCATCGAGTTCGGCCAGTAATCTTTTTGCGCTCTCTGTCGGGTTTGCTTGAACCTGTAGTGGGAGCGTTGTAAACTGACCTCTGAAAACAAATTATGGATATGACGATGCCAAATAGCCTGCTGGCCAAGCTGACGACCATGCTGGAGATGATCAAATTCTCCCACACGGTTTTTGCCTTCCCTTTTGCGCTGATGGGCGTCGTCCTCGCTTCTCTGGAAAGTGGCAGCGCACCGACGTTCGGCCAGGTCTTCTGGGTCTGCCTTGCGATGGTCGGGGCCCGGACCGGGGCGATGGGGCTGAACCGCATCCTGGACGCACGCATCGATGCGGAGAATCCACGCACCGCGGATCGTCACCTTCCGACAGGCAAAGTCCACCCGGCCGAAGCGTGGCTGCTGGTGCTTGGTGCTTTCTCCCTGTTGCTGGTCGCTGCATGGATGCTCAACCCGCTTTGCCTGAAACTGGCGCCGGTGGCGATCTTCTTCCTGGCCCTGTACAGCGTCTGCAAGCGGTTTACCGCCATGGCCCACCTTGTCCTGGGCTTATGCCTGGCGGCGGCTCCGGTCGGCGCCTGGATTGCGCTGCGCGGTGATATCGGCTGGCCGGTCATAGTGCTCGGTTTTGCTGTGCTCTTCTGGGTGGCCGGTTTTGATATCTTTTACGCGCTGCAGGATTACGAGTACGATCGGCAAAAGGGCCTCTTTTCGATCCCTTCGCGCTTCGGCGTCGAGCGCTCGTTCCTGATCGTACGCATCTTCCACGTGGTGATGGTGGCCCTGCTGCTGACGCTGGTGTTCAGCAAGGGACTGGGGGGTATTTACCTTGCCGGTGTCCTGGTAGTGGCCGGACTGCTGATCTACGAACATCTACTGGTGAAGCCTGATGACCTGTCGCGCCTGGATGCGGCCTTTTTCAACATGAACGGTTACATCAGCGTGACAATCTTTCTCTTTACCTTGGCCGACGCACTGGTCTAGAACGGGAGCTCCATGTCGACAGACAATCACGACATACGGCATTATGTGGTCGCCATCACCGGGGCTTCAGGCTCGATCTACGGCCTGCGCCTGGTCAGCGAACTGTTACGGGCGGGATGTCGGATCAGCCTGATTCTGACTGAGGCGGGCCGACAGGTCTTAAAGCATGAGGTCGGACTTGACTGGTCGACGGAGAACAAGCAGCAGCGTCACCAGGTGCAGGAATATTTTGCCAGTATTGCTGTCGATTGCCTGGAGATTGATGATTTCTGGGCGGGCTCGGCAAGTGGTTCGAACCCCGCCGACGCCGTGATCATCATGCCCTGTTCGATGGGCACGGCCGGCAGGATTGCCGCGGGTTTGAGTGGCAACCTGCTGGAACGGGCCGCTGACGTTATGCTCAAGGAACGCCGACAGCTGATATTGGTGCCGAGAGAAACGCCATTCAACACGATCCATCTCGAAAACCTGTTGCGTCTTTCCCAGGCCGGCGCTGTGATCCTGCCCGCCATGCCCGGCTTCTACCATGGCCCGGACGCGATCTCTGACCTGGTCGATTTTGTCGTCGGCAAGGTGCTCGATCAACTGGCCGTTGAACATGACCTGTTCGAGCGCTGGGGTGAGCACAAGGATTAGTCACAGGCAACAGACCAGCAGCACGATTCCAGTCATCAGATTCGATCAGGTTTGGTCTGTGGCCGATTAATATTTTGACTGCAGATGCAATTCATGGTCACAGCTATTTAAGAATGTAGATATTAGAATGTTTAACCTGGTTGAAAATATCCGGACCAAGATTGACAGCGGGGTTCGCATCTCTGATGCCGAAGCCCTGGCGCTTTTCGAGTCTGACGATCTGCTTGCCGTTGGCGAACTGGCTGCCCTGGCCAACCGGCGCATGAATGCCGATAAGGTTTATTTTAACGTCAATCGTCATATCAACTACACCAATATCTGTGTCAATCGGTGCACCTTCTGCGCGTTCAGCCGTGAAGACGAAGCTGATGAAGGCAGTTACACACTGGCACTCAACGACATTCTCGAACGTGCCGCCGAGGCCAGTGACGCGGGTGCGACAGAAATCCATATGGTCGGCGGGTTGCATCCCGATTTGCCCTTTGACTTCTACCTTCAAATTCTGGCAGCGCTCAAGGCCGATAGCCCGCAGCTGCACATCAAGGCCTTCACGGCGGTCGAGATTGACTATTTTGCCCGGCTGACGCAGCAGTCGCCGGCTGAAGTCGTTGCCGAGCTGAAGGCTGCCGGCCTCGACTCGATGCCGGGGGGAGGGGCGGAAATCTTTGCCGCGGAAGTGCGCAAGCAGATCTGTCCGGAAAAAATCAGCGGTGAGCGTTGGCTGGAGGTGACGGAACAGGTGCACAACGGCGGGCTGAAGACCAATGCCACCATGCTGTTCGGCCATGTTGAAAATTTTGCCGACCGGGTCGATCACCTGTACCGGTTGCGCGAACTGCAGGACCGGACCGGCGGCTTCCAGGCGTTCATCCCCCTGGCTTTTCAACCGGATAATACCCGGGTGCCTGCTGCCAAAGGGGTCGGTGGTGTCGATGCGCTCAAGACTTTGGCTGTCAGCAGGATCTATCTCGATAATTTCCGACATATCAAGGCGTACTGGGTCATGCTCGGCCTGAAAGTTGCCCAGGTTGCTCTCGCCTTCGGCGTCAACGATCTTGATGGGACTGTTGTCGAAGAGCAGATCGGCCACGATGCCGGTGCCGATTCGCCGCAGCAGGTGAGCAAGGACCAGCTGGTCGAACTGATTCGCAAGGCCGGGAAACAGCCGGTCGAGCGGGATACGTTGTATAACGAGATCAAAACTTACTGAACTGCGAAGCGAGAAGTGTGAAGTGAGATCAGGTTCGCATCTCGCACTTCGCATCTCGCACCTCAGATAACTATGCTTGAGCAGATCAAACAAAAACTTGAATTAACAAGGCCTCTCGACAGGACGGAAGCCCTCTGGCTGCTGACCGAAGCCGACCTGCTTGAGCTGGGGCGATTGGCCGACAATCTGCGGCGTCAGATGCATCCCGCTCGGCAGGTCTCGTTCGTTATCGATCGCAATGTCAACTACACCAACGTTTGCACCACGCAGTGCAAATTCTGTGCATTCTATCGAGACGAAACCGATCCGCAGGCCTACGTCCTCAGCTATACGGATATTTTCACCAAGGTCCAGGAGCTGGTCGAGCATGGCGGTACGCAGCTGCTGATGCAGGGCGGCCTGCATCCGGATTTGAAGCTCGAGTGGTTCGAGGAGCTTTTTCGCCAGTTGAGGCGCCGCTTCCCTCCGGTACAGATTCACTCCCTGTCCCCGGCCGAAATTGTGCATATCGCCAAACTCTCGAACGTCTCGATGAGGGAATGCCTGGGCCGGCTGCATCTGGCCGGGTTACAGTCTCTCCCCGGTGGAGGGGCTGAGATTCTGGTTGATAATGTCCGCCGGGAGATTTCACCGAACAAGATCGGCTGGCAGGAGTGGGCCGAGGTTATGCGTGCGGCCCACGATCTGGGAATGCCGACCACCGCAACCATGATGTTCGGCGCCGGTGAGAAGCCTGAAGACATCGTCGAGCATCTCTTCCGGGTGCGCGAGCTGCAGAACGAAAAGGGCGGGTTCACAGCCTTTATCCCGTGGAGCTACCAGCCCGGGAATACCGCGTTGGGTGGCGAGCAGGCGAGCGGTGTCGAATATCTGAAAGTGCTTGCTCTCTCCAGGGTGATTCTCGACAATGTAACGAATATCCAGGCCAGCTGGGTCACCCAGGGGGCGCGCATGGCGCAGATTGCCCTGTATTTCGGTGCCAATGACCTGGGTGGGACCATGCTGGAAGAGAATGTTGTTGCCGCTGCCGGGGTTGATTTCCGCATGTCTCAGGATGAGATCATCGAACTTGCCAGATCTGCCGGGTTCCAGCCGGTGCGACGGACGACGACCTATGAGGCTCTGGAAACGTATTAACTGTCGACGCTATAAGGATTTAACGCAAAGACGCAAAGGTTGAAATAATAACGCAAAGAATAACGATAATTAAAGGTTCTCTCTGCGCCTTTCCGTTTTGCTTTGCGCCTTTGCGTTAATTGCCTTGGGTTTCATTCATTGAGGTGCATTATGAGCTACCTTCGCAAGAACATCGCCGATATGGCCGGATACGTGCCCGGCTTTCAGCCGCCGGACGAGGCAGGATGGGTCAAACTCAATACCAACGAGAACCCGTACCCGCCGTCACCGAAGGTGATCGAGGCGATCCGGCAGGCGACCGGTGATGACCTGCGCAAGTACCCGGACGCTGCCTGCCGGGAAGGGCGCAAGGCCGCTGCGGAGCTTTATGGCTACCCGGTTGACTGGGTGATCATGGCCAACGGCTCCGATGAACTCCTCAACAACCTGATCAGGGCCTGTGCCGGTGAAGGCGAGGAGATCGCCTTCCTGCACCCGTCCTACTCCTACTATGCGACCCTTGCTCAGGTGCAGGGGGCAACAGTCAAAACCTACCAGCTGACCGAAGGTCGCGAGATCGTCGGGTTCCCTGCCCGGTATCCGGGAAAACTGTTCTTCCTCACCAGTCCGAACGCGCCCCTTGGCCTGAACTGGTCTCCTGCCGAAGTCGCCGCCCTGGCGGATCGCTGCGACGGTTTGCTGGTGGTCGATGAAGCATACGCAGACTTCGCCGGGAGCAACTGTCTTGAACTGGTCAAAATCAAGCCGAATGTCGTCGTGACCAGGACCCTCTCGAAGAGCTACTCCCTCGCGGGGATGCGGCTCGGCCTGGCGATCGCGCGGCCGGACATTATCGCTGCCCTCGACAAGATCCGCGACCACTACAACCTTGATCGCCTGGCCCAGGTTGCCGTGGTGGCCGCACTCGAGGACCAGGAGTACTTCGGCGAGTGTGTCGCACGCATCTGCGACACCCGTGACTGGTTCAGGAATGAGCTGATCAGTCTCGGCTATACGGTTCTGCCCTCCAGCGCCAATTACCTTTTTGCCAGCCCTCCGGACCGGAATGGTCAGCGGATTTATGATGCTCTTTACCAGCGCAAGATCCTGGTCCGCTACTTCAGCGATCCGGCCCTGGCGCATGGCGTACGCATCTCGATCGGAACCCGTGAGGAGATGGAAACAACATTGTCAGTGCTGAAGGAGATCGGTTGAGTTCCAGGAGGAAAGAGGACAGGGTGAAGGGGAAAGAGGAACCTTCCTCTAACCTCTCACGACTTTCCTCTGACCCGTCTCTGCCTTTTGACCCTGCTGAATTCACCCGCCTTCTGCTTTCCTGGTACGGCAGAGCTGGACGTGACCTGCCGTGGCGGCAGACCCGTGACCCTTACCGTATCTGGATTTCCGAGATCATGCTGCAGCAGACGACCGTTGCTGCCGTTATCCCTTATTACAAGCGTTTCCTGCAACGGTTCCCGAGCGTGCAAAGTCTTGCTTCGGCGCCTCTGGACGATGTGATCACCTTGTGGGCCGGCCTGGGTTATTATTCCCGGGCCCGCAACCTGCACAGGACCGCCGGTAAAATTGTCGCGGAGTCAGGAGGAATTTTCCCGAACTCCCTAGACGGACTGGTCGCCCTGCCGGGAATCGGTCGCTCCACGGCCGGAGCCATCCTGGCGATTGCTTTCGATCAACCGGCACCGATTCTCGACGGCAATGTCAGGCGGGTACTGGTTCGACTGTTTGCCTGGATGGACGATCCGCGCGGCAGGAGCGCCGAGAAACAGCTCTGGGCATGGGCAGAGGCCCTGACTTCCCGGGACAGGCCGCACGATTACGCCCAGGCCATCATGGACCTTGGCGCGACAGTCTGTACACCACGAGAACCTGGTTGTGGAATCTGCCCGGTACAGAGACTCTGCCGGGCCTGCGATAGAGATCTGGTGGCAGAGCTTCCTCTACCTCGCAAGAAGGCGCGGGTTCCGGTTCGTCGACAGGCCGCCCTGGTCATCAAAAAAGACCAGGATGCTGATGCTGAGACAGCGCCCGGCCGAGGGTTTTCTGGGGGGGCTTTGGGAACTTCCTTCCATTGATGTGCCTGATGACTTGAGCCCGGATCAGGTCGCAAGTCGCTTACTCGCGAGCCTGGGGATGCGGGGCGCTCCCTGCAGGCTTTGCGATGTTCGCCATGCATACAGTCACTTCAAGCTCGAGTTGGCCGTTTACATGGTTGATGTCGCATCCCCGGACCGGGTTGCCGAGGGCGACGGATTGCTCTGGTTCGGAGGCGATGAATTGGCCTCTTTGCCTGTGCATGGCGCCCACCGCAAGGCCCTGGAAAAACTGGCAAGTTGATTGCGCATGAGGATATCTATGGTCTAAGCAGGCAAGCCTTGCCTCATGCGGTGGTAGAACCCTTGGCAGACGAATTACCCTATGGCCGAAGAATCGAAAACCTTCCAACTGATTGCCCGCCAGGGGTCGGCAGCTAATCCGGGCCTGGAAAACCTCCTGCGTGTTCTGATGAACAATTATGGCCTGGATGCCTACAGCTGCAAGAACCCGGTTGACAGGCTCCGGCAAGGCTCTGCTCGGCTCGGGAAACCGTGAAGCAATGGAACGACTTGCCACACTGTTGCGCGACCACGGTTATGGCTGCTGGGTGATTCAGAGGACCGATCAGACGTCGCCTCCACTACGTCTGCGCGAACTGGTTGTCAGGCCAGACGCGGTCGACCTGGTCTGCCGTGAGAAGACTGTTCATCTGCCCCGCGGAGCGTCAATTGTCGCGGTTCTGGCCGATATTTCCGGTAAACTCGAAGAGCGTACTCTCAAACGTCATACGGTACAGCGGCGATACAAGGATGCCCGGCACGTCACATCCATGGCCGATGAAAAAATCGTCGAGTCCGTTCTGAAAGGGACACCCGTCCTCGACCTGTATCTCATTGATGATCAGGCCCGGCCCATAGATGCCGTCCGTGTCCTCCCGGCTCGCTTTAATGCCAAGGGCCTGGGTGACAGAATGACGTTGAGCGCAACGCGCAATATCCAGGCGATCGTTGAGCTCTGCAAAGAGTATGCTGGGCATTTCTCTCTCCATGCAGACTTTGGCCTCGGCCGTCTGCCCGGCTGCCAGGTTAAAAGTCTTGACGGACAGTTTCTTCCCCCTGACGCGACTCTGCAACGGCTGACCCGGTACGGTTGGTTGATGTGTGACCTCGAACAGGATCGACCCGAACCGGCAGGTGATGATATCGACCCGGCCCTGGCGGCTGTCGCCGCGGCTGCTGGTCGGCCTGCCCTTGCCGCTGCGATCGCTGCGGGGAATGCTGAAGCAGTCCCCGGGCTGGGTGAAGTGGTTAAAGAGATCAAGGCGGGCGATCTGCCTGCGGAAGAGGCGGGAGGTGATGCGCCTGTCGAACAGTGGTTGCCGGCACCGCCCGATCGCCCGGCAAAAAAAATCTCGCTCGGCATGGTCTCCTCTGTGCTCGGATCGATCCTGTTGGCGGTGTTGTTTGCTTTTCTCGAGGGCGGCAATATGGACGTGTTCCGCGCAGCGGGACGCTACGCGACGAAAGCCGGGCTCGTCCCTGCTCTTGCTTCGGCGGGTCTGTTCTGGGCGGGGTTTTACTTCATCCGCCTCAAGCGCAGGGTAGAGAACACTCCCACCAGCCGGATTCGTTCAATTGCCATGGGCCTGGTGGAGGTGCACGGCCGGGCTCTTCGCAAATACGCCCTGGTTGCTCCGATGAGTGAGTCGCCATGTGTGTATTACCGGGTTCGCAAGTACAGGAAAGACCGTCGCAATCAGTGGAAGCTGACCAGCGACATCAACAGTAAACACGTGCCTTTCCTGCTTGATGACGGTACCGGGATGGTGACCGTTGACCCGATGTATGCAACCGTTAAAGCCAGGGTCAGTCACTCAGGCGTTCCGGGAGAGGCGACGCTGGCTTTCCACGGGGTGAGCCTGAGCGAGGACGATATCAATGAAAAATGGGTCGAGAATGTAATCTACGAGGGGACCACAGTCTATGTGCTTGGCTTCGCCAGACCGTCGCGGCAGGAGCGGAAGAGCTTGCGTGAGCGGACCACGGAAAAATTGCGCGACCTCAAGCTTGACCGTCAGGCGCTGCACCGCTACGATACAGACGGAGACGGTCGGATCAGTGAAGGTGAGTGGGATGTTGCGCGAGGCGATGCGGAGCAGGTGGCCCTCAGGGAGCATCTGGCGGAGGGTGGCGGCCGGCGCCAGCAAGAACATGTTGTTATCGCCCGGGCGCCACAGCGCGGCATGCCCTTTGTTGTCGCCGAAACCCTCTCCGAGGGGGACCTGACGCGCAACTACTGGCTGGCCAGCATTCCTTTCCTGCTGGCGGGGCTTTGTGCCGCCGGCCTGGCGCTTTACGGTTTTCTGAAGTTTATCGGCGCTTAACCTGCAAACGTTTGGAGGTGTCATCATGACAGGCTGGATAGTTCTCGGTGTCCTGGTTTTTCTGCTTGCTGCTTTGGTCATCTATGTCATCACGATCTACAATGGTTTCGTCGCCCTGAAGAATAACATCGAGCGAAACTGGAGTAATATTGATGTCCTCCTCAAGCAGCGCTACGATGAGCTGCCCAAGCTGATCAAGGTCTGCGAGGGGTATATGCAGCACGAACAGAAAACCCTCGAAGCTGTCATCAAGGCCCGCTCCATGGTCAATCAGGCCCGGACCGACGAGCAAAAAGTCCAGGCCCAGAACATGCTGACCGATACCCTGAAATCGTTATTCATGGTGGTTGAGCGCTACCCCGACCTCAAGGCGGACAAGTCTTTCCAGCAGCTCGGGTACCGGATTAGCGAACTTGAAGACCAGATCGCGGACCGCCGCGAATTCCTCAACGAGTCGGTCAATATCTACAATATCCGGGTTGAGCAGTTCCCCGATGTGATTGTCGCCAGCCTCTTCAGCTTTGCCAAACGAACCCTTTGGCAAATTGACCCGCAACACCGGCAGGACGTCAAGGTGGAGTTCGAGCACACATAGTTCGACGACCAATATGGGCACAAACAACAAGCGGACACTCCTTGATACAGGGGTGTCCGCTTGTTGTGTTTCACAGTGCCGGAATAATCTACCGCTTATACTTCTCGATCGCTTTCGCCGCCTGCTGGCTGTTCTTCTGCAGCATTTCAATTATGCCCCTGGCGGCTTCGCGGTCTATTTTGTTGTCCCGGACCAGGGCCTCAAGTTCGTCGATGCACGCTGACCTGCTTGCATGGTCCTGCTGCAGGGTGTGGACGCAGGTGCGAAGCTCGGCGATGACCATGTTCAGGCTCTCAGCGAGGTCTTTAAGGTCGTCCCTTCTCCGCAGCTTGAACGAGATGTCAAGGTTCCCGGCGCATACTTCCGACAGGTCTTTTTTGAAGCGGTAGACCGGCCCGGCAATCTTGTGAGTCACAAAAATGCTCACAACACCGAGAATGGCAACGACCGTGCCGAGCGCCGGCCAGACACTTTCATGCAGTTCCAGGAGCATCCTGGCGGCCGCTGCCTTTTCTTCAAGCGTGGCGCCGGTCTCAAGTTTAAAAATATACGGCGTGAACAGGATCAATGCGAAGAGCAGCGAGTAAATCAGTAACAGCAGAACCGTCAGCAAGGCATATTTTGTCTGCAACTTTTTGTCGACGAAGTATTTTCTTTTCGTCCACTTGGTATGAGGTTTTTTCGTGGATTCGATCATTTTGAAGCCTAGTATGTAATCTCTAGCGGGGTTAGGGTCATAACGGTCTGGTTGCTGTCTTTGGCCTTTACTACGAGAGTGTATGTCGTGCCGGTGTTGAGGTAGCTGTCGATGGAGGACAGGTCGCCATTTATCTGATTAACAAACTGGGACTCGAAAACAGTTCGTCCGAGGCCGTCTTGGCCGGTGTTGAAATCTATCGAGTCGGGGTATTCCTGATAGTCTACGTAGTAAGACTCGAGGGTCTTTCTGATCGTGTCCAGAGTCGCTTGTGCAGAGGTTCTTTGGGCCTTGTTGATATAGCCGTTGTAGGCAGGTATGGCGATGGCGGCCAGGACACCGATGATAACGACAACGATCAGAAGTTCCAAAAGGGTAAAACCTTCTGATTTCCTGAGAGGCCGTCGGTGCTTGCCCACCGCTCTGGATTGATGGAGTGCTGACATTTTCAGTATAAGAAGTCGCTCTTTAAAGGGAGTTGCTCCATCTTACTTCACCAGGAGATTCGAGAAAAGGGTTATTTCTTGTCGGGCAGGCGGGTAAAGAAAAAGCCCCCACGGTCGGTATCGTGGGGGCTTCTATCTAGTGGTGCCCAGGGACAGAATCGAACTGCCGACACGAGGATTTTCAGTCCTCTGCTCTACCGACTGAGCTACCTGGGCGGAAGAACGTTTTGTAACGAAAAGCGCGGGTCATGTCAAGAATAAAAGCAGTGGGCGATTCTTTGCTTGCTTTCCGCGGTGCTTTTTGTTACCAAGAAGCACCGCAACATATCATGAAGGTGGCATCGGAATGAAATATCAAGGTTGGTTGTTTGCAGGTTTTTCCCTTTGGTTCGGCAGCTTTTTTGGCTTGCCTGGCCGGGGTGAAGTCTGTTGACAATGAACTGTCGATAGAACAGCAGAAACCACGGGCAGGCTCGATCAGGGGCGCCGGTGGTTTTTTCGTTTCGGGGACGTAAACGATGAAGGCCGCCGGGCAAGCCCTGTTGGCCTTTACCTTTAACCGGAACCTCCCTGAAGGAGAAAGCCAATGATTATTGTTATGAAAAAAGGTGCCAGTAAAGACGAACTGGCCGAAGTCAAAAAGCGTATCAAGGAACTGGGCTACAAGCCCCACGTCATTCATGGTGAAACCCGCAATGTGGTTGGTGCGGTCGGTGATGAGCGCGGCAAGGCGATCCTGCAATCGATCGAATCAATGCCCGGAGTGGAAAATGTGGTGCCGATCCTCAAGCCGTACAAGTTGGCCAGCAAGGAAGTCAAGCTGGAGCGAACATCTGTTGAAATCGCTCCCGGTATAGCGGTCGGCGGTGATCAGCTTATCGTCATGGCCGGGCCCTGTTCGGTGGAGAGTGAGGAGCAGATTCTTGAAACGGCCCATGCCGTTAAGGCTGCCGGAGCCAAAGTACTGCGTGGCGGCGCCTTCAAGCCGCGCTCCAGCCCCTACTCTTTTCAGGGCATGGAGGAAGATGGCCTCAAGCTGTTGGCCCTGGCTCGCGAAGAGACCGGGTTGCCGATTGTAACCGAGGTTGTAAACCCCCGTGATGTCGATCTGGTTGCAAAGTATGCTGATGTGATGCAGGTCGGGGCGCGTAATACCCAGAACTTTGCCCTGCTGAAAATGCTGGGGACGCTCGACAAACCGATTTTGCTCAAACGGGGTATGGCAACGACCATCCAGGAATTCCTCATGAGCGCAGAGTATATCCTCTCCGAAGGCAACCAGCGTGTGATCCTCTGCGAACGCGGTATCCGCACCTTTGAAACAGCGACCCGTAATACTCTGGATATCTCTGCAATTCCGGTTCTGCAAGAGCAGACCCACTTGCCGATTATTATCGATCCTTCGCATGCGACCGGTCACGCTTCTCTGGTGCCGAGTATGTGCTATGCCTCCGTGGCTGCCGGTTGCGACGGTCTGATCGTCGAAGTTCACCCGCACCCGGAGACCGCAGCAAGTGATGGTCCGCAATCGCTGCGCCCTGCTGATTTCCAGGTGATGATGGCCAAGCTGGCCGAGTTCGCGAAAGTGGCGGGGAAGAAACTTTAAAACAAGGGACGCGTGGCGCGGGACGAGTAGCGCGAAAAAGCATTTTTAAACTCAACCACACAAAGAAAACCCATAGGCATTTTCTTTGATTTCTTTTGCTCTTTTGTTGTCTCCTTAGCGCTTTTGCGTTAAGTAGAGGAGTGGATATGTTCCTGATTCCCTTGACCCAGATTGAAAGTGTCGACCTGGTGATTCATGCCTTGCGTGCTGCTGGCGGCGAAGCCGATTGCACCATGTGCCCGGTGCGCAAGGTTTGTACCAAGCAGTGCCTGGCCGTGGCGGACGGAATTCAACAGATGGTTGCCACGAGCACCTTGCCGACCATGAACGTTCTGCGCGACGATGCTGACGGAGATCCGCCTGACAAACCTGATGGCGACGGCCCTGGGCCCTCACATCTGCGCATCGTCAAATAACTTTCGGTTGAAACAACAATTTTCAAATACAGGAAGATCCATAATGAACTTCGCGAAACTTGCCCTGGAAGTCCCGGAAATCCTTTTGCCCGGACAGAATATTGACCTGCATCGCTGGGCAGTGATTGCCTGTGATCAATACACGTCTGAGCCTGAATACTGGAGCCGCTGTCGACCGGCTGGTTGGCGACCAACCGTCAACCCTGCGCCTGGTCTTTCCGGAAGTTTACCTGGAAGACGATCACAGTGATGCGCGGATTGCCGGGATCAACGCCAGTATGAATCAATACCTTTCCGACGGCGTGCTGCTTCCGCAGGACCGGGGGTTTGTCCTGGTCGACCGCAAAACCAGCCATGTGCCGTCGCGCAAGGGGCTGGTCGTGGCGCTCGATCTCGAAGCCTACGATTACCGGCCCGGCACCAAAACTCTGATCCGGGCCACCGAAGGAACGATCGTCGACCGGTTGCCGCCGCGGATTCGCGTGCGCGAAAACGCGGCCATTGAGCTGCCGCATATCATGGTGCTGATTGATGACCCGGAGATGACGGTTATCGAACCACTCTTTGAAGCGGACCTGGAGAAGGTTTACGACTTCGAACTGATGCAGGCCAGTGGTCATCTGAAAGGCTGGCGTGTCGCACAACCCGAGCTGCTCGAACAGGTTGCCAACGCCCTCGGAGCCCTTGCCAGGAAAGAGCGTTTTCAGAAGCGCTACGAAGTGACCGATGACGAGGTGATGCTCTACGCCATGGGTGACGGCAATCACAGCTTTGCCACCGCCAAGGCGATCTGGGAGCAGCTTAAGTCCGATGCAGCAGATCCTGCAGAGGTTATGGACCACCCGGCCCGTTATGCTCTGGTCGAGCTGGTGAACGTACATGATCCCGGCCTTGAGTTCGAGGCCATTCACCGCGTGGTGTTTGATGTCAATGTCGAAGATCTGCTTGAAAAGGCAGACGAATATTACCTGCAGGCCGGAACGCCCTGCAGCGTGGAGAAATACTCCGGACTTGATGCAACAACCGCTGCCGTTGAAGCGGCCGGCGCTGCCCATGCGGTTGCGTTCGTAACGGCCGGGGGCTTCGGTCTCCTGCGGGTTGACCAGCCGTCCCTGACTCTCGAGGTCGCGACTCTGCAGAACTTCCTGGATGACTACCTGAAAAGCCAACCGCAAGCGCGCATTGACTACATTCATGGTGACGATGCGGTCACCCGTCTCGGCAGCCAGAAGGGTAATATCGGTTTCTACCTGCCGTCAATTTCGAAGCACGATCTTTTCCGCACCATCGTGCGTGACGGAGCTCTGCCGCGAAAGACTTTTTCCATGGGCGAGGCGGACGAAAAACGCTTCTACCTGGAGGCGCGCAGGATTACCCGCTGAGCCCATTGACAACCTGACGGAAAAGTTGTAAAAACGGCCTTCCGGTAGGTTTCTGCACAACCTGCTGACAGCAGAAATCGCCGACCGTGAAAACCCTTTTGGGTGGGGCGGCGTTTTCTTTTTAACCATTCCTGTTTTCTGGAGCCCATGATGAACAAGGTTCGTACCTACAACAAGATTTCCGTCAAAGGTCTGGAGAAGTTTTCTCTCGACAAATACGAAATTGCCAGTGAAATTGGCACCCCCGATGCGATTATGCTGCGCAGCCACGTGCTGCAGCCGGAAGATATCGAAACCTCGGTCAAGGCGATCGGCCGAGCCGGTGCCGGGGTCAACAATATCCCGGTTGATAACTGCACCGAGCGCGGTATTGTGGTGTTCAATGCGCCGGGCGCCAATGCCAATGCGGTCAAGGAACTCGCGCTTGCCGCGATGCTGCTCTCGACGCGCGACATTGTCGGTGCAATAGACTTCGTCCGGAATCAGGGGCCGGGCAAAACGGCAGAAGAGCTCCACTCGCTTGTCGAAGGCGGCAAGAAGACCTATGGCGGGACCGAACTGAAGGGCAAGACCCTCGGGGTCGTCGGCCTCGGTGCGATCGGCTCCCAGGTTGCTGAAACCGGCCTGATGCTCGGCATGAAAGTCCTTGGCTACGATCCGGCTCTCTCGGTCGAGGCGGCCTGGCGTCTGTCGCGCGAGGTCGAACGCATGGAAAACATGCAGTCGCTGCTGGCCAAGTCTGACATTGTCACTCTGCATCTGCCGGTTCTTGAAGCGACCAGGAACCTGATCAACAAGGACCTGGTCGACAGCTTCAGGCCCGGGGCGACCCTGATCAACCTTTCCCGCGAGAAGGTTGTCGATACGGATGCTATCCTGATGGGCCTTGATAATGGCCGGATCGGCAAGTACATCACAGACTTCCCGGTCGTAGAGATGATGGGCCACGATAAAGTGGTCTCGATTCCGCATCTTGGTGCCAGCACCGAAGAGGCTGAGGAAAACTGCGCCATCATGGTTGCGAACCAGCTGATTGATTTCCTGGAGAATGGCAACATCAGGAATTCAGTTAATTTCCCGAATATCTTCCTTGAACGCAATGGCGGTTTCCGCCTTGCGTTCTCCAACCGGAACGTACCGAAAATGCTCAACCAGGTTCTCTCGGTCCTGGCCGATCGCAACATTAACGTGATCGACATGATCAACAAGAGCCGTGGTGACGCTGCTTACAATATTATCGACATCGAGCAGGAACCGACTCCCGAGCTGATCCAGGCCCTGGAAGATATTGATGGGGTTATCAAAGTCCGTACACTCTAAATTATCAGGATCATCAGGAGAATATTATGTCCCAAGTTTATAATTTCGGTGCCGGACCGGCCATGTTGCCGGTCCCTGTCATGGAGCGGATTCGCGACGAGTTTCTTGATTTCAAATCGATGGGCATCTCGATTATCGAGATCAGCCATCGTGCCAAGCAGTTTGAGCAGGTGCTGCTCGATGCCCAGGAGCGTTTTCGCCAGCTGACCGACCTGCCGGACAACTACAAGATCCTCTTTGTGCATGGCGGCGCGCGGATGCAGTTTTCGGCACTGCCGATGAACCTGGCCGGCCGTTCGCCTTCGAAAAAATGCCTTTACGTGGAGACCGGTAACTTTGCCAAGCTGGCCAACAAGGATGCCAAGCCTTTTGGCGATATCCGGGTGATCGCCAACAGTGCCGACACCAACTACAGTTATCTGCCCGAAATCACTGCGGAGATGGTCGATCAGGATGCCGCGTACCTGCATATGACCACCAACAACACGATTTATGGCTCCAGGTACAACAAGTTCCCCGATACCGGCAAGGTCCCCCTGATTGCCGACCAGACCTCGGAGATCCTCTCCCGCGTCATCGACTACAGCAAGTTCGGTTGTATCTATGCCGGGCTGCAGAAAAATCTTGGTCCTGCAGGAACTGCGATTGTGGTGATCCGCGAAGACCTGCTCGGTCATGCTTCACCTGAGACGCCGGTGCTGCTCAACTACGAGCAGTGCGCCAAGGACAACTCGCTGACCAATACCGCCAACACCTTCGCCATCTACGTCACCGGCCTGGTCCTCGACTGGCTGCAGGAGCAGGGTGGGGTCGCTGCGATCGAGAAGGTCAACGAGCAGA
Organism: uncultured delta proteobacterium; assembly: GCA_963723355.1. Taxonomy (GTDB): domain Bacteria; phylum Desulfobacterota; class Desulfuromonadia; order Desulfuromonadales; family BM103; genus JAFDBW01. The sequence continues at coordinate 90,055 of CAVRQQ010000003.1, forward strand.
AAGCCAAGACTCTTTACGACGTCATCGACGCCGGTGATTATTATCGTGGCGTGATTCAGGCCGAATTCCGCGGCACCATGAATGTCAGCTTCAACCTGCCGAGCGAGGAGCTTGAAGCGAAATTCCTCAAGGAAGCGGGAGCCCTGGGGCTTTATGCCCTCAAGGGGCATCGCAGCGTCGGCGGCATCCGCGCCTCGATCTACAACGCCATGCCGTTGGCCGGCGTCGAAGCTCTGGCCGGATTCATGAAGGAATTCGAGAGAAAGAACGGTTGATGACTCAGGGGCACTTTTGTAATAAAGTGTCCCCTGGAAATGCATGGGGACACTTCCAGAGGAGGTGTCCCCATTTCATTTGGAGAATAACGTGACTGACCAGGAGCTTGATGGTGAACCCGGATGGGAGCTGTTCGATGCTCCTGCCCTCGTCGGCGAAACCCTGCGTTTTGTCTCGGGAGACCAGACCGGCAATCGTTTCCGGATGAAATACTTCCGTGACCGGGAGAGCCATCTGGTTGCGCGGGTCTGGTTCGGCCCGGTTACCGAGGGCCCTCCCGGACATGCCCACGGTGGCAGCATCGCGGCGGTTCTGGATGAAGTTCTCGGCCTGGCGGCCTGGGCCGCAGGGCACCAGATCGTGGTCGGCAACCTGAATGTCAGCTTTCGCAACCTGATGCCGATCAAGACCGTGGTGCAGGTGAGTACGCGAGTGGTTTCCGTGCAGGGCCGCAAGGTGATGGTGCAGGGTGAAATATGCAGCCTGGACGGTAAAGTGTACGCGACCGGCGAATGCCTGTGCATCACGATTACGGCAAGACATATCGAGCCGCAGCCAGGACAATAAAACTGTCTGTCAGCAAGGCCCTTTCTGCTGTGCTTCTCGCCGCTTTGCGTTAAAATAGATCTTATTTTCAAGAAGGATTGCTCAAACAATGAAAGTTATCGTAACAGACGAAATTTCCGAAAAAGGGCTGGAACTTCTGCAAAAGGATCCAAGGGTGCAGCTGGATGTCCGTTTGGGGCTGAAGAAAGCAGAGCTGCACCAGGTCATCGGTGACTACGATGCCATCATCACCCGTTCCGGAACCCAGGTTGATGCAGAACTTTTGCAGTACGCCAAAAAACTGAAGATGGTGGCCCGGGCCGGGGTCGGTATCGATAACGTCGATGTTCCGGCGGCCAGTGAGCGCGGAATTATCGTCGTCAATGCCCCGTTCGGGAACACCAACTCGGCAGCGGAACATTCCATGGCCATCCTGCTTGCCATGTGCCGCAATGTTCCGCTGGCCAATGACAGTTTGAAAAGCGGCCAGTGGCAGAGGGCCCCTTTTACCGGTCACGAGCTTCGACATCGGACGATGGGGATCATTGGGCTCGGCAAAGTCGGCGGTCGTGTGGCACTCAGGGCCAGGGCTTTCGAAATGGAGGTCGTCGTCTACGACCCTTACATCAGCGAAAAGCGGGCCACCGATTTCGGTACCCGCCTGGTATCGCTTGAAGAGCTGGTCGCTTCAGCGGATGTCATCTCTGTGCATACCCCTCTGAATGACGAAACCCGTGACCTGGTGAACGCAGAGCACTTTGCCAGGATGAAAGACGGTGTTTTGATCGTCAACTGTGCCCGTGGGGGTATTATCAGTGAGTCAGCTATGCTTGCGGCCCTCGAGAGCGGCAAGGTGGCCGGGGCGGCCTTTGATGTCTGGAGCGAGGAACCGCCCAACGACGAGACGCTGAAAAAGCTGATTGCCCATCCACGCATGGTGGTCACGCCTCACCTTGGTGCCAACACCTTCGAAGCGCAAACCAACGTTGCGGTTGATGTCAGCCGGGAAATTCTCAACCTCCTGGATGGCAAGCCGGTGGAGAATGCCGTGAATATCGCCCGATTCGATCCGGACCTCATGGCCCAGATGCGCCCCTTTATGACCCTCGCTGCAGTGTTGGGCGATTTTATCTCGCAACTGGCACCGGAGAACCCGGGCAAGGTGTCTTTCCACTATACCGGCAAGCTGGCCGCCTACGACTGCATGCCGATCACGGTCACCGGCCTCGCCGCGCTGCTCAACCGCTGCACGGACCAGGAAGTCAACATGGTCAACGCCAACCTGGTCGCCGAGCGCCGCGGCCTGGTTGTCGAACAGAGCCGGTCTACCGAATCGGAGTTTTTCTCCAACCTGATTACGATGAGCCTGGAGACGCCGCAGGGCAAACGTACGATCGCCGGGACCCTGTTCGAGGGGACACCGAAGATCGTCAGAATGCGTGATTTCGACACCGATTTCACCCCGGAAGAACATATGCTGGTGATGACTTATGAGGACCGTCCCGGCCTGATCGGCAAAATCGGCACGATCCTGGGTGAGGCCGAAGTCAACATCGGCGCGATGAACCTCGGTCGTCGTGGCAAGGGAGGGGAAGCGATGGTCGTCCTTTCCGTCGACTCGCCGATCGATGAAGCGATTGTGGCAAGGTTGCATGAAGCGATCTGTGCGCACTTTGTCAAGGCGGTGCATTTGAAGCTTTAGTCGTGGGCTTGCTGCGCTTGCTTCCATGAAAGACAGCGCTGTCTTCAAGTGTGGATTGACAAGAGAGTGTTTCTGGAACATTCTGAGCGCTGAATTTCTTAGTCCTGCATGCCGTTAAAATATCCGGGAGCTAGTGTCCAATGTCTACAAGTGCCATCTCTCTCTCTGTTGTTGTGCCCTGCTTCAACGAGGCGGCTACACTTCAGGTCTGTATCGAGAAAGTCCTTGAATTGCGCGATCATGGAGTTGCTCTGGAGATCATCATAGTCGACGATGCCTCTTCAGATAGCAGCCCTGAAATCGCCCAGGGGCTGGCGCAGGTCGCGTCGGAGATAAAGGTCGTCCGACATAAGTCAAACCAGGGCAAAGGGGCCGCTCTTCGAACCGGCTTCAAGGAAGCCACCGGAGATTTTGTTGTCGTTCAGGATGCTGACCTCGAGTACGACCCGCGTGACATCCTGGAACTGCTTGCCCCGCTGGTCGACGGCCGGGCCGATGTGGTCTATGGCTCACGGTTCCTGGGGGGGCAGCCGCATCGGGTCCTGTACTTTTGGCATTACCTGGGGAATAAGTTTCTGACGTTTCTTTCCAACATGTTCACAGACCTCAATCTGACTGATATGGAAACCTGCTACAAGGTTTTCCGGCGCGAGATCATTCAGGATATTGTCATCGAGGAGAACCGGTTCGGCTTCGAGCCGGAGATTACCGCTAAACTTGCGCAAAGAAAACTGGCGATATACGAAATGGGAATTTCGTATAATGGCAGGACTTATGCGGAGGGAAAAAAGATCGGTTGGCGCGACGGTTTCAGGGCGCTTTACTGTGTTGTCCGATACAATGCCCCCGCATTGCCGTTGCCCATGCAATTCCTCGTTTACCTGTTCATCGGTGGGACTGCGGCGCTGGTCAACTTGTTTTTGTTCCTGGTAATGCTGAGCATGGGGCTTGGCGTGACAGCCTCGGCGCTCTTCGCTTTTATTGCGGCGGCCGGGGTGAACTACCTGTTATGCGTCACTCTCCTGTTCAAGCGTCGTTCGCGATGGGCCGGCCCTGTCGAGATGCTGGTTTATGTCGGTCTCGTTGTGGCCGTTGCCTTGGTTGACATGCAGGTCACCAGGGTCCTGATTGCCGGCAGTACGCCGGCGTGGCTTGCCAAGCTTTGCGCGTCGGCGATTGCCCTCACCCTGAACTTTCTCGGCCGCAGGAATCTGGTCTTCTCGCAAAAGTCGCAAAAGGCCGTGGAGTGATGTGCCCTAAAGGAAAAGCGCTAGTCGAGGAAAGAGTCCTACCTTGAGATTAAATCCCGGTACTCCGGCAACCCTCGGAGGTTTTGCAGGTCGGGGTCTGATCGAATCAGTTCCCAGTTGTCATAGCCGTGCGAAACGGCTTTTTTCAACCATTCCATTGCCCGGGTCAATTGGCCCTCTACGGCGTAGTAGCAGGCAATGTTGTAATACAGGGACGGATTGTAGTCTGGTTGGTTTCTGACAACTTCCCTGTATTGTTCAATCGCTTCGGCTTTTCGCCCCATCTGCGACAGGACGATCCCCAGGTTTATCCGTGCATTCCAGTTGTCCGGCTTGGTTTTCACCGCTTCACTGAAGTAAAGGATCGCATCCTCCGGCTGGCCCTGCTTCATCGCCACCATGCCGAGATTATTGTATGCCAGCGTATTGCTGTCGATCGCCACAGACACAAGGTAGGCCTCTTTCGCGGCATCCAGTTCATTGCGCCGTTCCATTTCGTAGCCAATATTAAAATGTGTGGGAGCCTCCATCTTGGCCCTGGACACGAGCGGCCAGTTGGCGTAGACGGCAAAAGGTATTGCGGTCAAAATGCCGAGGACAAGGGGTTTGAAACGTTTTTCGGCGATCAGCTGAAAAGCACAGGTCATGCCGGTCGCTGCAAAAAGCAGCATGATCGCGTTCATCGGATGCCGGTAGCGGGCAAAGACGAAAAACAGGGCCACGCTACCTGCGAAGCACAACCAGAGCCAAACCAGGCCCCAAACATGTTTGCGGTTCGGCCAGCTCAAGCAGATGCCGAGAATCGCGATCGGCAAGAAAATGCCAAATTGAAAGACCTGTCCGAGGAGGCTGAGAAGCCTGGAAAAACGATAGTGCGCATAGATGCTTTCCGAATCACTGGCCTCGGTCGAATTCCAGACCATCAACCACTTTTTGCCCATCAGTCTGAGCCAGCCTGGCGGGTTATCCCGAATGTCGTTGACCGCTTTATCCAGCCAGTAATCTGAAATCTGATTCGGTGTCAGCTCCTGGCCAAGCGCGGCCTCTGCAAGCTCCTTTGCGTCCGAGCGTTCAAATTTCCAGTCGCTGTGGCCCTCGACCAGGGGTTCGTAAAAGCCTGTGGCATCTCTGTTGTTGCCGATGTAAAAGTTGGGCCCAAGCTGTGAAGTCGTCAGGACGAATTCTCCCCCAACGACATAATTGCGCAGGGTTACCGGGAGGAAGATAAGGCATAACCCGATGCCCAGGAAGAGTCCTTTGACCAGGATCCGCTGCCAGCCATCGCTGCGGAGGCCAATGATCATCCAGGCTCCTACGGCCGGGATGAGGATCAGGGCGTTTTCACGGACCAGTGCAAAGCAGGCGAGGCAGACGCCGATCAGAACCCATGTGCCGGGTTGGCGTTGATTGCCCGGCTGACCGGTTGTCCTGCTGATGAGAAACAGCAGCAGGCACATGAAGAACATGCCCAGGACGGCCTTCTGCATCAAAAGATCGAAAAAGACCGCAGGTGCATAAAGGGCCAGTAGACATCCGGCGACCAGGCCGGCTTTTTTATTGAAAAACCTCGCCCCTGCTGAGGCCAGAAGCACGCAGGAGGCCGATCCGACCAAGATTTGGACCAGGCGCACCAGGATAAAGTCCCGGGAACCGATTGTGTAAACCAGTGCCAGAAAATAGGGGTAGAAAGGGGCTTGATAAAAAGTGCGGTCGCCGATCCAGCCTTTGCCGACGATTTCCTGGGCCCAGGCATCATAACTTTCAGCATCTCCGAGCAGGATCGAAACGATCGGTTGGTCGATGATCTCATAGAGGTATACGAGACGGATTGCCACGGCGAACAGGAAGATGGCGACATAGGGCCACGCGCCCTTGAGACGGGTCGCGGATACGGAAGTGTTTTCAAATCGGGACGGGTTTTTTGCCATAGCCATCAAACGTTAAAGTTGCAGGGAACAGAACTTACGGGCATCTTGGGTCTTTCACAGCCGATCATAGAAGGATCTGACAGATTCATGCAACGTGTTATCGATAAATATTCATGTGTGAATCCGATTAATAATTAACCCAAAGAATTCACCGTGGCCACAAAATTATAAGATGTTCTCAAATGCCTATACTTTTGTTACAGTAATTCGCCAATATACAGGCTGGTGATGTCCGGTTGGCGCTGGGCCTGTTTCTCTCGTGGTTCTAATCGCTGGGAATGTCTCTGATAATTTTATGAAGCAAGTCCTGTTAAATCTTCTTACCGTGTTGCTGAGCCTGATTGTCGCCGTGGTGGCCTGTGAAATCATCCTGGTTGCGATGGATTGGTCCCCCCAGCGGTCGACCAGTGATTATTTGCAATTCGGTTATTCCACCGGAGTCCCGGTCTGGGATGAGGACGGTATCCTGGAAGAAGCCCGACCGGTCAAGGTCAAATTGTTCCAGCCTGATGACAACCTGTTTTGGAAGCCGATTCCAAATACCGAATTTACCAATGCCCAGGGATTTCGTGGGGCGCAGGATATTGCCGTTGCCAACGGCAAACAAGCGATCCGAATTCTGATTCTGGGCGATTCGTGCTCTTTTCTCGGCAGGAGGTTGTACGCGGACTTTCTGCACGACAAATTCTCCCGCGACGTCCCGGAGATCCCATTTGAGATCATCAATGCCTCGGTGCCCGGCTATACCAGCTTCCAGGGCAGGAAAATCCTGGGGCAATTGCTGGAGTACCAGCCTGATTACGCCTGTATCTATTTTGGCTGGAACGACCACTGGATATTGCCGTCCGGGTACAGCGACCAGTTCCATTATGACCTGATTCACAGCTTCAAGTTGGTCCAACTCGCCAAAATCCTCTGGGCCCGGGTGACGGATGTCCGTGATTATCGTGTTCCTTTGGACGACTATCAGGACAACCTGACGGCGATGGTTGAACAGCTTCGCGCCAATGGGGTGATCCCGATTCTGATTGCTGCGCCAGCCGGGTATGCTGACAAGGGCATGCCGAGGTGGGCGTTTCAGTTTTATCGGGAGTATTATCGTATGACGGCCGAAGAGATTGAGGAGATACCGGAGACTCACAAGGCTTACGCCGAGGTTACGGCCCGGGTGGCAAAGGACCACAAAGCAATTTTGGTCGACATGCAGGGATATCTCGCGCAGCTAAACCCTTCCCTGAAGACCTTTTTCCGGAATGATCTGATCCATTTGAAAGAGCGGGGACACGAAGCCGTAGCCAATGAGATCTACAACCAGATGCAGAGTTATAATTCTTCCAACCGCTTGACCTGGGACGCGCTGAGATCCAGACCAGGCCGCCTGTAAGTCCCTGAAAAAGTCCGCTGGCAACCGCTCGATTGCGTCATGTTTTAATCAGTCGAAAAAAAGCGGTTCGACGCTTTTCGGTATCAAGCCCCGCTGTTCCGCCCTGGCCATCAAGGTCTCCACCGCAGCTACGCCCTGCTCGCCAAGATCCAGCGAGAAATTGTTCACGTAGAGGTCGATGTGTGCATCGATCACCTGGTCATCCAGTTCCTGGGCATGCTCCCTGATGTAGGCGCGCGGCTCCTTTGGGTTCTGCTGTGCATAGTCAAGGCTGGCCCGTATGGCCCGATCGACGGCCTGGATCGTTGCGCTGCCGAGGTCCCTGCGGGCGAGGATGCCGCCGAGCGGAATCGGCAGGCCGGTGTCCGTTTCCCACCAGCCCCCCAGGTCAAGAACCTTTTGAAAGCCGGACTCCAGGTAGGTGAAGCGGGATTCGTGGATAATCACCCCGGCGTCAGCCTCGCCGCGCTTGAGCGCCGGCATGACCTGGTCGAACGGAACCACCAGCAGATCGTCGTAGCCGGCGCCGTAAAGCTGTAACAGCAGGTTCGCCGTGGTCAGCTTGCCGGGGATCGCAATGCGTCTGCCGCGCAGGGAGTGCATATCGGTTGCCGCCGAAGCTATGACCAGGGGGCCGCAACCGCGACCGAGGGCACCGCCGCTGCGCAGCAGTACATATCGGTCGCGCAGGTGACCGAGGGCATGATAAGAGATCTTCGTCAGGTCGAGTTGGCCGCCCAGGGCAAGCTGATTGAGGGTTTCGACATCTTCAAGGCGCTCGACGATGGAAAAGCCGGGCATCTCAACCTTGCCATGTGTGAGGGCGTAAAAGATATAGGTATCGTTCGGGCAGGGGGAGTAGCCGAGGCTCAGGGTTTTCATGCTATTGTCCCGGCCATTTTTGAAGCAGACCAATCACTGCTTGCTGCGCCACCGTCATCCCGGCGGCCAGGTCCCAGCGGCTGGTGTCGCGATCTTCCACCAGGTTGGAAATGCCGCGCATTTCCAGGAGAGGGACGGAGAGCTGCCGGCAGGCGAGAGCGACCGCGGCGCCTTCCATGTTTTCACAGATGCCGCCGGTACGCTGTTCGATCTGAATGGCTCTGGCCGTGGTCCCGGTGCAGGTGGAGACCGTGACGAAGGAGCCCGTCGCCAGCTTTATTCCCTGTTCATCTGCCAGGTCGAGAAGCGTCGGTCTTGACCAGCTCCTGAAGCGGTTTGTCTGTTGGCCAGCTGTTGAAAAAAGACTCGTCTCCCTGGCGCATCGGTAGTCTCATGGCGGCGAGATCATCAAAGCCATGGGGGGTGAGCAACACCTTCGTCGCCGAAAATCTCCGTCTCGGCGAGCGCCAGATCGCCGATCTCCAGGCCGGAGTGCGGGTAGGCACCGCCGCAGCCGAACAGCAGGAGCGCTTCTGGCCGGCAATAGTGCAACAGGGTGATTGTGGCCGCAGCCGCAGCCGCCTTGCCGATGCCGCCATGGGTCAGGCAGACGGCTTGACCATGGATCCGTCCGGTCAGCATGACCATGCCGTCGACAGATTCCTGGCCGGAATCCTTTAGGATTTCGCTGATCAGAACGGTTTCTTCGGGAACGGCAGCGAGAAGGGCAATCATAGGGTCGGGGGCTGGGGACTGGGGGCTGGAGGCTGGAATTTCTAGTCCCAAGCCCCCAGTCCCCAGCCCCCGCTTCTAAGGTTTATACCATCCGTTGCGGATCAGGTCCCGGCGCAGTTCGTAGCCGGCATTGCCGATCACGCCGTTGTACCAGAAATGTTCTTCCGCAGAGGTCCTGCACGGGCTGTCCAGGCGTTTCCTGCCGTCAATCAAAAGCTGGCGGAATTTTTCGTCAGGCTCCTTGAGGACGTCCATGATCCGGCCCTTAAGCGGCTCTTCGCAGGATGAAGTGACCTGGTGCAGGACATCGCGCAGCTGCAGCCCCATCCGGTATTCCCACAGGTCTCCCTCGAAACCGCTGCAGCACTCCTGGACAAAATCATTCCAGTCAAGCAGCAGGCTGCCAAAATCATCGCCGGCGATTTCATCGTAACCCGGGTGCTGGCTTAAGATCTCATCGATCTGCTTCTGCTCGTTCCGGGAAAAGAAGAAGGACAGGCTCTCCTCGACCGGGTACATGCCGAGCTCGTCGACCAGCTCCTGGCAAAAGTAGGCATAGTCGAGGTCACGGTCACTGTAATCCTGCAGGCAGAGTGGCAGATTCTCCCGCTCCAGGCAGAGCAGGGACAGGTGGTCATGCCCGAGTTCGGTATGCAAAAGGAGGTCGGGTCGATGCTGAATCCCGGCTTTGCTGAGCAGGTGAGTCAATTTCAGGTGGTTGTCGGAGAAAAAAGTCAGGATCTTCTCTTCCGAGAAGAACATCTCCTGGCTGGAACGGTTGTTGGCCAGGCCGAAGCCGACGAAGCCATCATGCATCAGCCGGTCCCAGTATGGAGCGATGGCGGCGATGATTTCGTTAACCGGCATGTAGGGTGAATAGTGAATGGTCGGCGCCGGCGGCTCCTGGTCGTTGGCGTTCGGCTCGGTGGTGTAAAATTCGAGGATGAAGAACGCTTCATCGGGAATGCTGCAGGCAAAATCCTTGAATGCGGCCTGTACTTTCTCCGGGCGGGCAAGAATAGAAAAGTGATAAGTGTCGCTGGAGTTTTCCAGCAGGGAGAAGCTGTAGCCTTCCTGCAGGTGCTGAGAGCGCCGCTTGGCCTGCGGCCACAGCTGAACGCCCACCGGAAAATTTGAAAAAATATCTGACAAGGAAACCCTCTTTGTTTCGAAGCAATCAGGCAATAAACAATCATACTGTATTCAACATGATGCGGCAATCAGCTTGACGAAGTCAACAGTCACGCGCTACGGGATTGTTCATCATGTCATACCAGTAAATTAGGGCGTGGACCCCGACTTTAAGGGGTGGCGCAGAAAGTAGTTCTGAAAAATCAAAAAGGCTGCCTAAACGGGTGTTTAATATAAGTAAACGGGTTTTATCTAAAATAAATTTTTGATTGACTTAACCGGTAACATGGGCTATACCCATGCGGTGGATAAAACCCTATTTTACTGTGGGGGGCTTCGAAGCATTCTCACTTCCTTTTAGTAAATCAGTAATTGCGGATTTTTATATAGCTGTCAACCGGCAGGGCTCTGGCCCGGTCAGTTGAAAAACTCTAGCGAACAGAGGAATCAAAGATGGCCAAAAAAGCGATTAAACCGTCACTGAAAAATCCATTTGCTCCACCGGAACAAGTCGAGTTCACCATCCCGGGTGAAGTTGCCGGGGTCCGCGGCGGCTACGAAGAGGTTATGCAGGAAGGTTACGACCTGATCCAGCGCCCGATCAAATCCGTTGCCGTCGGCCAGATTGAAAAGCAGCACTTCAAGAAGCGGATGACCGTCTGGGAGCGGATCAAGGTCCTGACCCAGGAAGAGCCGAACGTGCTCTACCAGAACTGGGGCAAGAACCTCGATGGCGCCTCACTGGTAACCGGGATTCTCAATATCAACGGCCGTGATGTCGGCATCTATGGCCATGACTTCACGGTCCGCGCCGGTTCCATCGACGCAACCAACGGCAACAAGCTGGCGCGCATGTTCTATATGTGCGGTGAGAAGGGCCTGCCACTTGATCGGCATGAACGACTCGGCCGGCGCTTTTGTCCCTGCCGGGGTCGGCGGTCTCGACGGTTACGCCGAGGCCTTTACCGCCCTGCGCAAGATCAGCGGCGTGGTGCCGACTGTCATGTGCATGTTCGGCTACAATGCCGGCGGCGGCTCTTACCTGCCACGCCAGGGCAGCTTCGTTATCCAGCCGAACGACACCTTTTTCGGCCTGACCGGCCCGGGCGTCGTCAAGTCGGTGCTCGGTGAAGACATCACCCCGGAAGAACTGGGTGGACCGAAGGTGCATGGCGCCTCCGGCGTCGCCGACCTGACTGTCTCTGACGAAACCGCGGCCTTGCGGACCGCGTCACGACTGGTCAGCTACCTTCCCGACAACAACTTCAGCATGGCGCCTTTCCAGGAAACCAGTGATCCGCTTGATCGCAAGACCTGGGAGATCAACACCCTGCTGAAAAAAGCGTTCAACTCCCCGACCGGCTTCAACACGCCGTTCGATGTCTCGATCATCATCCAGCAGATCTGCGATCACGGCGATTACTTTGAAATCCAGCCTGAGCGCTCCCGGGAAGCGATCACCGCCTTCGGCCGTCTCGGCGGCAACGTGGTCGGCTTCGTCGCCAACAACAGCGCCGTGTCCTCGGGTCAGATCGACTGCGACTCGGCGGTCAAGATTGCCCGCTTCGTGCGTTTCTGCAACATCTACAATATTCCGCTGATCTTCATGGAAGACACCACCGGCTTCCTGCCGGGTCGTGAGCAGGAAGCCCGCGGCATTGTCCAGGCCGGCCGCTCGATGCTCGATTCGATCGTCGACGTGCGTACCCCGAGGATCCTGCTGATTCTGCGCAACGCCTACGGCGGCGCCTATGCGTCCTTTAACAACTACCCGACCGGTGCAGACCTGGTCCTCGCCCTGCCGACCACCCGCCTCGCGGTTATGGGACCCGGCCGGCAAGGAGTTCGTCTACAAGACCGAATTGCGCAAGATCCGCGGTGCCATCAAGCAGATGGTCGCCGAAGGGACCCAGACGCGCATCAAGGCCGGTGTTGAGGGTACCGAAGCGAAGCGGGATGCCGAAGCCGAAGCCGCGGAATGGCTGAAGAACCAGGAAGCAGAACTCAACCTGCGCTACGAAAAAGAGCTGATGAACCCGAAAGAGGGTCTGGCCCTTGGTTCGATCTCCTCGCTGGTTATGCCGACCGACCTGCGCAAGGTCCTCGGTGAAAACATGAACTTCCTGCTGCGGCACTATCAGCCGTCAACCTGGCAGGATGTCCAGCGCGAGTTCCATTAAGGCAGGGACTGGGGGTTAGAGTTGAGGGCAGGTTATGCGCAATGCCCGGCTGCGATTCTGAACGAGCATCAAAAGACGTCAATGGAGAACATAACATGAACGATTTTTATACGAACAATCCACTGATCCATCGCGATCGCCGCTTGAGCAAGTCCGACTCCGAGTGGGTCCGTTCCTTCTCTTGTGAAGACCTCAAGCCGCTGATCGTTTGTCGTGGCCCGATCCGCCTCGAGGCAATGACCGTCTACGAAGAGATGGGGATCAGCCATTACGGCATTCTGCTCTCCGAGAAGGATTCGATCATCTATCCGAATGCGCTGTCTCCCGAGTTGCGCATGTTGACCGACAACAGTCGCGTGCACCGCGTGCCCGATTACACCGGGGCCTCCAAGGAAGAGCGCGTCGAGCGGATCGGCCAGATCATCCAGATAGCCCATGACAACGGCTACGACTCGATCTTCGCCGGTTACGGATTCATGGCCGAAGACGACGAGTTTGTCCAGGCTATCGAGGATGCCGGTCTCAAGTTCATCGGCCCCTGCGCCGCCACCCAGCGCGGCGCCGGCAAGAAGGACGAAGCCAAGCGCACCGCGCTGAGCGTCAACGTCTCGGTCACGCCGGGTATCGACAACGCGACCTCCCGCACCCTGGTCACCAAGCATCCAAGCCGCGAGGCGCTGCTGGCGGTTGTCAAGGCAGAAGGACTGAAGTGCGACAAGAAGCGTACTCGACAATAAGAATCTTGCGCTGGAGGATCTGGCTGATCATATCCTGATGGCGTCCTACGACAAGGGGATCGACCTCTTCTCCATGGACGAGCTCGGTGCGCAGGTCGAAAAAGAGTGCTTCGACATGTTCAAGAACTATCCCGGCGCCCGGATCCGCCTCAAGGCAATCGGCGGCGGCGGTGGCAAGGGGCAGCGGATCCTCGGCGCCTCGCTTTTGACCAAAAAGAACCCGACTGATGCCGACATCAAGAAGGCGGCCTGCACGGCACCGGAACTGGTCCGCGAAGTCCTGCTCGAAGTCAAGGCGAACGGTGTCGGTGACAACAAGAACGTCCTGGTCGAGCTGAACATCGAACAGACCCGCCATAACGAGATCCAGCTGCTGGGCAACGGTGAGTGGGCGATCGCCCTCGGCGGCCGCGACTGCTCGCTGCAGATGCACGAGCAGAAACTGCTGGAAATCTCCGTGACCCAGGAAGCCCTGGCCGAAGAAATCAAGAAGGCCAAGAAAGCCGGGCTCAAGGCCCAGGCCGCGGCGCTGGAGTCCGACCTCAAGGTGCTCAAGCGCATGGAAGAGGAGTCCGAGCGCTTCGGCATCGCCGTCGGCCTCGACTCGGCATCGACCTTCGAGTGTATCGTCGACCGTGACCGCCACTACTTCATGGAAGTCAATACCCGCATCCAGGTCGAGCATCGCGTGACCGAGCTGGTCTACAATCTGAAATTCACCAATCCGAAGAACAAAAAGGATTTCTTCATCGTCGAGTCGCTGGTCGAGGCGATGGCCCTGTTGGCAAGACACAAGCAACGCCTGCCGCGTCCCGAGCGTCAGCCGCGTTTTGGCGCAGGTGCAGAAGCTCGTCTCAACGCGACAGACAGCTCCCTGTCACCGAGTGCCGGTGGCTATGTCCGCTACTGGTCGGCCCCGATCGACGGTGAAATCCGCGACGACCAGGGCATCTGCATCAAGAACCCGGACACCAACCAGTTCATGCGTTATCACCTGGCCGGTGCCTACGACTCGAATATCGCCCTGCTGTTGACCAAGGGTGAGAATCGGCTCGACAGCTACGAGCACCTCTCCACGGTTCTGCGCAGTACGGTTCTGCGAGGTTCCAACCTGGCGACCAACCTGGAATTCCATTATGGCCTGGTCAACTGGTTCCTTGGCCAGAACGTCATGGCCAAGCCGACCACCCGTTTCGTGGTCCCCTACCTGACCCTGGTCGGCAAGCTCAAGGAAGAGGCCAGCAAGCTCGACGTGGTTTTCGCGTTCCTGGCGATGAAGAAGCATTTCGGTTCGGTCTACGGTGATGATCCGGAGATCAAGGCAGCGATTTCCGAGACACTCGACCGCAAGGGGACCCTGTTGACCCGGCCGATGGAGTTCCTGCTGGCCGACCCGCATTTGCTCTCCGGTTGGCTCAGCATCAACCGCAAGAACTTCAAGTTCGAGAAGGGCAAGCTGATCTGGCTGCGTAATCCGCTGGTGATCCTCGAGGAAACCTACGAGTATCTCAACATGACCTGGCGCAAGGCTGCCCCGGCCGACGAGGTGATCTGGACCCATGACCGCGACCTGCTGCAGAATGCCCTGGATTTCTACGCCGAGCTGCGCAATAAATTTGGTCTGGAGAAGGGCGAGTACCTGAAACTGAATGACATCCTCGGCAAGGAGAAGCCGCAGGGAGGTTTTGACAAGGAGACCTGGGCCAACATCCAGGCCGCCCACCTTGGCTACGAGGTCGGCAATGAGCTGTTCGGCATGCTGTTCCTGATTGCCGACCGGACCGATTTCTTCGATTTCAAGGTCGAAGACGATCTTGAGGTGACCATCCCCGACTACCTCAACGACCCGGACCTGCAGGCGGCCATGAAGAAGATCCTGGTGCCGCCGCCGTCAACCAAGGCCGACGAGATCGTCACCCCGGGCGGTGGCATGTACTATGCCCAGGAAGCCCCGGGGATGCCGAAATTCGTCAATGAAGGCGACCATTTCGAAAAGGGCCAGCCGCTGTTCATCCTCGAAGTCATGAAGATGTTCAACAAGGTCCCGGCACCCTTCTCCGGAACCATCGACAAGATCCTGATCGAAGGCGGTGACGGGGTTATTGTCAAGAAGGGCCAGCCGATTTTCAAGGTGACTCCCGACGAGAAATTCGTTGAAGTCGACCCGAAGGAGATCGAAGCCGAGAAGCGGGCCACCACCGCTGCCTACCTGAAGGATGTACTTTAAAGGCGGTGCGGGGCTGGGGACTGGGGGCTGGTTAGAGGCGGCTCTGGGGGCTGGGGACTGGGGGCTAAGGCTAAAGACATAAACCTTAAAAAGAGCAAGGCCGACAGGGAAACCTGTCGGCCTTGTGTTTAGTTTATTAAGGGTTTACTGTCTTAACCAGCCTCTAGCCAGCCCCCAACCTCCAGCCCCCGAGAGCCGCCTCTAACCAGCCCCCAGCCCCCAGCCGCCAGCCCCCGCCTAAGAGTTATCGGCACCATCCACTGATTCGGTGTTCGACTCCAGGAAGGACTTCTGCTGGGTATCCTTGACGACATCCACAAGGCCGTGGTTTACCGACCAGGTCGAGCCGCAGATATCGCATTGATAGAGGTCCTCGTCGAAGCCGTTGGTGTGCACCTGAATCTCGGTGTGCGCCTGGTGGTTCTTACACACTGGACATCTCATCGCGTCACCTCCATGCAAGAATATTAGAAGGTTCACATCTGTCGTCATTCTAGCGCAACCCGGAACAAATGCAACCAGAAAAAATCAAACATAACAGGATGTTGCGAAGCCGTGCTGTTCTATTGTTCAGACCGGCAGTTTAAAATTCAGTTGCCAGCCCTGTTTGGTCAAGGGGCATTTCGCTCCGCAAGACAAACTATGGGCGGTTTTTGCCAGAGGATTTTGCATCACAACAAGATAAAAACTCCAGGCTGCCCTGATAACGTAATCTCTCGCGTGATTTGATCCCGGTTCCGGCGCAACCGGCTGTTTGCAGGCGGGATTTTTTCATCCGACGGGCGGACGATCAGCGACTACGGAAAATACCCGCACGAAATGAGCTAATTGGGTGTTTAATATAGATAAACGGCTTTTTATCATGGTTAAATATTTATTGACATTTGCACCCTGCTTCGGGTATATCCTACAGGCTCTAAAACCTTATTCTATTTTTTCTGCATCACTCACCCGAAACACTTGGGAAGGTCAATCGTGGAATACAATATCGGCTCAAAAATCAAGGAGTTGCGTAAGGCGCGCAAGCTGACTTTGCAGGATGTGGCCCGCGAAACAGGTTTCTCTCCAGCGCTGATCTCCCAGATCGAGAACAACAATGTGTCCCCGCCGATTGCAACCCTGTCGAAGATTGCCCGCTTTTTTGATGTCAAGATCGGTCTGTTTTTCGAAGAAGAAGAAGTCGATTGCAAGTATGAAATCGTCAGAAGGGCCGAACGCCGCGAGGTCAGCCGGGTTATTTCGGTCGCCGGGACCGGTCATGGCTACACCTACGAGGCCCTTTCCTTCCGCAAGCGCAACAAGAAGATGGAGCCGTTCGTGGTCACCGTGGCGCGGCGCCCGGAGGAGGAAACCCTGTACAACCACGACGGTGAAGAGTTCCTGCTGATTCTCAAGGGGCGCGCCGAAATTATCCTTGAAGAAGAACGCATCCTGCTGGAAGAGGGGGATGCCGTTTATTTCGATTCGTCGCTCAAGCACCGCCTGCTATCCTGTGGCGACGGTGAAACCCAGGTTCTGGCAATTGTCACACGTTAAGTGCGGGGGCTAGATGCGGGACTTGGGGACTGGAGGCTGGGGATTGGCCGTGCTTTTTACCAGTCTCCAGCCCCCAGCCTCCAGTGCCTGCTTCTAAATCCTGAAAGGATTCCAAAATGAGTTGTTTCGACAAGAAGACTCTGGCCGACTGGGAAGCTCTGGCCAAAAAGGAAAAAAAGACCGACGACCTCTCCGGTTTCAAGTGGCAGACCGCGGAAGGGATTACGGTCAAGCCGCTTTATACCGCTGAGGACCTTGAAAAACTGGAGACCACCGATTCCCTGCCGGGATTGGCGCCCTTTACCCGCGGGCCGATGGCGACCATGTACGCCGGCCGCCCCTGGACGGTCCGCCAGTATGCCGGTTTCTCGACAGCCGAGGAATCGAACGCCTTCTACAAGCGCAACCTCGCAGCCGGTCAGCAGGGCCTTTCGGTTGCCTTTGACCTGGCTACTCATCGCGGTTACGATTCGGACCATCCGCGGGTGGTCGGTGACGTCGGCAAGGCCGGGGTGGCGATCGACTCGGTCGAGGACATGAAGATCCTGTTCGACAGCATCCCGCTCGACAAGGTGTCCGTGTCGATGACCATGAACGGGGCCGTGCTGCCGATCATGGCCAACTACATCGTCGCCGCCGAAGAGCAGGGCGTCTCCCAGGAGCAGCTGGCCGGGACCATTCAGAACGATATCCTCAAGGAGTTCATGGTCCGCAACACCTACATCTACCCGCCGGCCCCCTCGATGCGGATCATTGCTGACATTATCGAGTACACCAGTCAGAAGATGCCGCGCTTCAATTCGATTTCGATCTCCGGTTACCACATCCAGGAGGCCGGGGCCAACAACGCCCTGGAACTGGCCTTCACCCTGGCTGACGGCATCGAGTACGTGAAAACCGCGATCAGCAAGGGCCTCGATGTCGACTCCTTCGCGCCGCGGCTGTCGTTCTTTTTCGGCATCGGCATGAACTTCTTCATGGAGGCCGCCAAGCTGCGTGCCGCCCGCTACCTCTGGTCGCACCTGATGAAACAGTTCAATCCAAAGAATCCCAAGTCGCTGATGCTGCGTACCCACTGCCAGACTTCCGGGTGGAGCCTCACCGAGCAGGACCCCTACAACAATGTAATCCGCACCACTCTCGAAGCCCTCGCCGCGGTGCTTGGCGGCACCCAGTCGCTGCACACCAATGCGCTGGACGAGGCGATCGCCCTGCCGACCGACCATTCGGCGCGCATCGCCCGCAACACCCAGCTGGTGATCCAGGAGGAGAGCGGGATCTGCAACGTGGTCGATCCGCTGGCCGGTTCCTACTACGTCGAGTCGCTGACCGCGTCGCTGATCGAAGAGGCGCGCAAGATCCTCGACGAGATCGACGGCCTGGGCGGCATGACCAAGGCGATCGAGTCCGGCATGCCGAAGCTGCGCATCGAAGAGTCGGCAGCCAAGAAGCAGGCAGCGATCGACAGCGGCCGTGACGTGATTGTCGGGGTCAACAAGTACAAGCTGGCCAAGGAAGATCCGATCGAGGTCCTCGATGTCGACAACAGCGCGGTGCGCAAGTCGCAGATCGCCCGCCTCGAAAAGATGCGTGCAAATCGCGATGAAGGGGCCTGCCAGAAGGCGCTTGCCGCGATCACGGCAGCATGCGAAGATGACAAGCAGAACCTGCTCGGCCTCTGTGTCGAGGCGGCTCGCCAGCGGGCCAGCGTCGGAGAAATCTCCGATGCCATGGAAAAGGTTTTCGGCCGCCACAAGGCGGAGATCAAACTCGTCTCGGGAGCATACGGATCCGTGGTTGAGAACGATGACAACTTTGCCGAGCTGAAAAAGCGGGTCGATGCCTTTACCGCGAAAGAAGGGCGCCGGCCGCGCATCCTGGTCGCCAAGATGGGCCAGGACGGCCATGACCGCGGTGCCAAGGTGGTGGCCACGGCTTACGCCGACGCCGGCTTTGACGTCGACGTCGGGCCGCTCTTCCAGACCCCGGAAGAAGCTGCCAAGATGGCGGTTGAAAACGATGTCCACGTGGTCGGCGTCTCCAGCCTCGCCGCCGGGCACAAGACCCTGGTCCCGCAACTGGCCGCCGAGCTGAACAAGCTGGGTGCTGAAGATATCGCCATCGTCTGCGGCGGCGTCATCCCGCGCCAGGATTATGATGAGCTCTACGCTGCCGGTGCATCGAAGATCTTCGGCCCCGGCACGCCGATCGTCACCTCGGCCACCCAGACGCTCGACGCGATCGAAGAGAAACAGAAGTAAGCTAAGCGATAGCCATGTACGAAGGGCAGGCTGAGTCTGCCCTTTTCTTTTAGCCACGAAGGCACAAAGACACAAAGATTTTTTTTGAATAAACTTTAAAGTCTTTTCTTGGTGTCTTTGTGTCTTTGTGGCAAGCTTTTACACATGATCAAACTCCAAGACATCGCTGACGGGGTTCGTGCCGGGAACGTCCGTGCTCTGGCCAAGGCGATCACCCTGATCGAAAGCCGCAACCTCGATCACTCCCTGGCCGCGACCACCCTGCTCGACGAGCTGCTGCCGGACACCGGCAAGTCGATCCGGATCGGCATCTCCGGCGTGCCCGGCGCCGGCAAGAGTACCTTTATCGAAGCCTTCGGCATGTACCTGCTGCAGCAGGGCCACAAGGTGGCGGTGCTCGCCGTCGACCCTTCCTCGCAGCTTTCCGGCGGCAGCATTTTAGGCGACAAGACCCGCATGGAAGAGCTGGCCCGCCAGGCCAACGCGTTTATCCGCCCGTCGCCTGCCGGCCAGACCCTCGGCGGCGTGGCCCGCAAGACCCGTGAGACGATGCTGGTCTGCGAAGCCGCCGGCTACGACGTGATCATCGTCGAAACGGTCGGCGTTGGCCAGTCCGAGATCACCGTCGCCTCGATGGTCGACTTCTTCCTGCTGCTGCAACTGCCCAACGCCGGTGACGAGCTGCAGGGGATCAAGCGCGGGGTCATGGAGATCGCCGACGCGATCCTGATCAACAAGTCGGAGGGCGACAACCGGCCGAAAGCCGAACTGGCCCGCCAGCAATATGCCAACGCCCTGCACATGCTCAAGCCGAAAAGCCTCAACTGGCAGGTGCCGGCCCTGCTCTGCAGCGCCCTGCACGGCGAAGGGATCGCCGAGGCCTGGGCGGCGATAGAGGATTTCCGCGACCGCATGCAGCAGAGCGGCGAGTTCGAGAACAAGCGTCGGCTGCAGGCCAGCGACTGGATGTGGACCCTGCTGATCGACGACATCAAGGAGATGTTCCTGCGTGACCGCAATGTTGAAGCGCTGCTCGGGCAGGTGCAGGATGCTGTGGCCAACGGCACGACCACGCCGAGCGCGGCGGCAAGGAGGTTGCTGGAAGCTTTCAAGCGAAACTGATTTGTTTAACGCCACCAAGGCACAAAGGTGAGAGCAAAGACGCAAAGATAATATTGAAATTTGATGGTATTCATTTTTAAGGAGGGAGATATGTACAGAGAATGAATGCACGGCAATTATTGTTGATTGGGGTCTGTATCAGAGGTTCATAAAGAGCTTTGGTCCTGGTTCTGCTTGAAAAAATCTATGAATCCTGCGCTATGTTACTGAACTTGAAAAAGTTGGTGTAAGGTTAAAAGCAGTCCCCGTTCCGATCCATACGGGGACCTCAGCTTCGAAGAAGGCTTCAACTGGATCTCCTCGTACAGGAAAGTATCGTTTGTGAAATAAAGGCGGTCGAAAAGCATAACGCCAGTATGGGAAGCTCAGTTGTTGAGCTATATGAAGCTCAAAGGGTGCCGGTTGGGCTTTCTGATCAATTTTAATGTTCCTGTGATCAAGAATGGTATCAAGAGGATGATACTTTAAACTTAATTGTCTATTTGCTTCTAACAATTAAGTGTTACCTTTGAGCCTTTGTGTCTTTGCGTTAAATAATTGTACTGCTAACCAATCCCTAACAAACGAGGTTCATAACCATGCCCAAGAAAATCAGTCACATCGGTATCGCCGTCGCCAGCATCGAAGAAGCGACCCCGTTCTACCGGGATGTCCTCGGTATGGAGTTCGAAGGGACCGAGGTGGTGGCAGAGCAGAAGGTCAAGGTCGCTTTTTTTGCCGTCGGTGAGAGTCGTATCGAACTGCTCGAGCCGACCGCCGACGATTCTCCGGTGGCGAAGTTCCTGGAAAAAAATGGCCCCGGGGTCCATCATGTCGCCTACGAGGTGGCGGACCTGGAGCAGCGCCTGGCCGCCCTGAAGGCCGAAGGGGTCCGGTTGATTGACGAGTCGCCGCGTACCGGCGCGCACAATACCCGGATCGCGTTCATGCATCCAAAGGCCAGCGGCGGGGTGCTGACCGAGCTTTGCGAGCCGGGGGCTCACTGAGCAGTCTACGCTAAAATCGTTCAACAGCCACTAAGTCACCAAGACACGAAGTAAATATTTATCTATTTCTGTAAACAGAAAATATGCAGAGTTGTAAAGATCGATCTTTACCCTATAAATGTTTTCCCTGTGTTTCGTGTCTTCGTGGCAGGCTCGACCTCCTTTTTTCAATAATATCGATTTTGATGCTCGGAATGCGGCAAACATTTGTCAACACTAATGTAACAATGTTTTAATAGAATTTATCCAGTATTTAAGGGTTTTGAGATGTACAGCAGGCTGTTTGAGCTTTTATCCTTGACAAATTAAAAACAGCGTTTCTATACTGCAAAAAGCTGATCCGCCAGGAAAAGGTTTCCGTGTTTCGAAGCCCCCGGCTGACGGCTGTTTGCTGAAGCCAGGAAAAGAGTGATTATGAATTTCGGCAAACAGGTTTTCATTTTTTCGATCTTTGTTATCAGCGTGATTTGTTCGGGTCCGGCATGCGCTCTCGAAGCAGGAGAGTCGGCGCCTGATTTCAGCTTGCAGTCGATCACCGGCGAACAGGTCAGCCTGTCCGATTTCAAGGGCCGGGTGGTGCTGCTCAAGTTGGCGACCACCTGGTGCCCGACCTGCAAGCAGCTGTCCGCTGAAATCAGCCGGGCCGGCGACGATCTGGCAGCGAACAACGTGGTATTCCTGGACGTTTTTGTCAGGGATTCAAAGGCCACGGTTGAGGAATATGTCGCCGGAGCGGGGTATCCAATGACCTTCCACGCGCTGCTCGACGACGGTCAGGTTTACGAAGCTTACAACATCTACCTGATCCCGCGGCTGCTGCTGGTCGACGCCGACCAGGTGGTTCGCTTCGACAGCGCCGGGCGGAACGTGTCAGCGGAAGACATCAAGGCCATGGTCAGGGAGTACCAGCCGCCGGCTGCCGAGCAAGGCTCGTGAGCGGCTGGAGAAAAGTGAACGCCCGTTTGACTTTGCCGCAGATTTCGTTGAAATTTTGCGACACTGTGTTGGGCTGACAACACTCATGCGGCGGGCGGTTACCCGGAAGGTAATGTAAAATCTCATCGCGACCGTAATTAAAAGCTTGAAAAAACAAGTATCTTTGGTTATTTTACGGATTACTGACAACTTGGCATTAATGTTGTATTAGTTGAGAACCTGTAGGACTGTCCTCACGCAGACCGACGGACAATGCTTCAAGACTCATGACCGAGCTTGGTGCGATCAAACAAAAAAATAGGAAAGGAGGCTTGAGCGAATGAAGAAGGTTTTCACCGGTGCGCTGGCAATCATGATGATCCTTTCACTTGCGGCGTGTGCCGGCACAGGCGGGGGCGACAAGGTGCGAGTCAAGTGCCCGGCCTGTGGTTACGAGTTTGATGCGCCAATCGAGTAAATAAATTTCAAGGTTTGTTCCAAAGACTTGACCCGCTGTTGTGGCGGGTACGGGTAAGTAAAACCATTTATCTTTTTTGAGGAGGCAACACATGAAATTGATCAAAGCATTAGTTGCAATGTTGGTTGTGGTTGGCATGATCGTTCCGGCCGTCGCCATCGCCGAAGATCGCCTGAGCCTGTCAGGTGAAATGCGTGTCCGTGGCTGGCACATCGATCCTGACTGATGATGACGATACTGATGACAGCACTAAGACCTGGGCTGACCAGCGCCTGCGTATCGCCGGTAAGATCGCCGTCGCCGAAGGCGTCAGCATCACCTTCCGCACTGACATCACCGAGAAGGAGTGGGGCCAAGGTTCCGGCGACTTTGGTCAGGCCGCCCGTAGTGGCGGCAACCAGCAGTGGGACCGCGCTCACATCGACCTGACCAAGGGCGACTGGTCATTTCCGCGTCGGTCAGCAGTTCTTCGGCACCGGTACTACCTGGGCTTTCGACTCCCAGGACCCCGGCATCACGGTTAGCTACAACGGCGGCATTCCGCTCAAGGCTTTCTTCGTGCTGGACAACCAAAACGGATGGGCGTACTACTTCTGACGCACTCGAATACGGCTTCCAGGTCAGCCCCAAGGGCGACAACTGGAAAGCCAGCGCCTTCGTGGTCGGCCAGTCTAAAAAGAGTAATTCGGACGAAGAAGTTTACCTGATCGGCGTCAACGGCGGCACCAGCCTAGGCCCTGTCAATCTGACTGGTGAAGTCGACTTCTTTACCGGTGACGCCAATGACAACGACGACGCCATGGGCACCCAGGTGTTCCTCGACGCGTCGATGGCCGCTACCGATGCTTTCACCGTTGGCGGGCAGTTCTTCTACGCTGCGGGTGATGATGAGGACGTTCAGTACACCGGCCTTGGCAACGGCTTCAACGGTTGGGATCCCATCAATGATGTCGGTACGCAGCTCAGTAATGAAGCGATTGACCTCTCGGATCAAGGTCTCAACAACAACCCATTCGACTGGACTGATGGGAATGCCGGTTCTGTTTCTGGCCGCCTGTATGGCAACTTCAAGGCCAGCGACGACCTGTCCTTCGGTGCTTCCGTTTCTTACCTGACGACCGAAGAGACTGACGCTGTTGATGCCGATGCGTATTCTCTGGCTGCCGGTATGGTCTACAGCTTGTTGCCCAACACCACCCTCCAGCTTCAGCTGCAATACCTGGATGGTAATGTTGATGAAATTGATGGTGTTAATGTGGATACTGACTTCGATGTCTTTTCTGCTGGTACCGGCCTGTTCGTGAAATTCTAAGATTCTCTGCTGAGAACTCTTGAGGTTCACCTGGAAAGCCCGCCGCGCAAGCAGCGGGCTTTCTTTTTTTGTCTTTCTCTGTGCCTTTGAGTTGAATAAACATTTTAACGCCCGTTCGCTCTGCTCACTCAAGACGCAAAGACGCGGAGAAAAGAGAAGAAGCCACCAAGACACAAAAGCTCAAAGAATTAAGGTTCCTTTTCTTTGATGCAAAAGCAAGGGGCACTCGATTGTTGAGTGTCCATTCTGCAAATCACCAGACTCCAGCCCCCAATCCCCAGCTCCCGCCTTTACGCCTTTGCGTTAATTGATTCTTCAACATCTATCCGGCAAAACAACCTCCTTGGCGTAGTCGCAGCCAGCATCGAAGCGTGCGGAGCGTACGGCTGAAAAAGTTTTTCGCGCAGTGATATAATTAACGTTGTAAAGCTGTGTGAAAGGAGACAAACCATGTCAGCCAAAGCAAAACTCGCCAGTCTGTTTCTTGCCTGTCTCTTGGTTTTTTCTGCGGGTTGTGTCGAAACGGCCATGCTGTATCACGGTGCCCACGTGACCTCTGTACCCGTTGTGGTTTTGCAGGAGGGCCCCCCGGTCGCCGGGCGCTGGGAGACCTTCGACCTGGTCATTGACTATAAATACCAACGACACGGCGATCGCCTCGAGCTTTCCGGGCAAGCCGCCCTGAGTCAACATTACCAAATGAATTATGCCGGTGTCTCAAGGATGCAGACCTACCTGTTTTTCCTCGACCAGGACGCGCGGGTCTTGGAAACAGCCTTTTTTGTCACGCCCTGGAGCAACGGCGTCGGGGACATCCAGGAGTTCTCGAAATCCTACACGATGCCGGCCGGCACGACGGCACTCTCCATTGGCTACTCCGGGGCGGTCAATGACACGGACAGCACCGCCTCGTTCTACAAACTGCCCCTGAGTGGGCAATAAAAGCGGTTCCGGCATCTAACTCACTCTGGCAACAATCGGCGAGCACTCAGATTCGCAAGAAGCCGGGCCTCTTGCCGGCCTTGCGGGCCAGATGGCATTCGCTTGGCGGTTTGTTGTAATCTCCTGCCACCTGCACGGCCATTTGCCGCAACGTAAAAGTCCATGAAAAAGGCCAGAGTCTGCGCAAAAGGCTTGTTTAAGTCTTTCAATTTCACCGTTAAATCGCTAATATACCGGTCTGATTCAAACACTCTGATTCCAATCAATAGGACCCCCTATGAAATCCGTTTACAAGCTGCTTTTGCTCACCCTGTTGTGCTGGCCCCTGACCGCCTTTGCCGCATTGCCTGATGACGTTGCCGTCGACTTTGCCGTTGTCGAGGGGGTCGTGGTCATGCCGATCAACGACGAATACGTCGTCGATCTCGACGCGCGGGATGATCTCAATGTCGGCGATGTGCTGACCCTGGTGACGCCCGGCCAAAAGATCTTTCACCCGGTCTCCAAGGAGGTGATCGGTTCGATCGACAACGTCATCGGCTTCTTACAGGTCACCCGCATCTACTCCGGTTACTCGTATGCCAAGGTCCTGACCGCAGGCGTTCAGCCGGACAACGGCGCCAGGGTCAAGCGTTTCGAGCAGGTCCCGGCGCTGTTTGTCGATACCACGGAAAATGGCAGTGAACTGGTCCGTGAATTCAAGGTCAACCTGCCGCAGTTCGAGTGGTTGGCCGAGGATGAGAGTGAACGGGCCCTGCTGACCTTCACTATGCAGGGTGAGTCACTAGAGATCAAAGACCAGCAGAACAACTCGCTACACAAGTATAAAGTGACCAAGGAGCAGCAGCTCGTCAGTGTCGAGGGATCTGGACAACGACCAGCTGTAACTGGTCCATCGAAACCGCAGCCGAAGCTTTTGCAACAGGTGGCCAACACGGTCATGGGTGCCTTCGGCCAGACCAACGAGGATCGCTTCGCCGAGATGGACGAAGCGATCATTCGCCAGCGCCAGGCCGACCGAGAAGGAATCTGGATGGGGCCAAACCTCGCCGGCAGTCCGAGCGGTGTTGCAGTCGCCGACCTTGATGGTGACGGCCGCCAGGAGACAATCGTGGTTCTGGACAATCGGATTGTCGTCGCTCGCATTGTCGAAGGGCAGTTCACCGAACTGGCCGAAGTGCCGATATCGATCCGGCTGCAGGTGTTGGGCATCGACGCACTGGACCTCGACGGAAATGGCCGAGATGAGCTTTACCTTGCCGCCTTGAATGATTACGACGCAGCTTCCCTGGTCGTCGAACTGGTCGATGATAACTACGAAATTGTCATCAGCGAAGTCCCCTGGCTGTTGCGGGCAGTGGCTTTTCCCGGGCAG
The DNA here is from genome assembly GCA_963723355.1 of uncultured delta proteobacterium. Lineage (GTDB taxonomy): Bacteria > Desulfobacterota > Desulfuromonadia > Desulfuromonadales > BM103 > JAFDBW01. The sequence goes on from CAVRQQ010000003.1 coordinate 115,960, forward strand.
AAAGACCCTTTGCTTTTGGCACAGAGAAAAACCGAGGCCGAACGGCCTTTTATCGGTGACGTTTTTCAAGTCCGCCGTGACGGCGACAAGCTGCTGGAGGGTGATGCTGTGCCTTTGCCGAAAAAGCTCAACGTCTTCAACTTCCAGCCCTTCACCGGTGACAACAACCAGTTGTATTATGCCTATTTGACCAATGGCGACTATCTCAAGGTCGTCACCGATGCAGGCGCCGACCTCTGGGAATCAGCGGACTACTTCGGCGGATCGGAAACCTGCTACATGGCGAGGCCCTCACGCAGAGATGAAATGTTGCCGCCGCTCTGCATGCCACAACAGATGGTTTTGATGCCTGGAGGCGAGATTCTTGTCGCCCAGAATGACGGGCAGAGGATGGTCCAGCGCTTCCGCAAGTTCAAGAAGAGCAGGCTGGTCGCCTTCGGCTGGAACGGCTTTGTGCTGCTCGAGAACTGGCGGACTGCTAGTCAGTCGGGGTACCTGGCGGATTTCGTCGTGGCCGATGCCGATAACGACGGCAGCCCAGAGCTGGTGATGGCGGTCAAGTTCAAACACAAAGGGTTGATCGACGATGCCCGATCGGCGATTGTCAGTTATGAGCTGGATTGATATTTGAAAATGCAAAGAGAAAGTCAGGGCCGGAGTGATCCGGCCCTTTTTTATTGCAGAGGTAAGAGTTAACGCAAAGGCGCAAAAGGGAAAGGCAAGGTGTTTTTGCGTTAATCAGTCATCGGGAAAATACTTGCGATGCAGCTCTTCCCGGCGGCGCTCCCGCTCCTCGGGCGGCAGTTCGCGCAGTTCATGGAGCTCCTTGCGCAGCTCCTGGCGCTGGCCTTCCGGAAGGCTCTTGAACTTGCGAAAGGTGCCGCGCATGCGCTCGCGCTCTTCGGGGTCCATCTCCCGCCAGTGGTTGTATTTCTTTTGCATTTCCTGCCGTTGTTCCGGCGGCAGCTCCCGGTAATTCTGCCAACGTTGCCTTAGACGATCCTGCTGCTCTTCGGGCAGCCCCTGGAAGATCTCGTAGCGGTCGCGCAGCATCTGGCGCTCGTTGTCCGGCAGCTCCTGCCACCATTGCTGCAGGTTGCCGTTGCCGGCAGGGCCGTGACCGCCGGAATAACCGCTGCCGCCGGAATAACCGCTGCCGCCGGAATAACCGCTGCCGCCGGATTGGCCGCCATTCTTCCCATTCTTCTTGGCATAGGCTGGGGTGGAGACCAGGCTGGCGACCAGTAGAAGACAACCACAGAAAAAAAATAATCTCTTGCTGAACATGTCAGACTCCTTCTATCTGTGCGAGCAGGTCAAGTTCCTTGAGCAGCTCGATATCTTCGAGAAAGTCGATGTCCGGCATATCCTCTTCCAGGCTCATCGGGGTTGCTGCTGCCGGTGAGGACAGGGTCACCTGCACAGGCTCCGGTTGCAGGTTGTAGGAGAAGGTTATCACCAGGGCAAGGGCCGCCACGGCACCGGCACCGAGCGCCGGCAGCCAGCGCCTGCGGCGGCGATTCGTCAACTGCTCAGTGACCCTTGCCGCCATGCGCACTCCGGCGAGGGCGTCGGGTGTGCAGTCCGGCTTTGGCAGTCCGGCCAATTCCGTCGTCAGAGCCTGCAGGTGCTCGGTGCACTCTTGACAGTCGGCAAGATGCCGGGATCGACTTGCGTCCAGTTCACCGTAGTAATGCAGGGTCAATTCCTGTTCGGTCAGGCAGTCTTTGCTGTTCATGGTCATTCCTCGCGATATTCTGCCAGATCCTGGCGGAGTTGCGTGATGGCGCGATGCAGGTGCGCTTTCACCGTGCCGGTCTCCAGGTCCAGGTGTTCGGCGATCTCTTTCAGCGGCAATCCCTCGTAATGGCGCAGGTTGAATATCACCTGCTGGCGTGGCGACAGCTTGTCCAGGCTCTTGCGCAGCAGGCGCATCGCCTCCTGCGACTGGAATTCACGGCCCGGGTCGAGCCGGGTGTCGCCTGCCAGTTCTACAGGATCCGGTGCATCGTTGTCCTGGCGAAAGAAGAACAGCCTGCGCTTGATGCGCTCCCGGCGCAGGTGGTCGATCGCCAGGCGGGTCGTAGTGCGGTACAGCCAGGTGCTGATGCGGCTGTCGCCGCGAAAGCCCGGCAGGGAACGGTGCAGCCGCAGAAAAGCCTCCTGGGCCAGATCTTCCGCTTCTTCCCGATTGCCGACCAGGCGCCAGGCCAGGCCGATGACCTTACCGGTGTGCTCCCTGACCAGCTGCTCAAAGCCGGAGTCGTCACCTGCGCGGATTCTCTCCAGCAATAGCTGTTCGTCTGCGGCGGTCATTGTTTGAGAGTAGCCGCTCTCCGGCAGGCTGTCAACGATCGCTGTCGTGGCTGTGGACACGTGTTTCCCCTTGTTGTTGCGGTTTAACTATTAGACGCATGGGGGGGAGGTTCACGGAAAAAGTTAACGCAAAGGCGCAAGACGCGAAATAATACCAGACAAAATCTTTCCGCAAAGGCATCAAGACACAAAAAAAAGATTCTGGTTTATTCAGAAAAGGAAGGCTATTTGGAATCTACTGTTGAAATCTGCAATTTTCTGGGATCATAAGCTAAACTCCAAAATTGTAAGGGACTGTGGAATCATAGAAATCAGGGTTTCTGGAATTGCCGAAATTGGGTGTTATTAGCTCCGAAGATATAGCTGAAACAACATATAGGGCACCCTCGACATTGACCGACTGCACAATTCCGCTACATTGCCGATTGTGTCAATTGCTTGATGGATGAAAAAGAGGGGAAATATGATAACCAAAAAACGATAGTATTTGCCTGAACGATTTAAGCAGAAGAACTTTGTAAGAAACGAATCCTTTGACCGAACCTCTCTGCGTTCAGTTGTGAGATAATGATTCGCCACCATGTTAGCTTTTTTGTTTACTTCAAAGGCAACTTGTAGATGGTCTCAGTGCTCAATTCGTCTACGAGTTTTCCAGAGTATCCAAATGAGAATCCTGTTGTTCCGGTGGGAACCTTATAAGATTTTGAGAAGTCTTGATTGTCTTGTGTGCTGTCGGTCCACGCAACGACAAAATTGGCAGTTTCAATGACTTGTGAATTTATATCGAGGAAGAAGATATATGAATACATTTTCGAAATGTTTGAGTACAACATTTGGTTACTTTGGCTAAGGGAAGCCTGCCCCGAAATATCAAAGTCGTCACCTTTTTTAATATACTTATAGTAAATTGTGACGTCGGAAGTCTTCCATATACCCGTAGTTGGTCCACCCTCCAGTAAAGCCACCACAGGCGCAGACGTAACTGTATTGCCGTGATACAGCATTGTTGTCTTGACACATCCCCACGCAAACAACAGTAGACACGTAAGGCACAAGCAGGCAAGTCTTGCATTAATAGACATTTTGATTGCCCTTTCTAGATAACAATTATATGTAAATTTCTTGTTCCCACAAGTCACAAAATCTAGTTATTTTCTACTTCTAACCTAAAATTTAATGGAGCAAAAAAACAGGGGCTTTTAACAGTAGAGTCCAAATCGGCAAAAAGAAAAGGGGCACTCGTTATGGAGTGCCCCTCTTTTTCTCTTTTTTTGTGTCTTGGTGCCTTTGTGGCCAAATTTTTCCTGATTGTCCTCTGTTAAATAATATCTTTTACAGTGTTGACCACATTCTCGACGGTGAAGCCGAACTTTTCCATCAGCTGCCCGGCCGGGCCGCTGGCACCGTAACCCTGCATGCCGATGGTCTTGCCGTTGAGGCCCACATAACGTTCCCAGCCGAAGGGCGAGGCGGTTTCGACGGCGACGCGGTTCAGACATGCGGCAGGCAGCACCTGGTCGCGGTAGGCCTGGTCCTGCTGCTCGAACAGCTCCCAGCAGGGCAGGGAGACGACCCGGGTGCCGATGCCTTGCTGTTCCAGCTGCTCGCGGGCGCCAAGCGCCAGGGAGATTTCCGAGCCGCTGGCGATGATGATGGCCTGCAGGTCGCCCTGCTCCTTGGCGAGGACGTAGCCGCCCTTGTGCAGTTCCTGCGCGGCGGCGTGTTGGCTGCGGTCGAGGGTCGGCAGGCCCTGGCGGGTCAGGATCAGTGCGGTTGGCCCGCGGCGGTTTACGATCGCCGCCTTCCATGCTTCGACCGTCTCGTTGGCATCGCAGGGGCGAATCACGTTGAGGTTGGGCACGGCCCGCAGGTTCGGCAATTGTTCGATCGGCTGGTGGGTCGGGCCGTCTTCGCCCAGGCCGATGGAGTCATGGGTGAAAACGTAAATCGTCTGCAGCCCCATCATCGCGGCCAGGCGCATCGGTGGGCGCATGTAGTCGGCAAAGATCATGAACGTGCCGCCGAACGGAATCAGCCCCGGTGTGTGGGCCAGGCCGTTCATGATCGCGCCCATGCCGTGTTCGCGAACGCCAAAGTGGATGTTGCGGCCAACAGTGCAGGGGGTAAAGGATTCCTCCTGGTTGAGCGTCGTGTTGTTGGACGGGCCGAGGTCGGCTGAACCGCCGAGCAGTAAAGGCAGCTTCGCGGCCAGAGCATTGAGGGTCTTGCCGCTGGCCTGGCGGGTCGCCAGATTTTCCCCGGCGGCAAAGCCCGGCAGGTCATCCCAGCCTTGCGGCAACTCGCCGGCGGCGGCTTTCTGCCAGGCGGCCAAGGCCTCGTTGTCCTGCGCGGCCCCGGCAAAAACTTTCTGCCACGCTTCTTCAAGTGCTGCGCCGCGTTTGACGGCTTCGCCCATGTGTTCTGCGACATCGGCCGGCACGGCGAAAGTCGCTTCCGGGTCGCGACCGAAGAACTGCTTGGTCAGCTTGAGCTCTGCGGCACCGAGCGGCGCACCGTGGGCATCGTGACTGTCTTGTTTGTTCGGCGCGCCGAAGCCGATGTGCGAGCGGGCGATGATCAGTGAAGGGCGCGGCGAGTGCTTGGCTTTTTCAATGGCCCGGTCGAGGTCCTGGATATTTTCCCCTTCGACATGCTGGACGTGCCAGCCGTAGCTGAGGTAGCGGGTGGCGACCTCTTCGCTGAAAGCCAGGTCAGTGTCGCCTTCGATGGTGATCTTGTTGTCAAGATACAGGTAGACCAGGTTGCCCAGTCGCAAATGGCCGGCGAGGGAAGCTGTTTCGGCAGAAACCCCTTCCATCAGGTCGCCGTCGGAACAGAGACCGTAAATCCGGTAATCGAACAGCTCCGGGCTGACGCGCTGCTGCAGGAAGCGGGCGCCCATGGCCATGCCGACGCCGACGGAGATCCCCTGGCCGAGTGGTCCGGTGGTGGTTTCGATGCCGGGGGCGTGACCGAATTCCGGGTGGCCTGCAGTCGGGCTGTCGATCTGGCGGAAGTTTTTCAGGTCATCCAGGGAGAGCCCGTAGCCGGACAGGTGCAACATGCTGTAGAGGAGCGCCGAGGCATGGCCACAGGAGAGGACGAAGCGGTCGCGGCCTTGCCAGTCCGGGTTGTTCGGGTTGTGGCGCATGTGCCGGTGGTAAAGCAGGTAGGCAATCGGTGCGGCTTCCATCGGTGTGCCGGGGTGTCCTGACTGGGCCTGTTCCACCATGTCGGCGGAAAGCAGGCGGATGGTGTCGATAGCCCGCTGGGCTTTTTGCATGTCGATCTTTGCCATTGAAAAGCTCCTGGTTGGTTATCATCCAGAAACGGCTCTTTTTCACAATCTCATCGTCAACCTGCACTCTTGTTTGTGCGGCGTACTGGTGTACGCCTCCGCACAAGAGCTTGATTTCCTTGACCTTGCAAAAAATTGCTCGTTTCTCTTATGAAACAACATCGTCGCCATCCGGAATTTCCGGAAGGCTCCTAATCCAAACGGTTTTTATTGATTGGCCACTATACTGACCTGCCGCCGGCAAGACAAGCGCAAATTCTGCGATACAATGGCATGTAAAGGTTCGGGTGGAGCAGTACAGGTCACCCTGCTGGGAGGTTCCTTTCAACTCAGGTGTCAACAACAAAGAGAGCTTGGTCTGAACAGCAATTCTCAACTCAACTTTTTAAAAAACAGGGAGGTCGGAATGCACTATTTCGCTTATGGTGCGAACATGGACGTAGAGACTCTCAGAGAACGTAACGTCAGCTTTGAGCCGGTTGTGACGGGCAAGGTGCGGGATGTCAGGCTGGTCTTCCATGTCCCGGGCGGCGATAATACCGGTAGGGCTGACCTGATGGACGACCGGCGCAGCCACGTTCACGGCATCGTTTACGATGTGCCGGAATCGTGCCTGGCCGGACTGGATGTCTACGAGACTGTCGAGCGCGGCCGTTACCGTCGCCAGCAGGTGACTGTGCAGACGGCGCAGGGGGAGCTGTCCTGCGCGATCTACCGGGGGGCAAAGTTCCGCTCCGGCCTGAAGCCGAGCGAGGAATATCTCAATCGATTGATTCGGGGGGCGCTGCATCACGGGTTGCCCGGAGATTACCTGACCTTCCTGCAGTCGCACGGGACCATGCCTGTACCTTAAATCGGGGGCTGGGGGCTGGAGGTTCTGAATACTGTTAAAACGCTAAGGCCGATCCGGACTATCCGGATCGGCCTTGTATATGCGAGGAGGTGAAGAAGATTTGGTTTTGCTTCGCCGGTTCGCCTGCCACAACGAGCCTTTGATGGTTCACAGGCTACTCTTCTCCAGTCGATAAATCTACGTTGTTTCGCGTAAAAAAATTGCGGTCAGTCCCCAGCGGAGAACTGTGCATTTGCACAGTCGTCACCGGAGCGGCTCCTGGCAACATCGAAGAAACCGCAATGACTGACCAACTTTTTGAATTTTTCCTGACGATCGCCATGCCAGTTCTGCAGCAGTTGCTCGGCGAGCGTCTGTCCGCCCTCGATCAGGTCGTCGAGGCCGTCAAGGAAGCAGCTCTCGCTACGCTCCTGGCCGCGCCGCACCTGCTGGCGGTCGAGTCCGTCGCGGGCAAGGCCCAGGCAGGTCCTTGCCAGTTCCTGCAAAGTGCCGTCTTTCCAGGGGGTTTGCAATCCCTGGCGCCAGGCTTTCCGGCAGCTGTCGCGGACCTCATCCAGGGTGTCCAGCCGGCATTCATCCCATGCGGCCTGAAAGGACTCACGGTCGTACATAAGGCCTTTGAGCAGTGCGGCGACCGTCAGGACCAGCTGGGGCGGCAGGCTGTCGGCACAGCGCACCTCGACCTGCGGCCGCAGACGAACCTCTGGAAAGAGCGTTGACAGGTGCAAATCCCAGTCGGCCATGGTCGCATGTTGTCCGGCGTGACCTTTTTCAAGGAAATCGCGGAAGCGGAACCGGTTCCGGGTCAGGTCCAGGTAGATTCCATCGCGGACAATGAAATACATTGGTACGTCGAGGGCGTACTCAACGTAGTCAGAAAAACCGGCGTCAGGGTTATCGAGGAAGGGCAGCAGCCCGGTCCGGTCGGGGTCGGTTCGCGACCAGATCTCTCCGCGGGTGCTGAGAAATCCACTCGGTTTCCCATCGAGCAGCGGTGAGTTGGCGAACAGTCCGTAAAGCAGCGGCGCAAGGAACTGGGCGAGACGCAGTTTCCCCATGCAGTCGGCCTCGTCGCTGAAATCAAGGTTGACCTGCAGACCGGCGCTCTGTTTCATCATGCGCTGGCCCATGTCGCCGGTCTTCAACATGTAAGGACCCATGATCTCATAGCGGGCCTTGGGCGCCCATTCGATTTCGTCGAGGCTGCTGAAAGGCTGTGTGCCGAGGCCGAGCAGGACCAGGTCCAATTGCTTGCAGGCCGCGACGGCATTGACGATATGTTTGGAGAAGTCACTGCAGTTGCAGAACAGGTCGGCACAGAGCTGGCCGGACAGCTCCAGCTGACCGCCGGGTTCAATCGTTATCGAAGAATCTTCTCCCTGCAGTCCGACCAGCCGGGAGCCTTCCCTTAGCTCCCGCCAGCCGCCGGTTTTGGCCAATGCTTCGAGCAACGCCTCGATTCTTGAAAATTCCGCGGCGGCGCCGGTCCGTGCATCGAGGACCAGTTTCTCCATCTCGGCGCCGATGCCCCATTCCGCTTCCGGGCGAGCTCCTGCTGCGAGGTAGTCAAACAGTTGCTTTTGCGATGTTATCGATGCTTCACGGTTTATCAGTTTGGGGGTCAGCATGCAGGTGTCGGGAGCTCCATTGAAAAGCAAGGCCGTTGTCGCAGGGCGTGTCGTGCAGTCTCGTTCAGCCCGGCGTTACACTTGACAGGTTAAAATAAGATCCGCACTCATTATATCAAAAAGGCCGGCATCGCGTGCCGGCCTTTTGATCAGTTCTATGCGCTGTGCGAATCGAGGTATCGGGTGATGTTGGCCGAAATCTGTTCGAATATGCGTGTGAAGGTCGCCTCGTCACGCTCCAGCAGGGTAATCCGGAAGCCCTGCTCCGGAGTAAAGAACGAAGACAACGGCACGACGCAGATGCCGGTTGCTGCGAGCAGGTAGTAGACGAAGCGCTTATCCGGAGAGACCCCGGGCTGATTGACCAGGTTTTCAACCAGTTCCCGCACCTCGGGGATTTCAATTGGCAAAGTCTGTCGATTGTTGAGGCCGCCCTCCTTGAAGGCGACGCTCATGTAGAATGCGCCGTTGGTCCGGTTGACCTTGACCCCGGGAACGTTTTTCAGGATATCGTAGGCGATGTTGGAAAACTTTTCATAGCGGGCGATCCGCAGATCGAGCCAGTCCTGGTATTCAGGGTGGCTGAGAATGAGCGGAATCGCTTTCTGCGGCAGGGTCGTCGAGCAGACCTCGACCATCTTCGAGTCGACGATACTCTGGATGTAGCGTTTGAACATCGGGTCCTTGTCGGCGTTGTAGACTTCTATCCAGCCGCAGCGCGAGCCGGGCCATGGCACTTCCTTGCTGATGCCCTTCATGGAGATTGCCGGGACGTCACCGACCAGGTCGGAAATCGGCTTGGTCGCTTGACCATTGTAGACCAGGTTCTGGTAGATCTCGTCGGCGATAATGAACAGGTCGAATTCTTTGGCAATGGCGACCATCTCCTTGAGAATTCGCTCCGGCCAGACCGCCCCGGTCGGGTTGTCCGGATTGATGATCAGGATTCCCGAGATCGCCGGGTTGTACTTGATCGACAGCCGCAGGTCGTCCATGTCCGGGTACCAGTTGTTGTCCGGATCAAGCTTGTAGCAGACCGGCTTCTGCCCGGCATGTGCCGCTTCACCGGAAGAGTGGGTTGAGTAGGTCGGGGTCGGGCCGATGACGCGCGACTCCCGCTTGAGCAGGCCGTAAACCTTCTGGATCGCGTCGCCGAGGCCGTTGAAAAAGATGATGTCGCCGAGCGAAACCTGGGCCTTGCCACGGCGGTTGGTCATCTCGGCGAGAAAGGCGCGGGTTTCCGGAACGCCCTTGGTGGCGCAATAGCCGTAGGTGCAGTCTTTCATGGCGAGATCGGCGACGATCTGTTTCATCCACTGGGGGATTACCTCCCCTTTGGCGATCGGGTCACCGATGTTTTCCATGTTGGTAACGATACCAAGCGATCTGAGCTTGTCGGCGATTTCGACGATGGCGCGGATCTCGTACGTCAGCTCGCCGGCACCGATGTGAACAATGTTGTTGCGCATGAAATCTTCCTTCCCGTGTTACCCGTTGAAATTAAAAAGGCCATGGGCGTGTGCCCATGGCCTTGATGCAGTAAGCGGTTAAATCATTTTCCAAGGCAATGGACACGTCCGCGACATGCGGCCGCCGCTGCGGCCGCGCTGTTAGCTCGCGCGGTGTTTGCTGCAGTGATGTCTGCGGTGGCCTTGAACATGAGCTGCTCCATTACGCTTTAAATGATTTCAGTCTGTTATCATGAGTCGATGCGGATTGTCAATCAATTGTTGTTGGTGCAGACGGTTACGATCCTGTAACCATAAAGAAATACTGCTTGCCACGAGAAGACACCAGGAATTTCTTTTTGCAGGTGATCTTCTAAGACTGACGAATTTGACCCTTACAGAAAAGCAGACATGTTTACTCAGTGTCTTGGTGTCTTCGTGGCTGGTTTTTCTTAGAGTTCGGTCGTTTTATCTATAGGCCACTGCCAAAAAAATCCCTGAGTTTTTGCATCAGTTCCGCCCGGGGCATGGTCGCGACCGGCACGTCTGGAAGGGAGTGCAGAAACAGGCGGCCGTAGCCGCGCCTGACCACGCGGCTGTCGAGGATCAGGACGATACCGCGGTCGGTTTTCTGCCGGATCAGGCGACCGAAACCCTGCCGGAAACGGATCACGGCCTGGGGCACCGTGTATTCCATGAAAGGGTCTCCGCCGCTGTTGGCAATTGCCTCTGCGCGTGCCTCGAGGACCGGTTCGGTCGGCACCCTGAACGGCAGTCGGGCGATAATCACCTGCTCCAGGGAACGACCAGGCACATCAACGCCTTCCCAGAAGGAGTCGGTGGCAAACAGGATGCTGGTGGGGTCCTGGCTGAATTTCTGCAACAGGTTGTGGCGGGTCGACTCGCCCTGACGCAGGACCTGGTAGCCTCTTGCCGTGAGGGACGGAGCCAGTTCAGCGTGGATGCGGCGCAGCATGCTGTAGGCGGTGAAGAGCACGAAGCTCCGGCCATCTGCTGCCAGCAAAGCTTCCTCTGTCAGGTCGCGGACGGCTTCGGCAAAGCCGGGTTTGCCTGGTTCAGGGATATCCGTCGGCACGGCCAGCAGGGCCTGCCGTCTGAAATCGAAGGGTGATGCGAGCAGCAGCTCGGAGACCCGCGATGGTTCCAGTTCGTTGAGACCGGTCCGCTGGCGAAGATAGTCGAACCGTTCAGCCACAGTGAGGGTCGCGCTGGTCAGAACCACGGTCTGCATTCGTTCCAGAAGGGTTTCCCTGAGCAGCGGTGCAACGACCAGTGGTGCCGTGCAGAGCCGGGTGATGATTCCTTCGCCGCGCCCGATACGGCCGCGGGTGATTTCAAACCACACGCAGAACCCGGGATCGTTGCCGGTAAAGGCCTGTAGGTTTTGCGCCAGGATCTGCAATCGCAGGCTGATGCCGGCCAGGTCGGTACCGAGAGAGCGTGTCGCCTCGGCGGCATCTTCGGGAAGTTTACGCAGGTTTTTCAGGAGTCCCAGGAGTGACTCGCCGAATTCACCGGTGCTGCGTGCCAGGCTGCGCAACACCCCCACCGTATCCTGCCAGATATCCTTTTCGGTAAAGGTCGGGACCAGTCGCTGCCGGATCTCCTCTCCGGCGCGGATCTCCGTTTCAAGCGCCCCGGCCAGGTCAATGCCGACCTGCTCAAGATCGACGATTGCCCGGTCAGACAACTCCTGGCATTTCATCGCCAGCGCATCAATCTGTTCGTGCAGGTCGCGGTACAGGCCGTCCTGGCGGTCATCGAGAGAGCGACCGAGTTGGGCAAGCAGGCGTTGCAGGAGGCCGCGTTGCGGCTTGCGCGGGGGGCGCAAGCGGTTCAGGGTGCGGGCAAAGGCGAAGCGGGTGACCTGGGTGCTGAAGTAGCGGGTCGCGACTTCTTCCAGATGGTGCGCCTCATCAATGATCAGGCGGGAAAATGGCGGCAGGACCGCGAGTGCGGAATAATTGTCGGTCTGGCTGCGCAGCGAAAGATCTGCCAGCAGCAGCGCGTGATTGACCACCAGGATGTCGGCTCGGGCCGCCTGCCGCCGGGCCTGATGGAAGAAGCAGCTGCCGAAGTGCGGGCACTGACTGCGACTGCACTGATCGGCTTCGCAGCAGACCTCTTCCCAGACCGTTTTGTGCGGCAGGAAGGAGAGGTCCTCACGGGAGCCATCGCCGGTTTGTTCCGCCCACTCGCGCAAGGCGTTCAGCTCACCGATGTGCTCGCTGTCAAACAGTCCCGGCTCGGCGGTGGCGCTATCCAGTCTGCGCTTGCAGAGGTAGTTCGATCGACCCTTGACCAGGACCACCTGGAAGTCCAGGCTGGTGGCCCGCTGCAGGAAGGGCAGGTCCTTGCGGATCAACTGCTCCTGAAGGTTGATGGTGTTGGTCGAAACCACCAGCCTTTCCCGATTGGCCAGCGACCAGAGGATCGCCGGGACCAGGTAGGCGAGGCTTTTGCCGGTTCCGGTCCCCGCCTCGATCAGGGCGATACGGTGATGGTTGAGGGCCTCGGTCACGGCGAACGCCATGCGCAGCTGCTCGGGTCGATCTTCGAAGCCGGGCAGGTGCTGACTGATCAGACCGCCCGCGCCGAGCAGTTCGGAGACCTGCTGGTGCTCGACAGTGCTGGTTTGGATCGGCTCGAAAGCTTCGACCACCCGATAGAGCTTTTCGACTTGGTTGTCGACAATATAAAAGCCGACCGCCATCGAGCCGAGGTTGCCGGCGATAGCAAGGTCCGGTTCGGACGGTTCGAGATGCCCGCTCGGATGGTTGTGGATAACGACATCCCCGGGGCGACAGGACTGCAGGATGGCCGGAACGGCGTCCCGGTTGCCGCGGGCGAGTATCTCCAGGTCGATGACAACCCGGTCGTCATCGGTGTGGCCGATGCAGAAGACCTCATTGCCGCCGGAGTCCTGGATCTCCCGGCGAAGCTGTTCCTGTACGGGTTTTGAGAGAAATTCATCCATGAGCCGGGCATTATAAAGGTCACGGCCCGTTCTGGGAAGCTATTATGCCTGTCTGGGGTCGTTGGTTCCCGTCGATCGGTTGCATAGCCAGATATTCTATCCCTCGCAACCTGACCAAATGGTGCCTTTCAAACCGCGTCAAGCTCATCCTGCATGCGTTTGACAAAATTCTTTGCCCGTCCCGAAGGGGCAATAATCCCATAAGCAATCGCTTCGCGCAGTTCGTCCCTGGTAGCACCGGCATGCTTCGCGACCGCGAAGTGCTTGGTGAGTCAGTCAGGGCAGTTGACCGCGACAGCGCAGGCCACCCGGATCAACTCTCGGGTTTTAACGTCGAGGACTTCGGTGAATTCGTAATCTAGAATCTTGTTGCGGGTCTTCATCGGGGCACCTCCGGTCGATTCGGATACCTATATTTATAGCAGGTTACGCCTGTTCAGCACGTCAGCGATGAGATCTTTCAAGATATTTTGTCATTGGTCGGTCGGTGGCAGCGGCAACAGGAGTGCTGTTGCCTGACGATATTCGTCGGGCAAAACTTGAAAAATCGTATGGGAGACGTTAGATTGTGTAGCAAGATATGTCGCAAGTCTGTCGGAATGGGTGATCGCTATGTCCGAGCCGGAAATCATTATTGACCAACAGTTGCCGCTGCGTGCCCCGGACCTGGTTGTCATGGCCGGACCTGACCGAGTCTGGCTGGTGCAGCAGATGTCTGACCGACTGTCAAAATGGGTCGGGCTCGGGGACCTTGAAATCGCCGGACGTGAACTGCGGGAGCTGTTTGCCGATGTCTCTCCCGGACTCGATTACCTGTCAGATGAAGTCGCTGGCGAGGGTAAACCGATTGTCGACATTGATGTCGACTTCCGGGGTGAAGAAGGGTGCCGGCTGCTCGCCGATATCCTGCCCGGTGGGGTCAGCGATGAAGGCTGGCGGCAGGTCTCCTTCTATTTCAGACAGCCACCGGCCGGATTGGCCAGGAGACATGAGCCCCGCAGCCGATTCGGCCTGGTTGGCAATAGCCCGGGTATGCAGGAGGTGTTTCGCAAGATAGTCCTTTACGCCGAAACTGATGCCTCGGTCGTTGTGACCGGGGAAACCGGCAGCGGCAAGGAACTGGTTGCCCGGGCCCTGCATGAACAGAGCCCGCGTCGTGAGCATGCCTTCGTCGCTGTCAACTGTTCGGCGATCTCCCCGGAGCTCCTTGAGTCGGAGTTGTTCGGCCATGAGAAGGGTGCCTTCACCGGCGCTCTGCGCTCTCACAAGGGTCGCTTTGAACGTGCCAATGGTGGCACGATTTTCCTCGATGAAGTTGGCGACATGCCCGAGTCCGCCCAGGTCAAGTTGTTGCGGGTTCTCGAAGAAGGGCTTCTGGAGCGGGTTGGCAGCGAGAGGCCCTTGCAGGTCGATGTGCGGGTCGTTGCGGCCACCAACGTGCCGATGGAGCGCGCTGTCCAGCAAGGGCGATTCCGCGCCGACCTTTATCACCGGCTGGCGGTCCTGCGCATTCATTTGCCGGCGCTGCGCCAGCGAGTCGATGACATCCCTTTGCTGGTCGAGCATTTCCTTGGCGTTTTCCGCCGCAAGTACGGCCGGAACGTTAATCGTTTAACCAACGAGGCGATGTCTCTTCTGCAGGCTTACCTCTGGCCCGGCAATATTCGTGAGTTGCGCAATGTCCTGGAAAGGGTGTTTATTGAAAGTCATGCCGAAATCATTGGCGCGCGGGCTTTCCGCGAATGGGTCAGTGAACGGCAGGATTTTTCGCCCGGGGACTGGGGGCCTGGCCAGTTGGGCAATGACGTGGCGGCCATGGCGCTGCCTTATCCATTGGCGAACGACCGGGTCCTGCTGTCGCGTCCGGAGCGTCTGGCCCTGTCTGGTCCAGAGCCGACCGGCGCGACGGGCTCTGCTCGGACGACACGACCGGTTAACCTGACGGTCGAGTCAATCCGGAAGGCCTGGAGCAAGTCACAGGGCAATCTCGCTGCGGCAGCCCGAATCCTTGGCGTACATCGCGCCACTCTCTACCGCTACATGAAGAAGCACGACCTGTCCCGGGATTCTCTCGAAACCTGATTCTCACGCCAGCCCTTTTCTGAATCTCCCGCTTGCTACACAGCGCCTGTCGCAAGTGTCGCTTGCAACATCCTCTTGCGACGTTGCAAGCTGGTGCGCAGCTCAGGTCTTTTTTCATAAGTATCTGTAAATACTCTATATATATTATCTCCAAAGGTTGGCACGTGGTTTGAAGTATAAATGAGTACGAAGACCATTCAACCACTCACACAATCCAACACAGGAGGTACAGAATCATGAGAAATTGGGATCTTTTCAAGGAAATGGACCAATTGCACCGGGAAATTAATGGCCTGTTCAACGGCCACCATCGAGGGCGCCTGTTCGGCCCGGCATTTGAGCCGGGACTCGGCTTGCGTCAGTACCCCAAGATCAATTTGCGTGACGACGCAGATAATGTCTATGTCGAAGCGCTGTTGCCGGGCGTTGAACCGGACAGCATCGACATGAACATCCTGGGCAACACCTTGACCCTGGGTGGTGAGCGCCCGACCGTCGATGAACCTGATGAGAATTGTACCTGGCACCGCCGGGAGCGCGGGAGCGGAAAATTCATGCGGACCATTGAACTGCCAGTCGAGATTGTCGCCGACAAGGTCAAGGCGGACTGCCGAAACGGCCTGTTGCGAGTGACGATGCCGAAGGCCGCCACGGCAAAACCGAAAAAAATCAGTGTCAAGATACGTTAACCAGTTGACCATAGAATAAACAGAGAAAGGAGCTGATCTGTCATGACTGAAAAAAATATTGCCACCCTGGAGCCGGCATCGGCGTTATCCCGCGAGACCACGCGCAAGAACGATCAATACATCAGTCCGTTGGTGGATATTTTCGAAACCGAGGAAGGATTGACCATGGTTGCTGATATGCCAGGCCTGGATGACGACAGCCTGGAAGTCACAATCGACCAGGGAGTTCTGACCCTGCAGGGCAGTGCACCGGCCGGGGCCGGGGATTACCAGTACCGTGAGTTTGCCATGGCCGGCTACTGGCGCCAGTTCCTGCTTTCGGACATCTTTGATGCGGAGAAGGCCGAGGCGACCATCAAGCAGGGTGTGATGACCCTGAAAATTCCCAAAGCGGAGAAAGCCAAGCCGAAGCGAATTGAAGTCTCGATTCACTGACAACGACCAGTCGCGGAAAAGAAGGCCGGTTTGATCCCGGCCTTTTTTTCCGCCAGTTGGCCGGGAAAAAAGCCAGGAGACTGGTAAAATCTTAAAAAAGCTTAAGAGAGGATAATCATGGATATCAATCGGATGACGCAAAAAACCCAGGAGGCGCTGCAGGCGGCCCAGAGTCTTGCCGTACATTTCGGGCATGTCGAGGTCGATGGCGAACATCTGCTGCTTGCCTTGCTGGAGCAGGAAGGTGGCCTGGTCCCGCGCCTTGTCGCGAGGCTGGATATCGATCTGCGCAACCTGGTTGCGGCGGCCCGAAAGGAACTTGAGAAAATCCCCTCGGTCTCCGGCCCGGGCGTTGAAGCCGGCAAGGTTTATGTCACCCAGCGGTTCAACCAGCTGATGGTCAAGGCCGAACAGGAAGCCAAACAGCTGAAGGACGAATATATCAGCGTCGAGCACGTGCTCCTGGTTCTGGCAGATGAGGGCAAGAAGTCGCCGGCGGGACGGGTCCTGCTGCAGTTCAACTTAACCCGTGAGCGCCTGCTGCAGATGCTCAGCGATGTGCGCGGTCACCAGCGGGTCACCAGCTCTGACCCGGAGGGGACTTATGAAGCTCTGGAAAAGTACGGTCGGGACCTGGTCAAGGAAGTGCAGAAGGGCAAGCTTGACCCGGTGATCGGCAGGGATAGTGAAATCCGGCGGGTGATTCGCATCCTGTCGCGTAAGACCAAGAACAACCCGGTGCTGATCGGTGAACCGGGGGTCGGCAAGACGGCGATTGTCGAAGGGCTTGCCCAGCGTATTGTGCGCGGCGATGTCCCGGAAGGGCTCAAGGACAAGACAGTTTTTGCTCTCGATATGGGCTCGCTGCTGGCCGGTGCCAAGTACCGCGGTGAATTCGAGGAGCGGCTCAAAGCCGTTTTGACCGAGATCCGTGAGAGCGATGGCCGGGTCCTGCTGTTTATCGATGAGTTGCACACCATTGTCGGTACCGGCAAGGCGGAAGGCGCGATCGACGCGGGGAACATGCTCAAGCCGATGCTTGCGCGTGGTGAACTGCACTGTATCGGTGCGACGACGATCGATGAATACCGTCAGTACATTGAAAAAGATGCCGCCCTGGAAAGGCGCTTCCAGCCGATTCTGGTCGAGCAGCCAAGCGTCGAAGACACGATCAGTATCCTGCGCGGCCTGAAAGAACGTTTTGAAGTGCATCACGGTGTCCGCATCCAGGATAACTCGCTGGTGGCTGCTGCAACCTTGAGTCATCGTTACATTTCCGATCGGTTCCTGCCGGACAAGGCAATTGACCTGGTTGACGAAGCCTGCGCCATGATCAGGACGGAAATCGATTCGCTGCCGGCGGAACTCGACGAAGTGACGCGTCGGGTCATGCAGCTGGAAATAGAGGAAGCGGCCCTGAACAAGGAGAAGGACAGGGCGAGCCAGACTCGCCTGGATGCCCTGCGCAAGGAACTCGCCGATCTGCGTGATCAATCGAAAACCCTCAGGACCCAGTGGGATACGGAAAAGGAAGAGATCAAGTCCGTCCAGGTGTTGCGCGAGAAAATCGAAAAGGTGCGCCAGGAAATTGAGGTTGCCGAACGCGAATACGACTTGAACCGGGCCGCCGAACTCAAGCACGGGCGTCTGCCTGATCTCGAGCGCCAGCTGGTTGAGTCCGAAGCCAAGTTGCCCGGGGCGGAAGATCGGACGCGGCTGTTGCGCGAGGAGGTCACCGAGGATGAAATTGCCGGGATTGTCTCGCGTTGGACGGGTATCCCGGTGACCAGACTGGTTGAAGGCGAAAAGGAGAAGCTGCTCAAACTAGACGAGATCCTGCATCGCAGGGTGATCGGCCAGGACGAGGCCGTGCAGCTGGTCGCCGACGCCGTGATCCGCGCCCGGGCCGGGATCAAGGACCCGCGGCGGCCGATCGGATCGTTCATTTTTCTGGGCCCCACAGGGGTCGGCAAGACGGAACTCGCGAAAACTTTAGCCGAAGCATTGTTTGACAGTGAAGAGAACATGATCCGTATCGATATGTCGGAATACATGGAGAGGCATGCGGTCAGCCGCCTGATCGGCGCTCCTCCCGGTTATGTCGGCTTTGAAGAGGGTGGCCAGCTGTCCGAAGCGGTCCGGCGTCGCCCATACAGCGTGGTCTTGTTTGACGAAATCGAAAAAGCTCACGCGGATGTTTTCAATGTGTTGTTGCAGGTGCTCGATGACGGTCGGATTACCGACAGCCACGGACGCACCGTCGATTTCAAGAATACTGTAGTGATTATGACCTCAAATGTAGGCTCCCAGTATCTTCTCGAAGGCGTCACGGATGACGGCACTATCCAGGACAATGCCCGTGACATGGTCATGCGTGAACTGCGCAGTGGTTTCCGGCCGGAGTTCCTGAACCGGGTTGATGACATCATTCTGTTCAAGCCTTTGACTTTGGCTGAGACCGAACAGATTGTCGATCTCCAGGTTGAAGAGCTGCAGAGGCGTCTGGCCGGTCGTGGTTGCACCCTAAAGCTGACACCCGCTGCCCGCAACTTCGTGGCCCGGGCCGCTTATGACCCGGTCTACGGCGCAAGGCCCCTGAAACGATATCTGCAGCATCATCTCGAGACCCGGATTGGCAGGGCCATGATCGCATCGGAGGTTGCCGAAGGCAGCTGTATCAGGGTCGACGAAGAGAACGGCGAACTGAAAATCGATTTTTCAGAGGGCTGACCGTCCTGTTTGAGCCGTGACGACGACTAGAGGGCTGGGGATGCAGCAAACGATTTTTTGCGCAATTGCTTGGAAATCCCGGATAAAATTGTTACTGTGAAGAAACTGTTGCGTAACAATTCTAACCTTTTAGAAGGTGAGGGCGTATGGCCAAACACAAGCGTTTGGGAGAAATCCTGCTTGAAGCCAAGGTGGTTGACGAGCACCAGCTGCAGCAAGCCCTGGAGAGACATTGGGATACCGGTCGTCGTCTCGGCGAGGTTCTCAAGGACATGGGCATGGCCACCGAGCGCGATATTGCCGTCGCGGTGGCACGCCAGTTCGGTTTCAAGACGGTCTCCAATATTGCCAAGGCGACATTCAGCGCCGACCTTCTTGACCTCTTCAATGGCGACATGGCCATAGAAAAGATGTTGTTCCCCCTGAAGAAGGAGGCCAACACACTGTACCTGGCGATGGTCAACCCGCTTGACATGGAGACGATCGACAACCTGTCCTTCAAGACCGGTCTGCGGGTTGTCCCGTGCGTAACCACCCCCACGGAGATCCAGGTAGCGGTCAACCGCCATTACTTCAATATCGCCGAACAGGCCAACGGACCGGGGGTCTGGTGGACAGTCCTGGTTGTTGATGATCAGGACCTGGTCCGGTCTGAAATTATGGCGGCCCTGAAAAGAGAAGGTTATAGCCTGCTTGAAGCAAGCAATGGCGCTGACGGAATCAAGGTGGCTCTCGAGGAAAAGCCGCATCTGATTATCGCCGACACCGTGATGCCAGGCATGAGCGGCCATGAAATGTATCGGGCCATTCAGAGTAACCTGAACATCAAGCACATTCCCATCATCGCACTCTCTTCGAAGTCCTCGCCGGAAGAAGAGGCCAAGTTGCTGGAAATGGGGTATTTCGACCTGATCGTCAAGCCGGTCAACCCGGTCCGCCTGGTGGCGCGTACCAGGCATGCCTTGCGCATCATCTACGGCAACAGTCCGCCGCCGGGTTGAGTCCGACCACCAATAGCGTCACTGTTAAGGCAAGCATTTTCCGCTTGCCTTTTTTTTTAAGAATTATATAATCGACGAAAAAGGTCATGTTTAAGGAAAGGATGTCGCCATGCGAATCGATATACTCTGCAAACCTGAAGCCGGCAAGCGCGGTGAACAAGTCCTTGCCAACGTACGTAAAGCTTTGCGGGAGATGGATGTGCGTGCTGAGGTGCACCTCTTCTGCGACCGTCGCAAGATGGTTGATAACCGTGTCTACGTCGCTCCGGCGCTGCTGATCGACGATGTTGTGCGCGTTGCCGGACGTGTGCCGGAAATTCGCGAGATCAAGTCATTTATAGTTGAACGTCCCCGCTATGTTGAGCGGATGCAGGACGTAGCCTGACACCGTCCCGGTCTGCCTGATCGTTGCAAAAAGGCCGGTTATGCTACTGATTGTTGACAAGCCCCACATTGTGTTGATGTGGGGCTTGTTATTGGGTCTGCCTGTCTATTCAGCGAAATTTCTTTAGTTTAGTCGTCATTTACATGGCAACAGATGGTTCATCTTTTGCCATGTACCTATGTCCTTGACCTGTACATTAGCGCTGCGCTGGGCACTTTTGCATACTTTTGTTACCGGACAAAAGTATGGCGTCGGGCGGGGCGCAACTCGCCGGTTTTGATCTCTCAGGGCCTGCCCTTCACAGGGCCTTTTTGTAATTTTGCCACAGTTACGAAGGGAGCAGATGCGCTGCCGGATACAGGAGCCCCTCACTGACGGCAAACTGGACCAACTCCTCGCCGGTTGCCTGCGACACGCTGCCGGCGAAAATCTCCCTAGGGCTGAGCCTGCCGTCGCTCTGCCTAAGGAGCTGCAACATTTCCTCACCGAGGGATTCACAGAAGACCTGGTTGTCCCGACGCATGAAGAGCGCAACCGATCCGACCGGCCGGAACAGGTTGGTCATCTCTTCCAGGAACATCCCCTCCATTTCGAGAAGATCGAGTATTTCGTAGGCAAAGGGCACCAGGCGGAATTTGTTTGAACGTTGCCAGGGAGTCTCCCAGGCATCTTTTTGCAGCAGCGCCTCGCCGGAGATTGGTAGAAGCTCTTCACTCAGCAGGGTTTCGGCATAGTTGAAATGGTAGCAGAGCAGGTCGAGGAAGATGCTGACCAGGTGCCCCTGGCCGGCGCTCTGCAGCCGATGGCTGAGGTACCCCTGCAGCATCCGGTAGGCATCCTCTGCGGACCAGTGTTCGGTTTGCATCAGGCTGTCATGATCCGTCTCAGGCTGTTGCAGTGCCCATTTGAAAAAATCCTCGAAGAGTTCGCTCGGTCGGGTCTGCAAGGCGTCAAGGATGGCCGGGAAGAAAGCCACCGCCCGTCCGGTGTTATAGAAAAGATCTGCTGCAGCGGCCAGGCGCCGGCAGAGTTCCATCTCTTCCGTCGTCCAGTCTGCCGAACAGACCAGCTCGTAAGGTGGTTGCCGCTGTGCCTCGATGCCGTACCTCTCCCGTTGTGCTGCCAGACGGGTTCCGGGCAGCACGGCCAGCGGGAAAATATGAATATGGTTGGGGGCAAAGCCCAACACCGTATCAATGCTTTCCCGGAAGCCGGTGTAGTTATCCCCCGGCAGCCCGTAAATCAGGTCGAAACCGTAAACGATCCCTTCGGCTTCGAGGAGATGGATTCTCTCCGTCAGGATCTCCAGGTCAATCGGCCGACGGATCGTTTTGAGGACCCGTGCATGCACTGATTGCAAACCGATCTGAACGGAACAATTCAGTTTGCCAAGCAGGCTCACAGTGTGGCGATCAATGAAATCGGCTTTGGCTTCCAGATGATAGTGTAGTTCGGGGGCGACCTCCAGAAGCATCTCCAGAAGTTCGATACCACGCTCCGGTGGATAGTTGAAGGTGGAGTCCAGGACCCACACCTGGCTGACATCCCTGTCGACAAATAGTTCCAGTTCAGCTTTCAGGCGGTTTTTCGGCAGGGGCCGCACACCTTGCTGCCCTCGCGCATCGAAGCAATAATCGCAGGAAAAGGCACAGCCTCGCGCGACTTCCCACAGAACACCCGAAGCCGCTGGTTTGATGACCCCGGAAAGCCAGGGAGACGTTGCGTCGTCCAGATCGTAATGACATCTGTTCTCGTTGGATAACGGCCCCTGCTCAAGCATCAGTGTCACACCGGGCATGGGTTGCTGCGGGGACCCTTCCGCGAGTCCCTCGAGCAGACCGGTGAGAGCCTTCTCTCCTTCACCGTGGATCAGTGCGTTCCACGGCGCTGCAGACAAAAGCGCGATCGGGTCGCCGGTGGCCTCCGGCCCTCCGGCAATCAGGTATAGGGAGCGGTTTGACTGGCGCAGTTGCCGTACCAGTTGGAGAATCCGTTGACGGTTCCAGACGTAAACCGGAAAAGCCGCCACATCAGGGTTCGCAGAAAAAATCGCGGTGAGGATCTCTTGATCTGATTGTTCAGGATAGACATCAACCAGGCTGATTGAAGTGCACAACCCAACCGGCAGGGCTGCTGCCAGACAGCCGGCAGCCAAGGAGACCGCCTGGGATGAACGGCGGACATGCAGGGTACAGAAGACAAGATTCATAAGCACACCAGGGTGGATTAACTCTATCGGTTCAGTTCATGTTCGTCAACTGAGCGGGTACTGGTGCCGGCCCGGGTGTCGAAGCAGCAGGTGGAAAAACCTGGGAGAGGATACGTTCAAAGGCGGCAAGCCAGCCGATTCCTTAAGCCGTCCCGTGATCTCGCCACCGGCAAGGATCATCGCGGTTATGTGGGGTTTTCGGTCATTGGCCCCTCGACCATAATTCAGGGTTGAGTTTTAGCGCGGACCTTTATTTTTGGTTTGCCGGCTTCGGTCACCACCACGAAATCGACCGGTTTGTCGCCAAAGCGCTGTTTGATCGTCTCGGCCTGCTTGGCCAGGAAGCTGGCAACCTGTTCTTTGTTCGGCGGACGCAGTTGACAGTTCTGGTGGGCCAGGACAAGTTGCTCATACAGGTTGTCCACTGGGTCGGCTTTGTTTTCGCTGATTGGCAGCTCTGAGGTTGTTGCTGGTTCGCTGGCCCGGCGCTGGATCCGCGAGGTATGCCGCTCATATTTCCCCTCGTCGATCAGGCGTTGAATCCGGTCCCAGTAGCCGCAGTAACTGTTGAAGCGGCTGGCAATTCCGTTTAGCCGGTAGCGCAGGGCTGTCTGTGGTATATGCAAGGTGACAAGTTTACGCATGCGTACGGTGAACTTGCCGCGTTGTTGTTCCGGTGAGCGTTTTTCGATGCCGAGGAAATACTGCTCGTAGGCAATCTCGAGGTCTTTCAGTTCTTTCTCAACCTGATTCAGCAGCCCGGTGATTTTTTCACGTCCGACCATTATCCAGGAATCTCCTCTAACTAATAGAAATCAATATACTAAAGCAATGGTATGATGGCAAAGGGAAACCTGAATTTAAAGCAGAATCCGATCGGCGCGAGCTGTTCTCACACGATTGGCCATCTCCCTGCTTGACCTTTACAGGGTGTTCCGAAATAATGAACCGATTGCATATCCGGAGAGTTTGCATGCCTGAGAAATTAGCCGCGGTAATCCTGGCAGCCGGCCAGGGGACCCGCATGAAATCTACCCTACCCAAGGTCCTGCACCGGATGGTGGGCAAGGCGCTGCTGGGCCATGTGGTGGAGACCGCCGTGGCCCTCGATGCCTCGCCGATCATTCCGGTAGTCGGCCACGGTGCCGAACAGGTCCGTGTTGCCATGGCTGGCCGGGATCTGCGTTTCGCACTTCAGGCAGAACAACTGGGCACCGGCCACGCCCTGCTCTGCGCAGGAGAGGCCCTGAACGGTTTTTCGGGTGACCTCCTGTTGCTTTGTGGTGACGTCCCCCTGTTGCATGAAAAGACCCTGCGCGCCCTGATTGATCACCATCGTCAACAAGCGGCCTGTGTGAGCATTCTTACCGCAACAATGGACAACCCTGCAGGTTATGGCCGGATCATCCGTGGGGTCGAAGGGGTTGAACGAATCGTCGAAGAAAAGGATGCTGATGACTCAGAGCGCCAGGTCCGGGAAATCAACACCGGGATCTACCTGTTCCGGGCGCCGCAGGTTTTTGCCTTGTTGAGAGGTGTCGATAACCGGAATGTCCAGGGCGAGTATTATCTGACCGATGTCGTGGCTGCGGCCCGACAGGCCGGCGAGCGTGTCGAGGCCCTGCTGATTGACAATGCGGAGGAAGCAATGGGAATTAACGATCGGGTACAGTTGGCCGAGGCCGGCAAAATCATGCGCCAGAGAATCAATGCCACCCATCAGCGTGCCGGAGTGACCCTGGTTGATCCGGCGACGACCTATATCGATCCGGATGTGAGCATCGGCTCAGATACTCTGATTCATCCTGGGGTTCACCTGCGCGGCCAAACCCGGATCGGCAGCGGCTGTGAAATTGAACCGGGTGCGGTTGTGACCGACTGCACCATCGGCGACAAGGTGCATATCAAGCCCGGCTCTGTCCTGAGTGAATCGACAGTGGGCAATGACTGTGCGATCGGACCGATGGCGCACCTGCGGCCCGGCACGGTGCTGGCCGGCAACAACAAGATCGGCAATTTCGTCGAAACCAAGAAAGCCATTATCGGCGAGAAATCGCAGGCCAGCCATCTGACCTACATCGGCGACGCGTCACTTGGCAAAAACGTTAATGTTGGCTGCGGCACCATTACCTGCAATTACGATGGTGTCAACAAGCACCAGACCACCATCGGGGACGATGTGTTCGTTGGCAGCGACGTGCAGTTTGTTGCGCCGGTGACCATTGGCCGCGGCAGCCTGATCGGCGCCGGCTCGACGATCACCAAGGATGTTCCGGCTGACGCCCTGGCGATCTCCCGCTCCGAACAGAAGAATATCGACGGCTGGGCGGAGAAGAATCGTCAGAAGCAGAAGACGGGCAAGAAATAATCGCCGGACAAAATAAGGGGCTGTGAGGCACTGGTTTTTTTAACGCCCGTTCGCATACGCTCACTCAAGGCGCAAAACGCCAAGAGAAAAGAAGAAAAGTTTAAATGGTTGAACCCCAAAATGATTTTGACGTTATTTACGCCTTTGCGCCTTTGCGTTAAATTATAATTTCAAACAACTTCATTCATTGACGTATCGAGGTCTCTATGTGTGGCATCGTCGGTTATATAGGTCCCCAGGAAGCAACCCCCATCGTGCTGGACGGATTGAAGCGGCTTGAATACCGTGGTTACGATTCAGCCGGGATTGCGACTCTCAGCCAGGGCAAAGTCAATATCAGCCGTGCTGAAGGCAAGCTGATCAACCTGGAAAAAAATCTCCAGGCACAACCTCTGGTCGGCCAGCCCGGTATCGGCCACACCCGTTGGGCGACCCATGGACGACCTTCGGAAATTAATGCCCATCCGCACAACGCGGGCGGTTTCGTGGTCGTCCACAACGGCATCATCGAGAATTACCTCGATCTGAAAAGCCGCCTGCGCGAACAGGGCCACACCTTCAGCTCCGATACCGATACGGAGATCATCGCCCACCTGGTCGAGGAGCACTACAAGACCTGCGGCGATTTTGAATCCGCCGTGCGCACGGCGCTCGGCGAAGTGCGCGGCGCCTACGCCGTGGCGATCCTCTGTGAGAAGGAACCGGACAAGCTGATCGCCGCCAAGCTCGGCTCCCCACTGGTGGTCGGGCAGGGGCAGGGCGAGTACTTTGTCGCCTCCGACATCCCGGCCATGCTGTCGCACACCAAGGAGATGATCTTCCTCGAAGATGGCGAGCTGGTGGTCTTTACCGCTCAGAGCATGGTGATCACTACGCTTGAAGGGGCTCCGGTCGAGAAGACGCCGAAGACCATCACCTGGAGTCCGGTCATGGCGGAGAAGGATGGCTACCGGCACTTCATGCTCAAGGAGATTCATGAGCAGCCGAGGGCGATTGCCGATACGATTGCCGGACGGATCCGGGAAGAGCAGGCTGAGGTTTTCCTCGAAGACCTGGGTCTCGAAGATGATTTTCTCTGCGCCCTGGACCGTATCTATATCGTTGCCTGCGGCACCTCGTGGCATGCGGCTCTGGTTGGCAAGTTCCTGCTGGAAAAGCATGCCCGGATTCCGGTTGAAGTTGATATTGCCAGCGAGTTTCGCTATCGCAACCCATTGGTGACAGAAAAAACTCTGACCCTGGTGATCAGCCAGAGCGGTGAGACGGCTGATACCCTCGCGGCCCTGCGCGAAGCCCACGGCAAGGGCGGCAAGGTCCTGGCCATCTGCAACGTCGTCGAATCATCGATTGCCCGGGAAAGCGACGGGGTCATCTACACCCACGCCGGTCCCGAGATCGGTGTGGCCTCGACCAAGGCGTTTACCACGCAGCTGGTGGCCCTCTACCTTTTTACTCTCTACCTCGGACGCCTGCGCGGCAATCTCGACCAGGAGACCCGTCGCACCATGCTCGATGCGCTGGTCAGCCTGCCCCGCAAGGTCGAGGAGTGCCTGGAGCTGGATGCCCAGATCGAGGAGGTCGCGCACGGCCTGATGCATGTTCACGACTTTCTCTACCTCGGGCGGGGCAACCAGTACCCGATCGCCCTGGAGGGCGCGCTGAAACTGAAGGAGATCTCCTATATCCACGCCGAAGGTTATCCTGCCGGGGAAATGAAGCACGGGCCGATCGCTCTGATTGATGAACAACTGCCGGTTGTGGTCATTGCGACGCACAACGATACGATGGACAAGGTGGCTGCCAACATGGAAGAGGTCCAGGCGCGTGGCGGACGTGTAGTCGCTGTGACCGACCAGGTTGCGACCGGTTTGGCCGACAAGGCGGAGACGGTCCTGGTTGTGCCGGAGATTGTCGATGACCTGATGCCGGTGCTCACCTCGATCCCCATGCAGTTATTGGCATATCATATCGCCGTCCTCAAAGGCACCGATGTTGATCAGCCGCGCAACCTGGCGAAAAGCGTGACGGTAGAGTGACGATCTGTCGAAGTTAATGACCTGCTATTCAGTTAAAAAATAGTTGGAAAATTTAAAACAAAGTACGAAAATCGAAAAAAAAGTTAGAAAATGATTTAGACCCTTCTGGAGAAGTTCTTCAGAAGGGTTTTTGATGGTGTAATGCTCAAAATTTTGGTTGCATGGAAACTGCTTTTGAAATGACAGGGATTATTGTTCTGTTCATTTTCAGTTTCGGATCGATGGGCGGATTCAACTCACAAGTGCAACGGGTGACTTGCCGAAGAATACCTCGTTCGGTGTTCGATAACCAAGACACTTTCTTGGTCGGTTGTTTAAACGGTCCATGGCCTTCTGAATTTCATCATCCGTGACCGTGCTTAAGTCACGCTGTTTAGGAAAATATTGGCGGATCAGGCCATTCATGTTCTCGTTCGTGCCACGCTCCCACGATGCGTAGGGGTGGGCGAAGTAAAAGTCGGCGTTCAGGTGTTCGGCAATCTCCTTGTGTCGAGCGAATTCTTTGCCGTTATCTGAGGTCAGGGTATGGACCTTCTTTGCATGTGGCGTCAGCAACCGGACGATGGTGGTTGCGACCTGGTCGGCTGTCTTGCGCTCAACCTTGGCTATCAGGGCCAACCGGGCCTTGCGTTCGGTTAACGACACCAGCGCCTGCTTGTGGCCTTTGCCGATGATCGTGTCAAGTTCCCAGTCGCCGAGACGTGCACGTTGACCCACAATGGCGGGTCGCTCGTCGATGCTGGTGCGACCTGACAACTGGCCACGGCGATCCTTGGTGCCGTAGCGCTTCTTGCGTTGCTTCTGGCAGCGCAGATGCCGGTAGAGGTCACCTCCGTCTTGCTTGTCGGCCAGAACGAATTGGTAGATCCGTTCATGGCTGACGGTGAACGAGCCGAAGCGCTGCAACCAATCAGAGATCTGTTCAGGGCTCCAATCGAGACGGAGCCGCGCTTCAATCAGATCCCAGGCCTCAGGCGGAATCCGTGTCCGGGGCTTCTGCTGATGCCTTTGCTGGGCCAGCAGATGCGCCTGCTTCGGACGATAGCCACGTTGCCCTTGGTTGCGCTTGAGCTCGCGGCTGATTGTTGACTTGTGAACGCCGAGCAGTTCCGCAACCCTGGGTTGTGAATGACCTGCTTTCTTGAGAGCATAAATCTGGTATCTTTGTTCTCGGGTAAGCTGCGTGTAGCGTTTCATCTGTGCTCCTTTGACCGGCTAGTCTAGGTGACACAGATGCTACCGCAGCTTGCTCACTTAAACCAACCGTGCAAAGTTGCACTTACGAATTGAACTCGCGATGTGAAAAATGTAGTTTTAAATGTCCTTAGATAATTCGAGAACCCCCTGTGTCAGGATAGTTGTCACCTGTAACTGAACTCAATATGGTTTGGGGCAGTCAGGAGGCATATGTATTCCAAAGCATTCAAGGCATTAATGGTCAGGAAGATGACTGACCCTAGTGGCCCTGGAGCAACGGCTCTTTCTGAGGAGATTGGCATTTCAATCAGTACACTCTACCGATGGGTCAGTGAAACTGATACTGTAGATGTTGCAGGTGTACCAGATCCTCCCTCTTTTTCCAAATCGATGCAGAGGATGTCTAACGTGAAGAGACCGCAAGACTGGAGTCCTGAAGAGAAACTGGCCGCCGTTTTAGAGGCAATATCTCTCTCGGAAGAAGATCTTGGAGCCTACCTTCGCAGCCGGGGTTTACATGAAGCTCATTTGCAGCAATGGCATGACCAGATGCTTTGTGGGCTTGAGCCATTGCCCGGCAAGCGCGCCGAACAGAGGCGAATCAAGTCGCTTGAGAAAGAGCTTCAGCGCAAAGAGAAGGCTTTGGCTGAAGCTGCGGCTTTGCTGGTTCTCAAAAAAAAAGCCCAGGAGCTCTGGGAGGACGAGGACGACGACACCACCCTGTAGCCAGGAAGCAGGTTCTGGTCCTGATTGATGAAGCCATACGTCGAGGTGCTCGACTAAGGCCTGCCGCTCGGATGCTCGGTTTGACGTGCCGGACCGTCCAGCGGTGGCGCAATCAGAATGGCGGCTACGATCGGCGTAACGGCCCCAAGACCGCCCCAGCTAACAAGCTAACGCCTGCCGAGCGGCAACGGGTCTTGGCGGTGGCCAATTCTCCAGAATATCGAGACCTCTCACCCCGACAAATTGTTCCCCGGATGGCTGACCAGGGCCTTTATATTGCTTCTGAGTCGACCTTCTATCGCCTCCTCAGAGCAGAAAACCAGTTGGTGCATCGGGAACGTTGTCGACCCGTCACTCATCGTCGTCCCAAGGAGAAAAAGGCCACCGGCCCCTGCCAGGTCTGGTCCTGGGACATTACCTACCTCAAGTCGACCTTAAAGGGACAGTTCTTCTATCTGTACATGATTCTCGATGTCTGGAGCCGAAAAATCATGGCAGCGCAAGTCTATTCCGCAGAACGAGACCATAATAGCTCCCTGTTGTTCCTGGACGCAATCAGCCATCACAACATTGATCCCGAAGGACTGATCCTGCATTCTGATAACGGCAGCCCCATGAAAGGATCGACCATGCTGGCAACACTCCAGCACCTGGGTGTGATGCCGTCGTTCAGTCGTCCTCAAGTCAGCAACGACAACCCGTTCTCGGAGTCACTGTTCCGCACTCTGAAATATCGTCCAGAATACCCGTCACAACCGTTTGCATCGATACAAGAAGCGCAGCAATGGGTGGATCGGTTTGTTCTTTGGTATAACACTGAACACCGGCACAGCGAGATCCGCTTCGTCACTCCTGATGAGCGACACTATGGACAGGAAAAGGCAATTCTGGATAAACGAAAAGATGTTTACGAACTGGCTCGCAAGAAGAACCCTGGTCGCTGGATTCGACAGACACGCAATTGGGAGCCGATAGAAATTGTCATTCTCAACCCGGCACCCAAAAGGGCCTCCGAAGAGGCCCTCAATAAGGCTGCATAATCAAAGAGAGGCGACAACTACCTTGACACCCACCGAGAATGAGTTGCAGTAATATTTATAAGAAAGCCCCAACCCAGGTAATAGGGAAGGGGCTAATTTCTACTGGAAATGGTGATATTTGGGAATGTACCTTTGGTGTGTTCCGTGGCGGGCTTTCCTTTCCTGGGTAGAGCCGGTACGTTTCCTCTCAAGTATTCAAATCAGTTTTATCTTCAACATTCCACAGCAGCCCTGTCGGGAAACTTTACAAGTCAATATTTTTGCGGAAGCCAATGATATTTTCTCTCACAAAAACAGCACCTTGGAATCATGGCATGCCGATTGCTCTCTCATGTATTTTGTTTTATTCAATAAATTAATGGGCAGGTGGGTTAATATGGTCAAACAATGTCTGTATTTGCTTATTGCAATCCATTTTGTCGTTACTGGTTCTGCTTACTCTCTGCCAGTTCTTGACCAAGAATATAACCCTAATTACAAACAATATTTCCAATCTGAGCTTTTTGTTGGGCAAACCTTTACGGTTGGACAGACGGGCCAATTAACCCAAGTGGACTTGTTCCTTAATACGCTGTATGGGTCGGGTGGAGGGTTCGAGATATTTGCAACAGATACCAATGGGAATCCCATTATCCCTTTTGAGCGCTCATCTCGCCCCTTTGGTACATTTTCCTTGGCATATTTTGGTTTTGGTCCGTCAACTGTCCTTTTTGATACTCTCGTCCCTAACCTTGGATGAGCTAATGCGGATTTGACTGGGTTTAATTTCAATGTGGTCGCTGGAGAAAAGTATATTATTGCAGAAACTAATCCATCAAATACTCAATGGGTACACAATAACTTCGGTGATGGTGGATTTTATGAGCCTTACCTTGGCGAGACGGCCTTCGGGGCGGACTCGAGCGGGTGGCCCTGGTCTGAGAGGCCGTTTAGGGACTACTTATTTCGCACTTACATTGACCCAGCCCCTGTCCCCGAACCCTCCACCTTCATCCTCCTCGGCAGCGGCCTGATGGGTCTCGCTTGGTACGGACGGAGACGCAGAAAAGTGTAAAGCTTTAGTTTGTGAGAAATTAGAACATCAAATTTCCATTTGCCTATAAGAGCTAGAGAGGACCAACTATGATGTGGAAGATGCCTGTAGCTGCCCTGACGATTGGATTTGTTCTACTTTTAAATGTAGACTCAAATGCCTTGTCCCTTACAGTTGAAGATGGTCGACTCATGGGAGCAACTGATGTAATCGTGAATAGTGAGCTCTATGATGTTAGCTTTCTAAATGGCTCATTTGATGGACCGTCCAACCCCCTTTTTGATCATCCAGACCCTTTCACATTCTCAACTGAAAGTGAGGCCTTTACCGCTGGCCAAGCACTACTTGATCAAGTTTTTGTAGCCGAGTTCGATACAAACCCAAATCTGATCAACGGGATAGACAATTATGACTATTACAGCAGAACATTCATACCATTTGAATTCTTGACTGTCCGCGATACTCAGAGCCATATAAGGGTTGTGGAAGTTTACAATTACGCAACTGAAGGACCTGAAGACTGGAGAACAGACAGCCTGTACACATTTGGTCTTTTTAGAGTAACCGATACCCATGATAACCCCTGGAACTACTCAGTATGGACCAGGTCTCCCTCTCAGGCTCCTGAACCCGTCCCAGAACCCGGCACGATCCTCCTCCTCAGTGGTGGCCTGGCAGGTTTAGCTTTTTATGCTCGTCGGAGAAGGAAAGAATAAACTTCATATTTATAAGGTCACTGACCGCCTCTGAAAAGGGGCGGTTTTTTTATTTGGAGTAATGGCAGAAGAAAGTCATATTTGCGCTACTGCATTGTTTCTATGTGTCCGGATTGGCAGAAATGCCAAATTCTTACTAACCCTGCAATGTAAGAAGGGTCCCTCCAGGACGGAAGGGCCATTTTTGTATTCTATAAGTCGTGCAATTCAGGAATCATCTACTAAAGATTTCAAAACCCTTTTGTTGTTGATTGATTGGCCTTGGCTATGGATTTCAACAGCTTATTTGTTGCTCGCAACAAGGCCAATCCCGACGCCAATAAATGTTACGCCAATTCCTCTGTTGATATACTGACCGACCGTGGTTTTGGAAAACAGAGAAACAATCTCTTGCCCGCCAATCGCGTAAATCATAAAACAAGCAAATGCAACAAATGCGCAAATCACCAAAAGCATGCATGATTGAATCAGGTAGAAATCAGGATCAATAAATTGTGGAAAGATTGCAGTGAAAAAAACAATGGCTTTTGGGTTCCCGGCTGTTACAAAAACTGCTTGAAGATACATCTTTCTCAAAGAGAGTTCTTTAGTGGGATTTTTATATTCACTGAGTGGTAGTGAGCTCTTTGGTGAAAGAAAAAGGCCTATTCCAATGTAAATAAGATATGCTGCGCCTGCCCATTTAATAGTGTTAAAGACAGCTTCAGAAGCTACTAAAATTGTGCCCAGTCCCGCTATAGAAATAGAGGCTTGTACAAGTGTAACAGTCACATTTCCCATTGCTGACGAGAGGGTTCTCTTTGCACCATAATTCATCCCGTGGGTCAAAGCTAAAAGCATGCTTGGCCCTGGTAGAATGGAGGCAATAAATATCGTCATTATATATATAAACAGGAAGTTGAAAGACATGATCTTATACTTTTACAATTTTTGAAGTCATCAGACTAGCAGAAAGGTCATGTTCTCACCGCCTCTGATAAGAAACGACCCCTGAGGACAATCCCCAGGGGCCGCATCAGCAGGGCCTGTCTTTTTTAAACACAGGCAAATAATTACTAGCTGCTTAATCTGTTTTTTTCAAGTCCTAAATACCTCTATCAGTAAGAAGCCCATTTTCATCTCAGAAGTCGTGACAAATAAAACGCCCCTGGAGATCATTACAGAGGCCTCATCAGCAGGGCCTGTTTATAAACACAAGTCAACTTAACACTAACCTCTTCAGGCACTTTTTCAAGAACTCAAACACACAAATCAATTAAGAAGCCATTTACTATCTGACAAAAAACGCGTTCTGAATCTCCTTAGGTAATTGAGAGCCTTCCTACTGGAACAGCATGTGAGACAATAAGGCTCTTAAGTTACTTGCGCAGTGGTGACCGTGCCTAAAGAACCGCAGCTTGCCGATTGGATGAAGACTTTAAGGCAATCGCTCCCCGCCTCTTTGGCGTCATAAAGTGCCTTATCGGCCATATTGACAGCTCATCTTCTTGACCATGCCTATGGAGGACAAGCGATGCTATGAGGATCACCGCCGGAAGGAAACTCCCTGCTTATTCAACAACCATCCCCAGTAAACTGATTGAAATCAACTACAGCCATCATTAGGGCAACTGATTTAGCATGCCAACATTACAACTTCGGTCATATTTCTGTTAAAATCTACGGTAACAAACGATCCTGCTCCAGCCCTAAAGGAGATATGATGCTTCCAACCAAATATCATGATTTTTATAAAACAATCGCGAAAACGATCTCCAAGCAGAGACTGATCACTGATCCACTTTTAACCGTATCATTCGGAACCGATGCCAGCTTCTACCGCCTGATTCCAAAGATTGTCATCAATGCTGAAGCGGAAGAAGAGGTTCAGCTGATTCTTCATGAGGCAAGTCAACGTCGGCTACCAGTCACCTTTCGGGCCGCCGGCACCAGCCTTTCTGGCCAAGCGATCACTGACAGTATTCTGGTGCGCCTGGGAAAAGGCTGGCAGAATTATAAAATTTTTGATAACGCAAAAAAAATCCAGTTGCAGCCCGGAATTATCGGCAGCCAGGCGAATCGTTTCCTCGCCGAATTCGGTAAAAAGATCGGCCCGGATCCAGCCTCAATCGACAGCGCAAAGATAGGCGGAATTCTCGCCAACAATGCCAGCGGTATGTGTTGCGGAGTGTCCGAA
Organism: uncultured delta proteobacterium; assembly: GCA_963723355.1. Lineage (GTDB taxonomy): Bacteria > Desulfobacterota > Desulfuromonadia > Desulfuromonadales > BM103 > JAFDBW01. The sequence continues at coordinate 149,324 of CAVRQQ010000003.1, forward strand.
AACAGTTATAAGACCCTGGACAGTTTGCGACTGATTCTCGTCGATGGCACTATCGTTGACACCAGCGATGACAAAAGCCGGGCGGATTTCAAAAGAAGCCACCCGCATCTCCTAAATGGCCTCACTGATCTGCGTAACAACATTCTGGCTGATAACGAATTAAACGAACGCATTCGCTACAAGTTCAAAATAAAAAACACCACTGGCTACAGCTTGAACGCCCTGATCGACTTCAGCGATCCTTTTGATATCATGCAGCAATTGATGGTCGGATCAGAGGGGACTCTCGGATTCATTTCTGAAGTGGTTTATAAAACTGTCGTTGAACATCAACATAAGGCCAGCGCGCTGATTCTCTTTCCCGACGTTCCCACGGCCTGCAGCGCCGTCCCTATTCTTCGGGATGGGTTACCAGTCGCCGCAGCCGAGTTGATGGACCGTGCTGCCCTGTCATCGGTCGAAAATGAAGCGGGCATGCCCGATTATCTCGCCGGTCTGAAAAAAAACGTCACCGCACTGTTGGTCGAAACCCGAGCCACCAGTGCTAAAAAACTGAAGGGACAGATTGAACAAATTGGCGCAGCACTGAAAAAAATTAAAACTGTCATGCCGATTGAATTTACTGACAACCCTGCTGAATACACAGTTTACTGGAACATCCGAAAAGGTCTCTTTCCGGCAGTGGGTGCTGTGCGCCAGACAGGAACCACAGTCATTATCGAAGACGTCGCCTTCCCTCATCAGCATCTGGCCGCTGCTGCACTCGACCTGCAGAATCTGTTTAAAAAATATCACTATGAGGAAGCGATCATCTTTGGGCATGCGCTTGAAGGGAACCTGCATTTTGTCTTTACACAGGATTTTTCGTATGAAGAGCAGGTTGTTCGCTACCGTGATTTTATGGATGAAGTCGTCAATATGGTCGTAGAGAAATATGACGGTTCGCTCAAGGCTGAACATGGCACCGGGCGAAACATGGCACCATTTGTAGAAAAAGAATGGGGCACAGCGGCCTACACACTGATGAAGGCGATCAAGAACCTGTTTGATCCGGAAGGACTGTTGAATCCGGGCGTCATTATCAACGACGATGCTGAAGCACACATCAAAAATCTTAAGCCACTCCCAGCGACCCATGAGCTGGTTGACAAATGCATCGAATGCGGATTCTGTGAGCCAGTCTGCCCATCACGCAACCTCTCCTTTACCCCCCGCCAGCGTATCGTTGCTCGCCGTGAAATCAGCCGTCAAATGGCAGCAAACGCAGCACCCGCCGAGCTCAAAAAACTATTGAAGGCCTATCAATATCCAGGTCAGGAAACCTGCGCTGCCGATGGCTTGTGTGCCACAAGATGCCCGGTGGGTATTGACACCGGGAAGCTGGTCAAAGCCCTCCGCGAAGAAGCCAATGGCGATCTGGCCAACCTGGTTGCTGATTGGGTCGCAAGAAATTTCAAGGGCGTTGCGGGAACAATTAACACAACCCTGAAAACGGTCGATAAGGTTCATCAACTGACCGGCACGGGGTTTATGGAAAAAGCTTCGTCAACAGCCCGCACCCTGACCGTCAATAAACTGCCACTGTGGAACAGGGAAATGCCCTCCGGAGTGGCAAAAATCAAACCAGAAACCTTTGATCCTGACAACCCTTTACAGGTGGTTTATTTTCCGGCCTGCCCCAGTCGCTGTATGAGCGGTCCAGCGCGAGCTGAATCAGAGTCTGAGGACTTGCCACAAAAAACGATTTCACTCTTGAAAAAAGCCGGTTATCAGATCATCTACCCCGAAAATCTGGAGAGTCACTGCTGCGGTAGGCGTTTGAGAGTAAAGGGTTTTCCAAACAAGCCAACTCTAAGAGTGATGAGTTGAGCCGCGCGCTGATTAAAGCCTCTGACGATGGAATGATTCCTGTTCTCTGCGATACCAGTCCCTGCTTGCTGCGCATGAAAGAGAATCTGGATTCCAAGCTAAAACTCTATGAACCGATTGAATTTGTTCTTGAGTTTTTGTTGGACAAACTGAAATTCACCCCTCTTGTCAGCAAAGTGGCTCTGCATGTTACCTGCAGTGCTCGTAAAATGGGGCTTAATGTCCAACTTACGGTCTTGGCCAAAACTTGCGCAACGGAGGTCGTCGTCCCGGAAGATATTATTGCTGCGGCTTTGCTGGCGATCGAGGATTCAACTTCCGGAATTGAACGCCTCAGCGCTGGAGGGGCTTAAACAACAGGCCAAAGGTTGCAACGCTGGGTATTCTACCAGCAAAACCTGTGAGATAGGCTTGTCAC
>CAVRQQ010000004.1:0-61054 GCA_963723355.1 uncultured delta proteobacterium
TCTACCTGCTGAACGATCTTTCCCGTTCCTATATGCCGCCATTTGTCGGCAATGCCACGGAACAACGGGCGGCGGCCGCTTATCTTGCCAGCATCGCTGGCGGAGAGCTACCGAGTGCCAGATGGGTTGTAGAGGGTGACGAATAAAACAAATGAAGTTTTTTCATTGTCAGCTAAACGGAGTGATCGATGGACACCAATCTCATGATTCAAACGCTGCAGGATCCCATGGGCGTGCCTTTTTACCCGGTCGTTTTCCAGGGCTTGAGCATCCTGACCTTTGCCCTGCATATCTTCTTTGTTAACCTGGTCCTGGGCGGCGCCCTGATCGCCGCATGGGGACATTTCAGCAACGATGAACGATGGCAGAAACTCAGTCGGATGTTGGCCAAGGTGACGACCATCAACATCTCAATCGCCATTGTCCTCGGAGTTGCCCCGCTGCTCTTCGTCCAGGTCATCTACGATCCCTTCTGGTACACCTCGAACCTTCTGAGCGCCTGGTGGACCATGCTTTTCCTCGCGGCGTTGATCACCGGCGCCCTGGCGATGTACGTCTTTTATCTGAAACGCAAGACCGGAAAACAACGCGCCGGCGGCTTTGGCCTGCTTGCTGTCGCCTGCATCCTGTTCGCCGCGCTGATCATCCATGTCCTGTCGATGCAGGCGCTGCATCCTGAACAGTGGTTGGGCTGGTATGTCAGCGGCCTGAAGATGAACACCGCAGGCTGGGGACTCAATTCGCTGCAGATCAGCCGGCTTCTGCACTTCCTGGTCCCGGCACTTCTGAACACCGGGATATTTCTGATGCTCTATGCCTGGTACTTCAAGCCGCGAGAAGACCTCGACCAGGCGTATTTGGCCTGGGCAGCAAAGCTCGGCCTGAGCCTGGCACGCTATGCGGCGATCGCGACCGCTTTGATCGGTATCTGGTGGCTTATCGGCCTTCCGGCGGAGTTCAGTTTCATGACCGAGCATAGCCTGATTGCCGGATACCTCCTGGCCATTCTGCTGATCGTCCTGCTGTTCAAGGCACAACAGGACCCCTCCGGCTATGCGCCGAGCGCCGCAGTCTTAAGTCTTTTGACGCTACTGGTGATGAGCGTCTCGCGGGAATCGCTGCGTCTGAGCTACCTGAAGCCGTTCGGCTACTCGATCTACGACTACCCGACGACGGTCGACTGGGGCAGCACCACCCTGTTTCTGGCAACCTTCGTGCTCGGTATTGTGGTGGTTGCCTACTTGTTGACGATCGCATTCAAGGCCGGGCGTGGTGAATACATGCAGGAGCTGAAAGCCTCAACAGAACCGTAAGGAATCACCAGCCCAGCACGATTCCGGCCAGGCCGATCAGCAGACCGACCGCGAAATTGATCAATTTTACGCGCAGAAAATCACGCCTGGAATCCGCCAGCAATGGCAGCATGCCGTGACCATCCTGAACCATCGAGTTGGCGAGCAGCACGCTGAAGGGCAGCGCCCCCTCGACATAAAGGGTCAGAAAAACCAGGTGCGGGCCCGATTCCGGAATCAGGCCGAGCAGGCAGGCGGAGAGCAGCAGCAGAAGCCTGTGCTCCTGCAGCCAGGCAGTGAGCTGGAACGTCTCAAGCAGCAGATGCATGACCAGCAGGGCGCCGAAAGTCCAGGCCAGGATGCGCGGGATATGGGTCTTCACCACGTGTTCCCAGAGGTGGCTTTCAAGAAAATGGTCGGGCACGGTGGCAACGATGAACAGGCCGACCATGGTCGACAGTAGCAGCGTCCAGCGGATCCAGTCCCAATCTTCCGGACCGATTTCGCCAGTGCCCAGGCCGAGCAGAAAGAGGCCCGTCGCCAACAGCAGGACGCCCCGTGAAAGTGAACAGTTGCGCAATTGGCTGAGGATTTGGCCGCGGGGGAAACACTCACAATCCTCCTCGTCATGCAGGTGAAGATCGTGAGCGGCATGCGCATGGGCGACCCAGCTCCTGGCGAACCGGTCTGTCAGTGCTCCGGCCACGATGGCGACCAGGAAGAGGATGCAAAAAACCATGCCGGCGGTCTTCGGTGCCATTGCCAGCATGACAAATGATTCATCGCCGCTGGTTGCAATCATCGCCGCAACAACCGCGCCGGGAGTGACCGTCCGGTGCATGTAAAGCGATACCACGGCAAAGGCACCAAGGCAGCCGGGACTCACTCCGAGCGCGGCGGCCAGCAGGTATTGCCGCCAGCGGCCTCCACGCAGGGCCTCCTGCCAGACGCCTCGACTGAGAACGTTGAGATATTCGATGACCAGCATCATCACGAAAACGAAGCCGGTAATCATCAGGGCGTGTTTCAGGCTGTAGAGAATCATGGCTCTCCCGAAAGATTAGAAGCGTATAACCATTTCTAACAATCAGACGCCGGAAGTCAAACGTCAGCGAATTTCCATTTAAGTGATCCTGACGCGCTCTCACGCCTTTTTTTCACAGCCTGTGTTTGCGTAAAAGTGCTCTTGTTTGGCCGGACAATCTTCTTTTTAAGCAAACCAGTGATAAAATTAGAAATATCTACTGAACGGCCTGGTGATGCGGTAGCTTCCTGCAGTCCCTCTGAACGGGTATCGACGAATGATCGGGAAACAGACATCCGATGTATATGAAAACGATCTGCAAGGCTGGCAGCTTGAAAAGCAGCTTAAGGGAGACCAGGGCCTGGAAATTATCCTTGCCGGTCGCTGGTGCCTGGATCAGGCCTTACCGTCCTGGGAGGTCCTGAAGACGGAACTTGGCAAGAATGATCTGCGGCGCCTGTTCTTCCGGGCAGACCAGCTGGATGCCTGGGATACCGGCCTTTTGGCCTTTCTGAGCGGTGTGCTGAAATTCTCTGCCAGGCATGACATCGCAGTCGATTGCAGCGGCCTGCCCGCCGGTGTTCAGCATTTGCTGAATATGGCCTCTGTCGGACCCGAACAAAATATCGGTGCTGGACGGCAAAGCAAGGCCGGAATATTTTCCCGGGTAGGGGTCGCGACGATCGATTTTTGTCGCGGCTTTCCAGAAATGCTGCATTTTTTGGGCGAGGTCACTTTGTCCATGGGCCGATTGCTGACCGGCCGGGCACAATTCCGGCGCAGTGATTTCTGGCTTGAAGTGGAAGAGGTCGGACCGCGCGCCTTGGTGATTGTCACAGTGATCAGTTTTCTGGTCGGATTGATCCTCGCCTATCTTGGCGCCGATCAGTTGCGCCTGGTTGGGGCGCAAATTTTCATAGCGGACCTGGTGGCGATTGGCATGGTGCGGGAAGTGGGGGCCCTGATGACCGGCATCATCATCGCCGGTCGAACCGGTGCGGCGTTTGCTGCGCAGCTCGGAACCATGCAGGTGAACGAGGAAATCGACGCCTTCCGGACCTTGGGGATTTCTGCCGTTGATTTTCTGGTTCTGCCGCGCATCCTGGCGCTGATGCTGATGGTGCCGCTGTTAACGCTTTATGCCTCTTTCGTGGGCATGTCGGCAGGGCTGCTGGTCTCGTACTTTATTTTTGATATCGGCTTCTTCGAGTATTACACGGAAACTCTGCGTGCGCTGGAAATCAAGCATTTCATGGTCGGTCTTGCCAAAGGCAGCGTCTATGGCGCCATGGTTGCCTATGCCGGCTGCCTGAGAGGAATGCACTGCGGGCGCAGTGCCGAGGCAGTCGGCGAGGCGGCAACATCGGCGGTGGTGACCGGCATTCTGCTGATAACCATTATGGCGTCTCTCATGACCATTATCTTTTACCGGCTGGGGATATGAAGCAATGCCAGGGACACCGCACATCGAAGTTTGTAACCTGACCATGGCCTATGGTGACTTTATCGTCCAGCACGACCTCAATTTCGTGGTGCAGAAGGGCGATATCTTCATCATCATGGGAGGCAACGGCTGCGGCAAAACGACTTTGATGCGAGCGTTGGTCGGGCTGCAAAAGCCTGCAGCCGGCACGGTGTCCTATGAGGGTGAGGATTTCTGGAACGTGTCGGCGAATGACCAGGAACGACTCAAGCGCCGTTTCGGCGTGATGTTCCAGGGCGGAGCACTGTGGAGCTCTCTCTCTCTGGCGGAGAACGTGGCGCTGCCACTGCACGAATACACGGCCCTTCCACAAGCGCGGGTCGACGAGATCGTCTCTTTTAAGCTGGCCCTGGTGGGACTTGCCGGCTTCGAGGACTTTTACCCCGCCGAGTTGAGCGGCGGTATGCGCAAAAGAGCGGGATTGGCCCGGGCCATGGCCCTGGATCCGGATATCCTGGTGGTCGACGAACCGTCGTCCGGACTTGACCCGCTGAATGCCCGTCACCTGGACGATTTGATCCTCGAACTGCGCGACGGCCTGGGCACGACGATCGTTGTGGTGACCCACGAACTGGCCAGTATCCTGTCGATCGGTAGCAACTCAATCTATCTCGACGCCGAAACCCACACCATGATCGCCACGGGAAACCCGCAACAGGCCGCCCAAACGGGCGATGCTAAAGTGCGTCATTTCCTGAGCAGGGGGGAACTATGAGCAAACAAGCCAATCCCGCCATGATCGGGGTCTTCGTCCTCGGTGCCTTTATCCTCGGGGTAATCACTCTGCTGTTGTTGTCAGGGGGGCAATGGTTTCAGCATCGCCGGCAGCATGTCCTGTATTTTGACGGAGCAGCCCAGGGGCTGCAGGTCGGGGCTCCGGTGGTTTTACTGGGAGTCAAGGTCGGAACCGTCAAGCAGATCCAGCTTGGCCTGATGCAGGATGGGCGTACATTCGTTGTGCCGGTCAGCATAGAAATAGAGCCCGCAGTGGTGCAGGCCAGCAATGGCGATCAGGTCGACCTGAGCGACCCACAGACCTTGCGCGAACTGATCGAGCGTGGTCTGCGTGCCCAACTTCGGATGCAGAGTCTCCTCACCGGGCAACTCTATATCGGTCTCAATTTCTACCCGGATAAACCTTTGCGGCTGGTCGCGAATGACCCTGAATTGAGTGAAATCCCGACCATCCCAACGACCGCGGAGAAGCTTTCCCTGAAGTTGGAGGACTTCCCCATGGAAAAGTTTCTCCAGGATGTCGCGTCAATCAGTGCCTCGATGAGTAAACTTCTCGCTGCGGACGAGACCGCCGAGTTGCCGCAAAGGCTCAGCCGAACCTTGCAGCATTTGGAATCCCTGGTAAAAAAGCTGGATCATGAAAGCCTGCCTCTGCTGCAAGGCCTGCGGGACGACCTTGCGGTCCTGAACGAGGCGTTGGGTTCGCTGAAAAAAGCGGCAGACCAGGTCACAGCGCTCACAGATCCGGAATCCCCGCTGTTCAAGAACCTGACCCGCGCCAGCGAAGAACTGGCAGGCGCAGCCCGGGCTGTCGAAAGGCTCAGTGGTGAGGGTTCGCCAACGGCTGTTGGCTTTTACGAGATGCTGCAGGAGGTTTCCCGTGCGGCACATGCGACGAGAATGCTGGTTGAATCGCTTGAGCAGCAGCCGCAATCAATCCTGTGGGGCAAGCCCGACCTAAGGGAAACCGATGACAGGTGAAAACAAGCAGGAAAATAACAAGGGCTTAGCCGGAAATGGTTAAGCCCTTGCTTTATATGGCGGAGGGGGAGGGAGATTCGAACTCCCGGTGGCTTGCCCCACAACAGATTTAAAGTCTTACCCTACTGATAAATGACGATGAACCTCGACACTTGAGGACAGTTAAACCCATTTTTTTAGGGTGTATATGTTGTCCTGAATTATCGCCTTGTATCGTCAGGTGTTAGCAGCAAGTGTACCGTGCTCGAAGAGTTCTATTTACCGACCCCCAGCACCAAAAACAATAAAGCCGCTGCTATTTAGACAAGGCTTTGGAACCGGAGAGAGTTGCGATAAACTAACATTGGAAGTGGACCTACTATATGGGGCCCCTCACGATGACCGCAGCACAACTTTATTCGTATCACACAGGGGTAATTAATAAAAAAAGATGAAAAAGCATATTATAAAAGATTTTGATTCTTTAAAAAACTACTTTAGAACAATAGAAAGACCTTTCTTTGCTGTAAATAAATATCCATATAGTGCGTTAATTGGCATAGAAAATTTATTAAAGAACTTTGAAGTTCTTGCTTTTTTGAATTCAAAAGAGGCGAAAGCTATTTCAGAAAAACGCAAAATATTATTTTTTATGGGAGGCAAGATCAAGGGTGAAATAAAAGGGGATGATTTTATTGACATGACGTCGATATACAATCAAAAAGGAAGGGATGAGAATAGTAAAACAATTGCAACATTGAAAGATGATAAGATTGTCAAACATTTGCAAAGTTTTGAAGAAAATCCAGTTTTATTGGTTTACAGGATGAGCAAAGGGTTGGTGAAAACTTTTGAAGATCACAACTGGACAGTCGTTGGCAGTGATTACAATGTAAGAGAGAAATACGACAATAAAATTGACTTCAATAAAATGCTGGAAGAAATAGAACTCCCTGCCCCGCCTTACTTGATTTTGTCTCAGGAAGATATTGACTACAAAGAGGTTTTAAAGTCACTCGGAGAGAAGATAGTTATTCAATTTCCCACTTCCTTTAGTGGGTCTGGCACTTTTATTCTAAGATCCAAAGAAGATTTTTATACGACCATCTCTTCCGAAAGATTTAATAAACAGAAAAAGAAAAACACACTGGGGAGAATCAGGATAAGTAAGTATGTAAACAGAAAGTTGTCTCCTGTAATGGGGGTTTGCTGTACAAAAGAAGGGATCGTTTACACAGACCTATATCATCAAATTATTGATTCACCGGAAGTCGTTAAAAAAGAAAAAGGAACAGGAGTATATTGCGGGAACGAATGGACCAGTGCAAAGTTCTCTGAAATGGTTAAGAAGCAGGCATATCAAGCCGCAGAGAAGATCGGGACTTATCTACAAAACGAAGAAGGCTATAAAGGGTACTTTGGTTTAGACTTTGTTTTGGATGATGAGACAAAAATCCTGTACCCAATTGAAGTGAATATTAGGTTGATTGGCTCTTTCCCTGTTTTTTCAATGCTTCAGGAAGTCCATAAGCAGCCGTTAATTCAAGCAATACAAATATTACAGTATTTAGATAGGGATGATTATGTTTTAGATGTTAAATCTTTGAACAAAGAGATGAAAGGAAACATGAAAGGCGCTTACATACATCTATACTCTAACAGTAGTAATGCTGTATATAACAAAGGAGAATTAGAAGCAGGTATTTATCGAGTTGGAAAAGCTGGAGATATTCAGTTTTCCCGGCCTTCATATTCTTTGTTGGATTTGAAAAGTAAAGACGAGTTTTTAGTTTCTCAAGGAGTCCCACATAGAAATACGAAGTTTGAAGGTTATAGGTCAGTCGCAAATGTTATCACTAAAGGTTCTTTTATGGACATGAGTGGGGAAAGCACCTGTTTTGCAAAAAAAGTTGTCTCATTTTGTTATGACACTTTGAACCTTAGATGAAAAAGCAATGACAAATTTAAATTATTTCAGAGGTTTGAGTAATTACACAAATACAATAGGTCCTCCGGTTGTTTCTTCGGAAAATGTAATCGATACAAAAGTATGCCAAGCAAAAGCTCTCGCTAAGATCAGAAACCAGCAGTGCTTTAGCGCGCTTGATTCTGATGGCATCTGGAAGATCCGCATCAAGGAGTATGTGCCCCTGGTCTGCGTGGCTCTGCATGATGGTTCCGGTTTCCCGTTTGAACTGGAGCAACATTGTCTTCTGGCATCCGAAGACCGTATCTTCGAGGAGGATCCTCATACTGCCGAATTGGTTGTTTCTCAACCTATCGTGCTTTCGGGGCTGGATTCCCGCTATTACTACGACCTTAATAGGTCTCCCGAGCATTGTGACCAAACCATTGTTTTCGGTCGGCGAGTCTGGAAAAAGGACGTTCACCCTCTCTCCTCGCTTGCGAAACAAAGACACGAGAAATTTTATGCAGCTGTTCAAAGTCTTGGTTGAAAAACTTGTCAAATTGTTCGGATATTGCCTGATAATCGATATCCACTCCTACAACTATTCAAGAATCGATCGTGAAACACCATTGTTCAATTTGGGAACCGTTAACTATAAACGGGAAGAAGAACATTTGTTTGCCCGTCAATGGCAGCAGGCCTGGCAGATATCAGGTTTCCCGGAATAAAACTACCGGTGGCTGAAAATGATGTATTCAAGGGAGACGGTTATCTTTTGCAGTGGGTACAGCGAGAATTTCCGCAAACCTGCCTGACAATGCCTATTGACATCAAAAAAATCTATTGCGACGAAGTCACTGGACGAAATCTATCCGCTCAAGTTCAACGGTTGTCCCGAGAGTTAAATAAAGCCATTCATGCAGCAGCGGTCATTCAGCGGTTATTGTCCAAGAGAGGCGCTTGCCCTAGACATCTATCTCCAACTGAATGCTCCAGTGATGCAGACTGAGGTAACCGAGAAATATAATTACAGGGCTTAAAGATCTACTATACGAGATTGGGCATACTGTGGAATAATCCGGGTGCTATTTATGAACGACAGTTCTGGTATGGCCTGAAAATATTGCCGAGACCGGAGAAGGGTCAGATTGTGAACTGGATGCTAGGCTGTCCAGATTTTTAAAACACTGCTAAAGGTGGAATGTAATGAAAATTGCTTTTTTGAGGGATCCGATGAAAGATATCGATCCGAACACCGAAACCACCCTGCTTCTGATGTACGAGTGCTACCGAAGGGGGCATCAGGTGTTTTTTCTCGAATTCTACGATCTCTATATCCGGGATAGCAGGGTCATGGGTCGTATGCACGAAATCGTCTGCGACCCCGGCCTGGATCTGCTTGCTTACTGGCAGAGCGCAATCGAATGTGTTGAAAACGATAAGCTGGTCTTCGAGGATGTTGGTGAACTCGATGTCTTGTTTTTAAGATCCCCCCACCTTTACAGTATGATGTCATGCAGCTACTCTCCTCCGTGGAAGAGCAGGTGTTTATCGTCAATAGCCTGCGCGGCCAACTCCTCGGTAACAGCAAGCTCTATACGCTCAATTTTCAGGACGTTATCCCTAAAAGCCACGTTTCTCGAGACCCGGTCCGCTTGCGCAAAGTCATCGACGATTTTGGCGGGACCATGGTGATGAAACCTCTGCGAAGTTTTGGCGGGCGGGGGGTCATAAAAGTGAGCTCAAAGGACCCGGAGAACCTCAATTCTTTACTCGACTTCTATCTCCGTAGCGACAAACCTTACCCTCGCCGTGAACCGATTATGGTTCAGGAGTATCTTGAAGCGGTTCATACCGAAGGCGATGTACGCATTATGATGCTCAATGGTAAGTATCTTGGGTCTTATCGCCGCATGCCGCATGGATAAAGATTTTCGTGCGAACATGAGTGTCGGTGGTTCTGCCATGGCCCACCAGATGAGCCCGATGGAAGAGAATATTTGTTCTTTAATCAGTGATCGTCTTGTCAAGGATGGTTTGTACTTTGTCGGCATTGATGTCATCGGCGGCAAATTGGTCGAAATCAATTGCGTCAGCCCAGGAGGTTTGCCTCGAATCAACAAGTTGCATGGCCTTCAGTTAGAAATCCCGGTGATTGATTTCATTGAGGAGCAAGTGTCCGCAAAAAAATATGCGAAGATATCTGAAGTCGATCTGCAATAGTGGACACCATAAGTTGGCCAGGCCGCTGCTGGTCATACAGGACTGTCAGCGGGCGCGACGTCATTTGAGTCTTCGAGAATGTTATGCAGCAGGCTCCCCTGAATCTGGCTCAGCTTTTCGCAGGCCCTGATCGCGATGATCGGATGTTCCATGACGCAGGCGCGGAATTCGTCCGGCGGAATGCGCATCAAGGTGGTGTTTTCCTGGGCCTCGACGGTGAATTCAGAGGCTTCCATGCCGAACAGGGTGGCCAGGCCGAAGTAGCGGCCGGGACCCGTGTGATTGAAGAGATCCTTGCCGCGATATAACTTGACGTCCCCTTCCAGAATCAGGTAGAGGCCCTGAGAACCGACGACACTCCCTTTGAGCTGTTCACCTTTTTTTAAAGCAATTTCTTCACCGAGCATAGCTATAGCAGTCAGGGTCTCAGTCTCAAGCTGCCTGAACAGATCGATATGGCTGAGGAAGAAGATCCGATCGACCAGGCTGCATTCTTCCGGCGTTGTGCAGTAAGAACCGGCCAAGGCCCGCTCGTCATCGGCAATGTCGCGTTCGACCGGGATGGGCTTATCTTTCAAGTCCTGCATGGCTTGCCCGAGGGTTTTGCTCAGGCCTTTACAGACCTCTAGCCCCAGTGCCGGGTATTGGTGAGTCAAATTCTGGAAGGTCTGACGATCCAGACGAATCAGCAGAACATCACCGACTGATTTTGCGATCAATGCCGCAGGTGGCTGCATACCGAACATGACGGCCGCGCCAAACCAGTCGCCGGCTCCTATGCGATGCAGTTCAGAGCTGTGACCAGTGCCGTCGGACAAGACCTTGAGAAAGGTAATTTCGCCATCGACGATCATCTGTAACCCATGATTAGGCTGTTCGGCGCTGAAAATGACCTCGTCCGGCTCGAAAGTCAAGACTTCGGACTTCCAGGCTACGGCGGCCAGCTGGCCGATGGTCAGGTCATGAAAAAGATCGACCTTGCGGATATTGTTGATTCTCTCAATCAGGCAGCTGAGGGGTTCTTCATGACCGCCGGAAGAAGAGTGCAGGGCATGACTGGCCGTGTGGGCAAGGGCGCCATGATCCTCACGGGCGATTTTTTCAATGGTGCTGCGGTAGGGGTCCAGGTTGCCCCAGATGGCCAGACATTCGAGAATCATAATCGTGGTGACCCAACTGACGTCATTCAGGCACCCTTCGACAAACTCTTGTTCGGTCAGGTCTCCCAGACCAAAGCGTTTACGCCCTACTGCCAGGCGTTCGTACTCCGGCCGGTTGTCGAGCATTGGCAGCATGCAGGTTGGCCAGCGGTTTGTCGAGCAGGGCTTCCAGTGCCTCGATGCTGTCAGAACGCTCTCGTTCTTTGCCTGAATTTAATCCTCGCAGGGCAATCTTGATGCGCCCTTCAGGGTCCTTGGCAGAGACCCCCATGATCGCGTTGTTGACCCGATGCTGGCGAATCTCTTCCAGGTGCTCCAGCATCATCCGGGTTGCCGCGTTCTCCTCTTTGCTGCTCAGGAAGTGACTGCGCTGTACTGCTTCGTAGGCGACCTGAAGCTGGTTGCGGCAGAAGTTGAACATGTCGACTTCTTTGAGGTCGAGTTTAGCGGCAATTTCAAAGAGGCCGTCACGAACCCAGCGGCTGTGGGTTCCCATCTGGGCAACCAGCAGATGCTGTTTTTCGGCCGGCAACTTTTCCAGGCGTTCGATGACACGGTTGCGAATCGCCTCAGAAGGATCGCCGAGCGCTCGAATCAGGGCAATGACAAGGTCATCATCCGTCAACGGCAGGGATTCAATGGCAGCGAGTTGCACCGTTTCGTCGGCGTGCCGCAGGAAGGGTTTGACCAGCTCGCCAACCCTGTCGTCTGCCTGAAAGCGTCGCAGGCCGTGCAGTGTCAGAGCCAGAACACTGGGCGCGGTATCAGTCGAGAGGACCTGGCTCATGGCAGTGATGTGCCGTGCCGAGCCAACTTCGCCGATGGCCAGAATCCCGGCTCGGCGGTTACCAAGCTCCTCTGAGGAGAGCCAGGTTGCGATCTGACGGTCGAACTGTTCCGGGTTTTGCTGGCTCATCCAGTTGAGGAAGCAAGCCTTGACTTCCGGAATCTGTGCCAGTTCGAAAATTTCCTTTTCGCGTTCGGCCGGCATGTCGGCAAAGATTCTCCTGGCCGTTTGTGACAGAGCGACCATCAATTCCGGCTTGCCCGGGTCCCTCAGAGTCAGGAAGATATCCAGGGCTTTGCTGCCGGCCTGGTCGGAAAGATAGGGCAGAAGCAGTAAGCGGGTCTGGTCATCTGCAGTTTGCAGCTTGTCGAGGATAGCATTGTCGAGAAATTCAGGTTCCTCGGTATTCTGCAGCATCTCGGCACAGTATTGTGCCTCTTCGCCGACAGCTTTCTGAAAACGTTCCAGCAGTGGCTGCCCCAGGTTTGCTTTTTTGAAAATGACCTTGAACTCCTGGCCCATCTTGTAAAATTCGGGCAGCGATTTCTGCACCAGCGAGATGAGGATGGCGGAATATTCCCGCTTCAGCAAAAAGGTGCTGCCAAGCCAGACCGCACAGAAAGCCGATGGCGAAGAGAGACAGATAACGCGGCTGAATGAATTCGTTGGCGACCAAAAGCAGGCCGGAACCGAACAAGATGCCGACCCGCACCACTGTGCCACGCAGGAAGGAGCGTAAAATCGCCCGGTCTTTCGGCAACAACAGCCCGTAAAGGGCCGAGGTCGCCGGGGCATTGATCGTCTTGCGGAGCACATTCACCGAGGTGTCGGCATAGACAGCGGAAAAAATGTTGAATTGGAACATATAAGCGGCAAAAGCAATCAGATAGTTAAACGGATGAAACATCAAAGCCACCGGTATGCCGAACCGCCCGTAGATGCGGCCGACAAAAAGGCTGAGGATCAAAGAGATAATATTCTGCGCGCCACGAAAATAACTGAAGAAACTGATCATCCCTTTCTCGGTAGCGAATGTCTGGTCGACCACGAAATTGAACTGGTAGTTTATGATCGGAATCACGATATTCGGCACCAGGGTCAGAACCAGGAGCACCTGGGCAAGGGTCGAAGATTTGATCATCGGGCCAACCTTGCGCAGCTCATCCAGCATGGTTGACTTCTTCTCCGCCGTTGTCGGCTCTTCCTGCAGCAGGGTGCCGGGAAAAGCCTTGGTCAGTTTCAATGTGCAGGCAGCTCCGAGTATGACAAGTACAGGGATAATCAGCAGCAGGTTATCTGCCGCGGTGAAGCTGATCAGCAACGGCGTGGCAAAGCTGCCCAAAATGGCACCCAGGATGCCGCCGGTCGTAATCAGCGGAAAAAGCCGTTTTGATTGGCGGGTGCTGAACAGGTCATTGGCCAGATTCCAGAACACGAAAGCCATCAGCACCACAAACTGGGTCTTGAGGATATAGAGGACCGGATAGATCAGGCTGATTTCAAAAGGAACGATAAACCTCATTCCCCCGATGAGTCCGGCGCTCACAACCAACGAGCCAGTCACCACCCTGTCGCTGCGAATGCGTGAAAGTTTTCCGCCGAAGCCACTGAGCAGAATAAAGGTGACGATGGCGTTAATCGCTGTCATAACCGGTATATATTCGACTCCGAAACGCTTCAGAAAGGCGGTCTCGGCGTAGTTATTCAGCAAGCTCTGGGCGACGTTTATGAAAAACAGCAGGCAAGCAGACCAGATGAACAGGCGCGCTTCCTCTTCATAGATTTTCAGCCAACGAAACAAGAGGGTTTTCATCTATAAGGTCTCCAGGTTCTACCGCAAATCGTCATTTTCAGGAAGGTTTTCTACTCCTATGTCAGGAATCACAGGGCAGGCGGTGATCGGCTCAAGCATGCTGGCCTTTAACAGCTGCTCTGTATAGGGGTGCGTACAACGGTGATGTCTGAGGTCTTCGACGGTAAGACACTCCAGAAGCTTGCCCTCGTTCATCACTGCAATCCGGTTACACATGTGTGCGATTACGGTGAGATCGTGGCTCACCAGCAGGTAGCTCAAGTCGCGTTTCTCGCGAAGATCGCAAAGCAGGTTCAGGATCTCGGCCTGAACCGAGACGTCAAGTGCGGAGGTGGGTTCGTCGAGCAAGAGGATCTCGGGCTCGAGCAATAGCGCACGGGCGATGGAGACTCGCTGGCGCTGTCCACCGGAGAGTTGATGGGGGTAACGGAAAAGAAGTTCCTTTTCGAGACCCACATCGGCAATCGCCATCTCGATACGGTTTCGCTCGTCTCCCATCTTGTGAATCCTCAACGGCTCCCGCAGGGTGGTATAAATGGTGCGCCTGGGATGGAGCGAGCCGAAGGGGTCCTGGAAGACGACCTGAACCCTGCGCCGCTGATCGCTGGAACGCTTCTTTTGTATAAGAGCCCCTTCAAGTTTGATCTCACCAGTCCAGCTGTCGAGCAACCCGCAGATGCAGCGCAGGATTGTGGTCTTGCCGCACCCGGACTCGCCCATCAGACCGAAGACCTCCCCCTCCTCAACCTTAAAAGAGACTTGATCGACGGCAACATGCTCACCGCTAGTGTCGTGAAAAACCATCCGCAGGTTGTTTATCTCGATCGCTGCCACTACGTAGACTCCTCATGTTCCAACCAGGTATCGCAACGCTGGAGTACGGCAAGCCTCTTTTGCGGTTCGTCCAGTTTGGGCAATGAGGCAAAGAGCCCTTGCGTGTAAGGGTGTGGCGAATCTGGCAGTTCGCAGCTTCGACAGGCATCCACTATGCGGCCAGCGTACATTATGAGCACACGGTCGCAAAATTTCGCCACCAGATTCAGGTCGTGGCTTATGAAGAGAAGGCCTACGTGGCGGCTTGACACCATCTCATCGAGGACCGAGAGAACCTCCATCCTCACTGTGACGTCGAGCGCCGAGGTGGGCTCATCGGCGATGACCAGTTTGGGCCCGGCTACAAGCATCATCGCGATCATTATCCGCTGCCCCATGCCACCGGAGATCTCGTGGGGGAAGAGCTTGTAAACCCTCTCGGGGTTTCTTATCCTTACCGACTCCATCAATTCCAGGGATTGCTTCTTGGCAAGCGTCTTGTCACCGTGCGAGTGTGCCAGGAATGCTTCGGAGATCTGTTCGCCCACACGCATGACCGGGTTGAGTGAAAACTTAGGGTCTTGGAGGATCATCGAGATTCCTCCACCACGGATCTCTCTCATCCTGCGCTCCGGCAGGGTCAGCAGATTCTCATCGTTGAACAGTATCTGCCCCTCGGTATGGGCCGATTCGGGCAAGACTCCCATTATCGTGCGCCCCAGAGTGGATTTTCCTGACCCCGACTCACCAACTATGCCCACTTTTTCACAGCCTAGCGTGAAGGAAACGTTACGTATCGCATTGATTAGACCACGCTGTGATTGGTAGCTTACGCTCAGGTTGCGTACGTCGAGAATCGCTTTATGCGAAGTGTTTGCAGGTGATGCGGTGTTCATTGCTGTTCGCTCCTCGGATCCAGGATATCTCGCAACCCATCACCTAAAAGGTTGAAGGCGAGGCTCACGATCAGGATAGTGCAACCCGGCATCGTCACCAGCCACCAATGGTCCAGCATAAAGCGCCTTCCCGTAGAGAGCATAACCCCCCACTCCGGTATCGGCGGTTGGGCTCCCAGGCCGAGGAAACCAAGCCCCGCAGCGGTTAGCAATATCGACGACATGCTGAGCGTTATCCGCACGATCACAGAAGGCAGACAGAGCGGCATCAGGTTGAGGAAGATCACACGCGCGTGCGACCCCCCCTGCAAGCGCACCACCGAGATGTAATCATGCGAGCGAAAAACCATTGTTTCGGCACGCGCCAAACGTGCAAGTCCTGGCCACCCGGTAAGCGCTATGGCGATGATCGCATTATCCAGGCTGGGTCCCAGGGCCGCGACAAAAGCCAGCGCCAGCACCAGCCCGGGGAAGGCCAGAAAGATATCGGTTATTCGCATCAGGAAGGTGTCGATCTTGCCGCCGAAATAGCCCGCGATAACTCCGATCGTCAACCCGATGGGGGCTAAAATGATGGTGACCAGCATGATGATGTAGAGTGAGACACGAGAGCCGTAGATGATCCGGGAGAGCAAATCGCGCCCGAGTTCGTCGGTGCCTAAAAGGTGGTCGCCGCCGGGAGGAAGAAGCCGGTTGGCGAGATCCTGCTGGAGCGGGTCGTAGGGTGCCAAAAGCGGGGCGGCCAAAGCGACCGCAAGCAAGAACGCAATCACGATAAAGCCGAACATCGCCAGCGGTTGCCTGGCGAACTCCTTGCAGCCAAAGTAGACCCTTTGCGACCAGGCCTGGATCGGTGAGCTGACAGAATGTGTGGTCAGCCACGCCCCGAGGCCGATTTTCTCTTTGGTCATCTTCCATCAGCGCGTCCGCGGGTCGAGCACTCGGTAGAGCGCGTCGGCGAAAAGATTCAGGGAGACAAAAATGACGCCCACCAACAACACGCAGGCCAGCACGGCGTTCATGTCATTGTTCATCAACCCGGCAGTCAGGTACTGGCCGAATCCGGGCCAAGCGAAGACAGTCTCTGTCAGTACCGCCCCATCGAGCAGCCCGCCGTAGGAAAGGATGATTATCGTCAACAGCTGTACCTTTATGTTGCGAAAGGCGTGATGCACCACCTGCATTCTGGAGAGCCCTTTCACCCTCGCGGTGGTGACATACTCCTGGCTGAGTTGCTCGAGCATGAAGCTGCGGGTCATGCGGCTGATAAATGCCATCGAACCGCTGGCGAGGATCAGCGCAGGCATGATCACGTGTCGCAAGGCATCGCCTAGCAGATCCCAATTCCGGGCGATGATTGCGTCGATCAGAATAGAACCTGTC
Organism: uncultured delta proteobacterium; assembly: GCA_963723355.1. Taxonomy (GTDB): domain Bacteria; phylum Desulfobacterota; class Desulfuromonadia; order Desulfuromonadales; family BM103; genus JAFDBW01. The sequence goes on from CAVRQQ010000004.1 coordinate 16,479, forward strand.
ACCGGATCAACCGTGTCTATATAAAAAATTGACACCCTCCCTGAGCCGCCAATCCAGCCAAGCATTGCGTAGAAGACCACCAACGCCATCATGCACAGCCAGAAGTTCGGTATCGAATGGCCGAGCAGCGAAAAGAAGCGCACGCCGTGATCCCAGGCTGAGTTGCGCCTTACGGCCGCAATAATGCCGAGCGGCACGCCGGCGATCACCCCCAGTATAAGTGAGAGCGTTGCCAGCTCAATCGTGGCGGGTACGACCCGCCGTATGTCGACGATCACAGGGTTGCCGGTCGTCCGCGCGATGCCGAAGTTGCCGGTAGCGATGTCTTTAATGTAGATGCCGAATTGCACTATCAGGGGTCTGTCGAGGCCGAGCTGCTTGTAAACCGTCTGGTAGGTGGACTCATCCGCCTGTTCGCCGATCAGCGCCAAAACCGGGTCGGTGGGCATCACCCTGCCGAGGAAGAAGGTCACCGCCAACAGGACCAGGAGCGTCAGGAGGACGGTCACCGATACGCGTCGCACCTCGATCATCGCGATGACAAGATGCGATCTCCCCGACTTCGGCTTGCCCTGGGGGCTGCTCAGTTCTGAATCTTGAGTGAGTTGCGTCATGGTTTTTTTACCGCCGATGCGAATGAAAGGGTTATCGCATTTGCCTTGATACTCTCCACATTGCGGCTAAGCGCCCTGACGCCCAGGCGCTGGAAGAGGAAAACAATCGGGGCATTCTCCATGTGGTAGCGCTGAAGTTCATGGTAGAGCTGCTCGCGCTTTAAGGGATCGGGCTCCGTCTGTGCTTTCATCACGGTGGCATTGAACCATTCGCCTGGATCCCAGCCGGTACGCCATGCCACGGAGACCGAGTTATCCTCAGAACTTTTCGGGTTGTAGCCGAAGCGAAGCATCACATTATTGGCATCAGGGTAGTTGAAGGCGTACCCGCCGATGTAAGCATGGAATTTCCTGGCTCTAACCTTGGTGAAGAGATGCCCGCTCGACAGGGTGATGATCTTCGCCTCCACTCCGGCCTTGTGAAGATTCTCCTGGAAATGCTGGGCGATGTCTGAGTATGGTGCCGAATTGGAAGACAGAAGTTCGAAGCTGTAACCCTCCGTCACGCCTGCTTCCCGCAACAAATCCCTGGCTTTGTCAATATCCAGCGAATAGGGGGTGAAGCTTTCGGGAAGTGCCCCGAACATCCCTCGCGGTACCGGGGATTCGCGTACGATCGCTGCCTTGTTCAGCACCGTGCGGGCAATGGCCTCGTAGTCGATCAGGTAATGCATCGCTTCTATAACGCGCGGGTCGGCAAAGGCCGGCGTGTCTCGGTTGAAAGCCATGTAGATGGTACTGAACGTGGGTGTCCGCTTCAGGTAGGTGTTCGGGTTCTCTTCAATGGCGTTCAGGTCAGAGGGCTCGAGGTTTGAAGCAAGATCGATATCGCCCTTCTCCAACATCAGGCGCTGCGTGCCCGGCTCGGGGATGTGTCGCAGCACCACGCGCCGTATCGGATTTTCCCTGCGTTGTCCATTCCTCGTTTCGCTCGAGGATGAGCACATCCTGGGCGCGCCAGGTATGGACCCTGAAAGGGCCATAGCAGGCGGTGTTTCGCGTCAGCCAGCCGTTGCCAAGGTCGCCGTCGATCTCGTGAGAGAGCACTTCGATTCTGTCCAGCGCATGGGTGGACCTGTAGTCGGCCAGGGCATAAAGAAAAAGCGAAGGAGAATATTTTTTCGGCGGTCTTACCTCCAGGATAAGGTCATCGATGACGCGAACCAAGTCACCAATGTTGTTCTTGTTAAAGCCCCATTCCTTGAGAAGTTTGGAGCTTGTGAGGTTCAACTGGAGGCTGCGGTTCATTGACCAGGCCACGTCATGTGCGGTGACCGGGTTGCCGGACGGGAAGGTCAGGTTCGGCCTTGATGTGGAATGTATAGCTGGAGAAGTCTTCGTTAACCGACCAACTTTCTGCGATGCCGGGCATCACCTCTCTGGCATCTTCCTCGTTGAGCACCAGCAGGGGTTCGCAGACGTTGCGCATGACGCCACCAGTGAGGCTTTCTGATATCGCGGCGGGGTCAAGCGTCATCATGCTGCTGAGATTCGCCGCAATGCCCAGCACGTCGGCCGGTGAGCGATTGATTTCCGAATCGCACCCGAGCCACACCAAGCATCAAGACCACCAAGGACAACCTCGTGAGCTTTTGAAACATTCTCCTCTCCCGAACCGCTTCCGCGGACTTGAAATGCCCTGGATCAAGTTTTTTGAGGGGGAAACATCGTTCCTATATCATTAAAAGGGCTGTCGAATCCTCTTTAAATTTCAAATAATTGTATCATAAACATGATCATTGTGAGCCAAATGGTAGCAATTTTTATCTGCTGAGTTGGTGAAAGGTCGCCGTCAAAAACCGCTTGCAACCGGGCCAACCTGCTCCATGGTGACGCTGGTGAAATGACGGGTTACGGCCGGATTCAGGTCAAAAACGCTTGAACGATTTAATCCGACACCTGCTCTTTTTTGTCATGACACACTCTTTATGGGTTGAGTTTTATCCCGGCGGCTGCCCATTGTTCAGAATTGTTCCAGGTGTGGTGATTTACAGGAAAAAATGCGAGGCAGGTGTGTTCAAGAGATGAAATGAGATCAGGTACGTGATGATGTCAGGCCGAGCTCTTCTGCCCGTTTGGCCAGTTTCTGAAAAACATCCTGGTTGTCCTGATGCAGTTCACAGGCAACCCGGTAAAAGCTTTTCGCATCCGACTGTTGTCGATGTTCGATCAGTTGCGAAGCAATTTCGCCAAAAAACCAGCCGTTCTCCTGATCATTGGCCATAAGTTGGCGATAGCAGCGTTCCATATCATTTACTTCGCCGCGTATCGCGTGCACCTTGGCAAGGCCCAGCAGACTGAATTTATCGTAACCGTTGTCAAGGGCCTTCCGGTAGTTTGATTCAGCGGCAACCAGGTTCCCGACATTTCTATAGGCATCCCCCAACCGGGTGAACAAGTCGGCATTCCCTTCTGACCGCTCAAGAACTTGTTCCCAGAGAGAAATGGCCATCGGATAGTTGCGTTGCCAGCGATAGTAATGACCTAGTCCGTACAGGGCATACACGTTGTCGTTTTCCAGGTCGAGTGCTGTTTCGAAAAATACTCGGGATTTTTCATGTTCACCTCGACGCCTTTGGAGATTGCCCAAAGTTGTCAGAATGTTGATCATCCCGGGGTTTTTCTGCAAAACTTGTTCATAGTGCTGGATGGCAAGCTCGTCCTGTCCGATTTTATGGTACAGGTCGGCTAGTCCCATCAGAACATGGCTGTCTTTCTTTTTGATGTTCAGAGCCCGCTGGTAGCATTCCTCGGCCAACTGCAGTTTGCCGATGGCTTTATACCCATCTGCGATACGGGTAAGCACGAAAATATCCCGCGGTCGGCACTGGATGTAACGTTCCCAGAGCGCCAGAGCTTCATCAATCAGGTCCTGGTCGCGGCGAGCGTCGCCTAAACCGCGTAACGCAAAGAGGTTCTCCGGGTCTTGGTCCAGAACCCTTTGGTAACATTGGGCTGCCTTTGAAAAGTTGTTTAGACCACGCTGGGCATCGCCAATACCGACGAGTATGTATGGATTGTTTGGCTCGAGCTTACGTGCCTCCTCAAACAGGGCACAGGCTTCAAGGTAGCTTTTTTCTTTGAGCAGTTGATGGCCCCGTTTGGAGAGTTCAAGGATTTTCATATAATCGGATGTGTTGGTCATGGATTGCTGGGTATTGGGTTGTTTCGCATTTCTATCTCACGTTATTTACAGTACGAAGGGAAAAAGACAAGGAACTCTGTAGCCCTTGATGTGGATAGCAACCAACGTATAAACCCTTTTAGCATGTGACCACGCACAATTTTCTCAAATGGGTTTTCAGACGGTTTCTGTGGGGACCTATTAACTGTGAAACAGGATTTTTAATGCGATGCGAAAAAGCCGGTATTCTGCCTCAGGGAGCAGGCCGCGTCGAAGACGTGATCCGAAACTACATTCGGAGACTGGAAACGTTAAATCGCAGAGTCGGTCAGTTGGGGGTGCTCAGCCAGGAGAGTCCTAATTCGGCTATATGGGAAGGTTTACCAAATTAATCTATTTGTCGCTCTTTGTCGTTCTTGTACAGTGCCATGAAAGCATCAATTAGGGCATTGGCATCGGGCACATTAACCATTCGCGCGAATTCCCTCAAAAATCCACGCAGATAAACCGGGGCCGGAAGAAAATCAAAGCGCTGCTCTTCTATCTCCTGCAGAATAGATGATCTGACCTTGGTCCGTTTCGCCACATCATGCAAACTTAAACCCAAAGCCTTACGTGACTGCTGAAGAAACAACCCCGGCATCTGCTGTAAATCTGCGTCAATGCGAAATCTTTGCGACTTAGTGGCAAAGGGTCCTGCGCCTCTTTTGGAGGCCACCCCAGCTTCTGGCGTATTGGAATATGATTGCAGAATCCGGTCATAGGCTTTACGCAGCGACTCAAGTTTCTCTTGTCTTTCGGCATCATCCAGCAAAGAGTAGTTGGCCAGAGAGTCCTCACTGTACAGGTTGCGTAACTCACGAAACGATTTTTCTACCTCGTCCTATGCTGGCTTCGTGGCTCAGACCGAAAAAATCAAAACTCGCCTGCAGACTGTCTTCACTCATCACAGATCTCCGCTAACATTCCAATTTTTGTGCGATCTGCCATACGTCTTTGGCAAAGTTACTTTGCGGAAACATGCTCAGAGCCGGCCGGCGTGAATGGAGGGCCATCAGCACCTGCTCGTCGGTACGGACAGAACCAGCCATCGTCACGTCGATCCCCAAAAAATCCTTACAGGCCAGTGCTATCTCTTTGCCGAGATTGCGATCCTGATGACGTTGCACCTGGTTTACAATCAAACCCGGGCTGAACGACATCATCGCCCGGTCAATTTCTTCTCCGGCGGTCGGGTCACGGCGGTGAAGCTCGGCCATAAGATCTCGCGGTGAACGGATGCCACTTTTCTTTTTTTCATCCAAGGAAGAATCCACCAGAGCCTCGACCTTGAGATCTCGAATGACATGACGTAATTTGCGAAAATAAGCCGCTCTCAGGAAGTGATAGGTGTTCTCTATCGAGGTCGGAGTCGGTGTGACGACCATCAGACCATTGTGAGCGGCAATGAAAAAGTCGAGCACATTAAAGGAACTGCCGGCGCCGAGATCAATGAAGATATAATCCGCTTCCAGGGAAAAAAGCTGCCTGATCAACTTCTCCTTCTGAAGGTGTTTAAGATTGGCCACGTTGAGCATAGCCCGAGCGCCACTGATTAAGCCGAGGTTTTCAAAGGGGGTGGCCAGAAGAATGTCCTGCAGGTTTTTGGCGGGGTCGCGGAACAGGTCGCTGATGGTATGCTCGGGGGAAGACATGCCGAGGAAGGTATGCAGATTAGCCCCGCCAAGATCTGCATCGATCATGACGCAGTGCCGTCCCTGGCTAGCCAAAGTCATGGCAATACCGGTTGTGAGGGCTGATTTGCCGACCCCACCTTTGCCTCCACCGATAGCCCAGACATGTGGTTTAAAGGTCGGTTTCTCTTCGGGCACTGGCCTGACCATAGAGGCCTCACACAAATGAATTTTCGGGCAATATTCCCGTTTGATGCTTCCTTGAACAGTGTTGGGACTTGAATGCAGAGGGTCTGGTATTGTTCTGGTCATTGGAGGATTCCCATAGCCGAATAACTGAACGAGTCGAATGCCAGCCAATGAAACAATCCCTCGGGATGGCTTCAATGAAACGACTCTTTACGTGAACACAATCAGCGACTCACTGGTTCAGGGGAGAATCTTTATCACCGACACGATTCTCTGAAACTCGCCACAAGCCATCATAAGTAAAATATTCACCAATCTACATTAATCTCAGGTTTAGGTCAAAAGAAGAGAGCCCCTGGTTGATCATCATATGTTGTTCAGTGCGCTCGGAACGGCAGGAATCGGAAGATCCTGAAGCGCTGGAATCAATATAAGAACTGGCCATTCATGAGTTCGGGCATCATGCGTCTTCTTGACGGCAGCTCACAGGATTTGCAATGAAGAGGTAAAAGGTCAATCAAGCTTTTCACGGCACTGACTACAGATACCATGACTTGTTGTGCCAAACGGCCCATTGCGCAGACCTAAATCGCTGCCGCACCAGGCACAAACCACATTCATTTTCTTGTTCTCATCATATGCACCAATAAATTTGGATAGTGCAGTCAAGTCTTCGCAGGAAAGATCCAGGAACTGCACGCCCACACCTGAGGGGTACTCGGCTTTGCGACGATTTGTCTGAAAATTTGTCCATGCGACCCTTGCATTACATGAGATGGAAACGTCTTGCTCCTGTTTTGGGATAGAAAATGAGAGCGTCAGAGTTTCATCGGTATCGAATGGATAGTTTGTTCTAATGTAAAGCCCGCCTTCACTCAAATCACAACAAAGGTCGGAATGTTCGCTTGCACGTGATGGTGCATATTGAACGGTTGTTTCAAATATAATTCTCTCCATGGAGCTTTTTCTGCCTGCTTTTCCGGATTGTCCTGAAGTCAACATTGTCCTATAGACTCCTTGTTCCCTTGTCATCTGAAACAAAACGGCAAAAGCCACCCAATACTATGCGGATGGCCTGTCATCAACTCTTAAGTTGTCTCCTGGCAACCCGGCTATCCTGCATGAAGGACCCGTGGCTTTGCGTCATCAAGTTACCCTGATTTTGCCTTTTTACGAGCGTGCAGTATATCAAAAGCCTAAGTTGTATGAAAGACTTATGTGCCTGAACGAGGTTTTATTGAGTTACGGTGAGATGTCTCAGGAGGAGGGCGACCGTGACCGCAGGTCGGACGGTTTGAGTCGGGGATCTGTTTGAGTGGCCTGATGCATAAAAAACGCCCACCAGGTAGCGGCGGGCGTTCATGCTTTCCGGGGGGGCTGAGGTTATTGCTTCACATGACACCTGGCGCAGTTGCCCTTGGCATCAAAAGCACGCTTGCCATTATGACACACACCACAAAGCTTGCCGGAGTAGATTTCGTCCATGGTGATTTTGACAGTGCCCTGCTTCATCTTCGGGAACATTCCGCTGTTGTGACATTCCTTGCATTTGACGCCAGCTTCCTTGTGTATCGTGCCGTCGAAAGTCACGCTGCCCATCGGGCTTTCGTTGAACTCGATGGTTTTCTTTGCCGGAACGGCCAGGACAACACTGGAGCTGACAAACAGAATTGCAACAATCAGTACGAACAGCTTTTGCATAATAGTTTCCTCCTAGCAGGAATGGTCGGGTGAGGTGTTCATGTAAACGTGGCCATTTTAACAGGTTGCTGAACGCATGCAAACATGCAATGCAAAATGTCTTAATTAAACGTCTTCAGGCAAGGCTTCTGCAAGAAGTTCCAGGATGTGCACCGGTTGCTGCTTGCCATTGGCGTGGTTGATGTTGTCCTGCAGCTGCATGATGCAGCCCGGACAGTCGGTTGCGACCACCTCGGCACCGCTCGCGGCAATGTTGGCCGCCTTCCTGGCACCGATCTTCTTGCTGGTTTCGTAATGGTAGACAGAGTAGGTCCCGCCGAGGCCGCAGCAGGTCGCCGCATCGGGCATCTCGACGTACTCTACCTGTGGCAGGGCCTTGAGAATCTGGCGGGGCTCTTTGGTGATCCCCGGTTACGCAGGTGGCAGGGATCATGATAAGTGACCTTGATCGGCTTGTCAGCCTTCGGCAGTGCCGCCAGCTTCTCCGGCAGGCCGTGGTTGGCGAGGAACACGAAGATGTCGATTGTTTTAGCCGACAGGTCGTTGAATTCATCGCCCATCTCTGCGTAAATGTCGCCGAGACCGGCGTTGCACGAAGCACAGGCGGTGACGATATGGTCAATCTTGTGGCGACTGATTGCCGCGAGGTTTTGCTCGGCAAGTTTTTCGATCGTCTTTGCCGCGCCGGCGCTGACTGCAGGCAGGCCGCAGCAAGCCTGGTCCTTGGGAATGATGACCGTCACACCAAGAAACTTGAGGGCCTTGAGAAAGGCTTCGCCGACCGCAGGGTACATGTAGTTGATACCGCAGCCGGTGAAAAACAGGACGGTCGGTTGGCCTTCCTCGCCCGGGATGATCTCCGGTACTCTCTCACGAAACGGTTTTGCGGTGACCGGCGGCAGGGTGCGGTCCGCTTCCAGATAGGGAGCCGGAAAGCGCAGCCGCAGGCCGCTGTCCTCGGGGAGCTTCTTGAACAGTAGCGTGGACAGCTTACCGCCCGACTTGGCCAGCAGGTTCATCAGCTTCGGACGGCCCAGTACGGCGGCAACGCCTTTGCCGAAGGTTGAAAGGCCCTGCTGTTCGGCGATCCGGCGCCGCGTGGCGGCGACGATCTCTTCGGTGTGGACCTTGTTGGGACAGCCCGCGCAGCAGCTGCCGCAGAGCAGGCACTGGCTCATGTCTTCCAGCACCTTTTCTTCGAAATCGACTTCACCTTCAAGAACCGAGTTGGCCAGGGCAATTTTCCCCCGGGCGACCCGACCTTCGCGTTTGTCGGCGACAAACACCGGGCAATGGGCACGGCAGGCGCCGCACTTCACGCAGTGCTCGATCTCTTCGCGGTAATCTTCGAGGTTTTTAAGCTTTGCCATATGTTCCGTAGCGCGTGGCGCGAAAATGTGTAAAGAGGAGTTCCCGCTGGTCTATTCGGCAATAAAATCTTCATCGTCGAAAAAAATCTTGCCGGGGTTGAGGATGTTGTTTGGATCAAGCGCCTGTTTGATGGCCTTCATGTAGCTCGCCGCTTCCGGGGTGATCTCCAGCGGGATGTAGGGCGCCTTGGCAATGCCGACGCCGTGCTCGCCGCTCATGGTGCCGCCCAGTTCGAGTGCGGCCTTGAAGACGTCGCGGATGGCCCCTTCGGCCTTGAGCGTGTCTCCGGAGAGCTTCTTGTTAACCATGATGTTGACATGAATGTTGCCGTCACCGGCATGGCCGAAGTTGACGATCGGAATGGCGTATTTCTCGGCGATGGCGTCAACCTTGCGGATCATTTCCGGCACCTTGCTGCGCGGCACGCAGATGTCTTCGTTGTACTTGTCCGGGTTGACCTTGCGCAAGCTGGCCGAGACCGAGCGCCGGATCTGCCAGAGCGCTTCGCTCTCTTCCGGGGTGGTGGCGATGCGGGTCTCAACGACGCCCAGCGGCTTGATAATCTCGGCAATCCGCGCGGCCTGTTTGTCGAGAAATTCGCGGTCGCCGTCGACCTCGATGATCAAGACTGCCCGGGCGCCTTCGGGGACCTCGAGGTCGGTAGCCTGGCGTACGCAGTCGAGGGTGCGGCCATCCATGAACTCGAGAGTGGCGGGGATGATCTTACTTCGGATGATTGCCGAAACCGCCTGTGCGGCGCCATCGATGGAATCGAACAGGACCAGCATGGTCTTCTTTGCTTCCGGTAATGGCAGGAGCTTGATGACAATGCGGGTGATGACGCCGAGCGTTCCTTCGGAGCCGCACATCAGCTTGGTCAGGTCGTAGCCGACCACCCCTTTCATGGTCGGTCCGCCGGTGGTGATGATGTCACCGGTCGGCGTGACCACTTCGAGACCGATGATGAAGTCCTTGGTGACCCCGTACTTGATGCAGCGCGGGCCGCCGGCGCACTCGGCAACATTGCCGCCAAGTGTCGAGAATTTGAGCGATGCCGGGTCGGGGGGATAGAAGAGTCCAAGCTTTTCGACTGCCTTCTGGAACTGCTCGGTGACCACGCCGGGCTCCACGGTGGCGACCAGGTTCTCTTCGTCGATCAGGAGGATGCGGTCCATGCGCTCGGTGCACAGCACGATACCGCCCCGGGTCGGCAGGCTGCCACCGGTGAAGCCGCTGCCGGCGCCGCGCGGGAAGACCGGGATAAGCTCGCGGTTGGCCAGCTTCATGACGCGGCTGATTTCGTCAGTCGAACCGGGATGCACCACCACGTCAGGCAGAAAACTCTGCTGGGTGGCATCGTAGGAGTAGCAGATCCGATCGGCCTTGCTGGTGAAGACGTTGTCTTTGCCGACGATCGATTTCAGTTCATTTATGATTTGTTCTGAAAGCATGTTGTTTGCCTTAGTAGTCGCTGTTAGTCGGTTTTAAACTAAGCTAACGTAAGACGCCAAGTAAAGTCGAAAAAACGCAAGATAGAGTCTGATGTCTGAATAATTGGTTATCTTTCTTCGTCTCTTTGCGCCTTCGCGGATAAACTGTTCATTCATCTCATTATTTGCGTTGACTATGACCGGTAAAATCGTCCCGCCATCCGGGATGACGACGATCTCCGGATTCTCCGGCAGTTGGTTGTAAGCCATCTTCAGGGCTTCGTCAAGGGTTGCGGCTTTCTCCATCCCCATTTTTTCAGTCTGTTCGCGGGTCAACTCGCTGACCAGGATGACGCGCCAGGCCCGCGCCTTGCTCAGGGTCGACCAGGCGGTCTGGCCGTTGATCTCGTAACGGCTGCGCAGAGCTTTCTCGAAGACGTCGAGGTCCTCGTAATTGAACCAGTCGAAGAATGTGGGGTTGCCGAACCCGTCCGGGCAGGCGGCCAGGAGAATCACCGTTCCCCCTGGTTTGACGGCGTGGACGCCGTAATCGAGGGCCTTGTGGGCCTGGATGAAGTTGATGTCCTTGGGGTGACCGCCACAGGAGACGATCGCCAGGTCAACCGGTTGATCCAGTTCTGATGTATACAGCTCTTTTGCCAGTTCGCAGCCGGCCAGGTGGGCCTGCTCCAGTTCACCGCAAAAGACCCTGGCGATCTGTTTGTCAGCAGTGAGGACCGTGTTCAGGATGAAATCCGGTTTGACCATCTGTGCCGCTTCGAGGATCGCCCGATGGACCGGGTTGCCGTCGAGATTGGCGGTACAGGCCTTCGGGTTGCGGCCGCCCTGCTCCGGCGGGTTGAATATGGCAAAGTGGGTGGCCATGCAGGTCTCCCGGCTGGCCACGCCCGGGACCAGGCTCTTGCGGCCGCCGCCGAAGCCGGCAAAGTAATGCAGGCCGATGGTTCCGGTGACGATCACCCGGTCGGCCTCGACGACGCGTCGGTTGATCTGCACCGGCAGTCCGGATGAAGTCATGCCCAGGTCGACCAGCTCTTCCAGGTCGTCGCATTCATGATCGTAGACAGTGATGCGACCATAAAGCGGGCCAAGGATCTTGCGATGTTCTGTCTGCGTCTGCTTGCGGTGGATGCCGAGCGCGATGATGACATCGATATCCTCGTCCGGGATACCGCATTGATTCAATTGTTCAACCAGGATCGGCAGGTAGATTTCACTGCCGGTATAACGGGTGATATCGGAGGTGACGATCACAACCCGTTCGCCTGGAGCAACGATCTTGTCCAATGGTGCTGCGCCGATCGGATTCGACAGTGCTCTGTGGACCTCTTCGACGGGGTCGGGGAGCTCAGGCAAGGTTGATGCCGACAGGGTTCGTGCCACCAGGTCTGCCGACATGACTGTCGAACCGTATTTCAGTGAGAGATGACTCAATTGATGCCTCCGGCTGTCAGCTTTTCATTGTAGGTCGTTCCGAGGTTGCGTTGCAAGTTAATGGTGACGGTCGTTGACAGTCCGAACCGGTCAGCCTAGAATGATCTACCTATCTATCTGCAGAGGCTTAATTTGAAACAGAAGACCATTTACAGTTGCCAGCAGTGCGGCATGCAGAGCCCCAAATGGCTCGGCAAATGCCCGGACTGCAACCAGTGGAATACCCTGGTGGAAGAGACCGTGACCGTCGCCAGAAAGGGTGGCCGGACGGTTCCCCTGCGCTCCGAGAGCACGCCGGTGCGGCTGGCGGAAGTTTCGGCCTCCGACGAGGATCGCCTGCACTGCGGCATCGCCGAATTCGACCGGGTCCTCGGTGGCGGCGTGGTGCCCGGTTCCTTCACCCTGATCGGTGGCGATCCGGGGATCGGCAAGTCGACCCTGTTGTTGCAGGCTGCCGGTAGCTGGACCCGTTGCGGGCCGGTCCTCTACGTGACCGCCGAAGAGTCGACCCGCCAGGTCAAGCTGCGTGCCGGCCGTCTCGGTGTCGTGGCCGAAGACCTCTACCTCCTGGCAGAGACCTCCCTGGAAACGGTTCTCGAACGGGTCCGGGAGCTGAAGCCGGCTTTTTTGGTGGTCGATTCGATCCAGACGGTTTTTACCGCGGCGCTCGAGTCAGCTCCCGGGAGTGTCAGCCAGGTGCGCGAATGTGCCGGACGGCTCATGCATCTGGCCAAGGGCGAAGGCATCCCGACCTTTATCGTCGGCCATGTCACCAAGGACGGTTCGATCGCCGGTCCACGTATGCTTGAACACATGGTGGACACCGTGCTCTACTTTGAAGGGGATGCCGGGCATCCCTACCGGATCCTCCGGGCGGTCAAAAACCGGTTTGGTTCGACCAATGAAATCGGTGTGTTCGAGATGAAGGACGTCGGCCTGAACCAAGTGCCGAACCCTTCGGAACTGTTCCTGGCGGAGCGTCCCGAGGAAGCCGCCGGCAGCGTCGTCGTACCGGCGATTGAGGGGACCCGGCCGATCCTGGTGGAAATCCAGGCGCTGGTTTCCGGGGCCGCTTACGGGAATCCGCAGCGCAAGGCCATGGGCATCGACTCCAACCGGATCGCCCTGCTGGTTGCCGTGCTGGAGAAAAAAGTCGGTTATGCCCTGCTGGCCCAGGACATCTTCGTCAATGTCGCCGGGGGGGTGCGCCTGGCTGAACCGGCGGTTGACCTTGGCATCGTTGCCGCGCTGGCCTCAAGCCATCTCAACCGGGCGATCGATGAGCGTACCGTACTGTTCGGCGAGATCGGCCTGGCCGGAGAGGTGCGTGCGGTCTCACATCCGGAACTGCGCGTCAAAGAGGCTGCCCGGCTCGGTTTCAACCGCTGCCTGCTACCCGCCGGCAATTTGAAGACCCTCGATCAAGCAAAAGGCATCCAGCTGATCGGCGTGCGCAGCGCTGCGGAAGCCTTGGAAGATTTGTTCAACTGAGGAAGTGTGAAACGCGAAGTGAGAGACGGGAAAAAGCTTTTCCGCACCTCACACTTCGCGCCTCCCGAGCGAGGAACGAGCGATGGAAAAGTTGACCCATTTCAACAAGGATGGCAAAGCGATCATGGTTGATGTCGGTGACAAGGAAAGCACCCGCAGGGTTGCCCTGGCACGTGGCGAAATACGGATGCAGCCGGAGACACTCAGGCGCATCCTCGACAAGCAGATTGAAAAAGGTGATGTGTTCGATGTCGCCCGACTGGCCGGGATCATGGCGGCGAAAAAGACCCCTGAGCTGATCCCCCTATGCCATCCACTGATGATCAACAGCGTCGCGGTTGATTTCGCCCCTGATACTGAAAAATCCGTGGTGAAGATCGAGGCCGTCGTCAAAGTCAACGGCCGGACCGGAGTCGAAATGGAGGCTCTGACGGCTGTCTCTGTGGCCGCCCTGACGATTTACGATATGTGCAAAGCCGTGGACAAAACCATGTTGATCGGCCATGTCCGCCTGGTGGAGAAACAGGGCGGTCGCAGTGGCCATTTCATCAACCCCGAGGAGCCGGCTTAGTGGAGCAGCAACGGACATTCGTTATCCGACGTGCGTTTGTCGTGCCTATGGGCCTGCTGATTGTTCTGACCGTTGCCCTGCTGGTGGTCTGCCTCCTGCAGGGCCAGCCGCTCGCCAAGGCCGTTATCCTGGCCGGCCTGATCATACCTATGGCCGTTCTCTTTGTCGAAAGCGCGTTCCGCCGTCTGGTGATCGACACGCAAGAAGTTACGGCTTACCGTCCTTTCCGACAGCGCCGGATACGCTTTGCTGACGTCACAAGCCTGGAGACGGTCCGGGTGCGTAACCGGGTTTTTATGACCCTGGTTGCCGGTGATGATGACTTCCTGATTATCTCCAACTCCTACGGGGATTTTCCGGCCTTGCTGACCTGCCTGATAAAGTCGGTCCCGGAGGGGACGGTCACGGATGAGACCGAACAACTTGCGAAACACCCGCCGCTCAGGCAGGCGGATATCTTCACTGCATGGTTCGCGGTGATTGCCCTGGCCTATGTTTTGCTGGCCCAGTTCTGAGCATAAACGCAGAGATCGGGTATTTAGGTTGACTTGAAGGTCAATTTCATTTAATTTGTGCCCGTTCTAGTTTGAGGAGTTTTCTTATGAACAAAGCCAAGTTGGAGGAGTTTCGTCAGCTGCTGCAGGAGCAAATGGACCAGTTGCTCCGTGAAGCAGGCAAAACGGTCTCCGAAATGACAGATGAAAAGACCAATTTCCCCGATCCTACCGATCGAGCCTCGCTGGAGTCCGACCGCAACTTTGAATTGCGTATCCGTGATCGCGAACGCCGGCTGATCGGCAAGATCCGCGAAGCGCTTGACCGTATTGATTCCGGTGAATTCGGCGAATGTGAAGATTGTGGTGATCAGATCGGCGAAGCGCGTCTCAAGGCCCGTCCGGTAACCACCCTGTGCATCGAATGCAAGACTGAACAGGAGCGTCAGGAAAAGATCGGCTGATTCGTTTCGGTCTTTGCCGGCAGGCGGGAGGTAGCATGCCGGGCGAACAATCTGATCCTTGTAACCAGAACCAAACAGTGGTGCCGCAGTTATCCGACACTGACCTGTCAATCATCTTTACCCGTTTATCTCTCAAGGCCGGCCTGGCAGTTTTTCTGCTCGCCGGCCTTTTTCTGCTTCTCCTCGGTTATTACAACTACCTGCTGGTCCACACCCTGATAGAAGTTTTCAGTATTATCCTGCTGACCTCGGTTTTCCTGATCGGCTGGAATACCAGGCACCTGGTGCACAGCCAGTTTTTCGTGATCCTTGCGATCGGCTTTCTTTTGACCGGCATGGTCGATCTGCTGCACACCTTCACCTACAAGGGGATGCAGATCATCCCCGAAGCTGGAGCGGATACAGCCACGCAATTATGGGTAATCGCCAGATCGATCAGTGCGGGGGCATTCTTCTGTGCGATTGCCACCCTTGGCCGGAAGGAAATCTGCTCGCCAAAAACCTGGCTGCTGACATTCCTGCTGGTTACCGGCTTTTTCGTCGCACTGGTCTGGCCCTTGAACCTTTTCCCAGCCTGCTATATCGAGGGTGTCGGACTGACAGCATTCAAGGTGTATTCCGAGTATGCCATAATCGGTGCCCTCTGCCTTGCCGCGGCCCTTCTCTATATACAGAGGAAAAACCTCAACCCGCAGCTTACCACGTTGCTGCTGGTATCAATTGCGATGAGCGTCGCCTCCGAGTTGATGTTCACCCTTTACACCGAGGTTGACGGGTTGTTCAATTTTCTCGGCCATTATTTCAAGCTGGGTAGTGTCGTTTTCGCCTATATGGCTCTGGTCGAAGGCACTCTTCGATCACCCTTTACAACTCTGTTTCGCGAGATGAGTCAATCCTATGCCGAATTGAACAAAGAATTGTAGCAGGAGGCTGGAAGCTGAAAAACAGCAGGAAGCGGCCAGCCGCGAGACATCGATCCTGTACCGGATGTCTCGCAAGATGCACAGTACGCTCAACCTGGATGAACTTTCGCACCTGACCCTGTCTGCGGCAACCAGTATCGAAGCAGGTTGTTTTGAGAGGGCAACACTGTTTACCGTCAACCGGCGCACCGGGATGCTGCAGGGGATGTTGGGGGTGACCCGGAAGACAGTGTCTCAGGCCTGTCCCGGTGCAGACAAAGATCTGCTCTGGGAGAACCCTCAACTTGATGAGGAGGCTTGTGAAGCCCAGAGAAAAACAGTTTACAATCAGAAGGTCGTCAAGCAGAGGCTGCCCCTCGATGGGCAGGATAACGCCCTGGCAAAAGCGCTCCTGGAAAAGCGCGTTGTTCTGGTCTCTGATCCGGAAAATGAACCGGCCGGAGGCCGGCAACTCTCCGATGCTCTGGAACTCAAGACCTACGCCTGCGCCCCCCTGGTTGGCCGGGAACAGGTTATGGGTGTCCTGCTGGTTGACAACCCTTTGACGCAGGGTGAGATAACCCCTCAACACAAGCGCTTCCTGGAACTGTTTGCCGCCCAGGCCGGTTCTGCTCTCGACAATGCCAGCCTGGTCAAGCGTCTGGAAATGGCTCACAGCAACCTGCGGGACGTTCAGGATCAGTTGATCCAGGGTGAGAAGATGGCTGTCCTGGGTGAAATGGCCGCCCAGGTTGCCCATGAGCTGCGAAATCCTCTCGTTTCAATCGGCGGGTTTGCCCAGCGCCTGAACCGCCAGGACCTCCAGGATTCGAAAGCCAATGAATATGCCGGTATCATTGCCCGCGAAGTAAGGCGTATGGAGGAAATGCTTGACAATATCCTCTCCTTCAGCAAGAAACAGCTGGTCTGTCTCGAAAACTGCAACATCACGGATGTTCTGCAGGAGGTTCTCGATCTCGAATATGACCACTGTCAGAAACAATCGATCGAGATTGTCACGGAAATGCAGGCGGGTTTGCCGATGATTGTCGGTGATCATCGGCAACTGCGACAGGTATTTCTCAACCTGATGATCAATGCCCGTCAGGTCATGGCGGGACGTGGGGTCATAACGATTAGGGCCAAGGCCGGTTCTTTTCGCGGAGAGAAGGCGGTCCTGATTGAAGTGGAAGACACCGGCGGAGGGATCCGCCCTGAAGTTATGCGCAACATGTTCAACCCGTTTTTCTCGACTTTCGCCAAGGGAACAGGGCTGGGCCTGTCAATTTCCCACCGGATAATTGCCCATCACCACGGTGAAATTGAAGTCATCAACGTGGAAAAGGGGGCAAGGTTCACCGTCACGCTGCCGGTGGTACAGCCTGGGCCGGTTGTGACGGGTCGCGCCGAACAGGCCCCTACAGTCTGAGTCTTGTGGCCTGTTATGCCTCAGGCCATGCCGAAAGCCCAGAGCAGTCCGATAGCGACAAAGACGGCCGGGAGCAGGTTGCCCACCGGCAGACGCCTGATCCCCAACAGGTCGATGGCGATGGCGACAATCAGCAGTCCGCCGACGGCGTTCATTTCGGTAATAACCGGTTCAGTGAGAACCGTTTCAGCAAGTTCTGCGACCAGGGTGATCCCGCCCTGGTAGACAAGCAGGGGGATGATGGAAAAGAGTACGCCGATGCCAAGCGTCGAGGTCAGGGCAATGGAGGCCACACCGTCCAGCGCCGCCTTGGCGTAGAGGATCGTCGGCGGGCCACCCAGGCCATCCTGCAAAGCACCCATGATTGCCATTGCCCCGACGCAATAAAGCAGGCTCGCTGTGACGAAACCTTCGGCAATCCTGCCCATGCCGGAGAAACGCTTCTGCAGGCGCAGGCCGAATTGTTCCAGGCGGTTTTCCAGCCCCAGCCCTTCACCGATCAGGCCGCCGAAGATCAGGCTGCCGATGACGATCATGATCTGCCGACTCTGCAGTGCGAGTTGCAGTCCAATCAGCAGGACAGCCAGCCCCAGACCGATCATCAGGGTCTCACGCATCTTCGCTGACAGCAAACGGCCGGCCCATTTGCCGATCAGGCAGCCGGCAACGACGGCTGCGATGTTAACCAGTGTTCCCTGTAATATCATGTTGTTTTCTTCTCTTCGGCTTATCAGAGGGGCTTGTGGCTTTGGATCCTTCTGCAGAGATGACGCCGGGTTCACCATGAGAAGGGTCTTCTTCAACTTTGTTGTAGCTGATCCGCCACGGATCTGACTTCGGCGCGAATCTGGTCCGGCAGCCCGCCCTGCTTCATCAACCGCTCAATCTGCTCGGAGGCTTCCTTCTTCCAACCCTTGGCCAGATAAACCTGGGCAATGCGCAGCAGCCAGCGGGGGTTGTCGGTCTCCTGGCGCATGGCTCCTTTGAATGATTCAAGCGCCTTGTCCAGGTTCTGTCCGCGGCGTAGCCAGTACTCCGCGAGCATCGGGTGGACTCCGCCGCCGCAGCCGCCGCCGGGCATTCGCATCAGCAGGGCTTCCGCTTCATCAAAGCGCTCTGCACGTTCCAGCAGCTGCGAGCAGAGCATGATCAGGCCGGGGTCGGTGATTCCTTCATCAAGGGCTTCGAGGCCGGCAGCCAGCGCCGGCTCCAACTCGCCGCGCTGGGCATGCAGCTCTGCCAGTTTGGCCCAGCAAAAGCCGACAAAACGACCTTCGGCGATACTCTGTTTGAGGGATTTCTGCAGCTCGTCGCCGCGCCCTTCTGCAATCAGGACTTCGGTCAGTGCGTCGTAAGCCGGGAACAGGTCAGGCTCTGCAGTCAGTGCGGCCTGCAGGTCCTGGCGGGCTTGCTTGTTCTGACCGCTACGCATCATCAAAACCCCGCGTTCGAAGAGGAACAAGGCGTTTCGCTCTGCGGAGGGAACTCTTTCGAGAAGCTCCAAAGCCAACTTTTCGTCACCATCCTGGGCTGTCAGCCATGCCTGCCGGAACTCCGCTCCGGCAGCCAGGTACCGCTCTGCCAGATCCGGCGGCATGGTGGCCAACAGCAGTTCCATGCGGGTCTCTTCGTCAAGGTCGGCTTCGACACCATCGGGACCCGGCCCCGCCGCCGGAGCACAGCTGTTGCAGCCGGCGTGCAGGGCCGGACTTGCTTCGGCGACCGTCTCTTCAGGCGGGAGCTCGCCACGGTCCAGGGCGGCCAGGGCCTGCTCGGCGCGCTCACGCAGTTGAACGGAGCGGGCCTGTTCAATGGCCAGCTGGTAATCCTCGCGGGCACGAAGCAGGTTGCCTGATTTCTGTGCCCAGGACCCTTCCTCAAGGTTCATGGCGGCCAGGGTGTCGCCGGCCTGACTCTCCCAGCCGTCGATCTCGACAATCATCACTTCATCCAGTTCGTCCCGGTTAATCTGTGCCGCGATATTCAGAACTGCTGCCCAGTCCTGCCGGGCATGGCATTGGCGCATCTCGTCAACCGGGTCTTGCTTGCCGAACATCTTTTTCAAAAAACTCATGTTAGCCTCTCGTTGGTTTGTTCGGATGATTGAACAACTTCATGATCAAAGAGTCAACCTTTAGATGCGGGGGCTGGAGGGCTGGGGACTGGGGACTGGGAAACTGCTTGACCACTCTTGCCCCTTGTCCCCGGATGGTGTATAAGCCATGGTCTGTAAACAACCTCTCAAACAGGATTAAATTTATGAGCGAAGATACCAAGAAGATCATCTACTCGATGGTCGGCGTCAACAAGAACTACAACGGCAAGCCGATCATCAAGGATATTTCCCTCTCCTACTTTTACGGCGCCAAGATTGGTGTGCTTGGTCTCAACGGTTCCGGTAAATCAACCCTGCTGAGGATCATGGCCGGAGTCGACAAGGAGTTCAACGGCGAGACGATGCTCTCTGACGGCTACACCGTCGGTTTTCTTGAGCAGGAGCCTTTGATTGATTGTGACAAGACGGTGCGTGAAGTGGTTGAAGAGGGCGTCCAGGAGACTGTTGACCTGCTCAGGGAGTTCGAGGAGATCAACGAGGCTTTTGCCGACCCGGATTGCGACATGGAAAAACTCTGCGAGCGCCAGGCCGTGGTCCAGGACAAGCTCGATGCGCTGGATGCCTGGGAGCTTGATTCACGGCTCGACCTGGCCATGGACGCTCTGCGCTGTCCGCCGTCCGATACGTCGGTGAAGGTGCTTTCCGGTGGTGAAAAACGCCGCGTAGCGCTCTGCCGGCTGCTGCTGCAGAAGCCCGACATCCTGTTGCTCGACGAGCCGACCAACCATCTTGATGCCGAGACCGTGGGCTGGCTGGAGCAGCACCTGCAGCGCTACGAGGGGACGATCATTGCCGTGACCCATGATCGTTACTTCCTCGACAACGTTGCCGGCTGGATTCTCGAACTTGATCGCGGCCATGGTATTCCCTGGAAGGGCAACTACTCGAGCTGGCTGGAGCAGAAGCAGGAGCGTCTGCGCAAGGAAGACAAGGCTGAGAGCAATCGACAGAAGACCCTGCAGCGCGAACTTGAATGGATACGCATGAGTCCCAAGGCCCGCCACGCCAAGGGCCAGGCCCGTATCAACTCCTACGAGAAACTGCTCAACCAGGATGCGGCAGAGCGCGAACGCAACATGGAAATTTACATCCCGCCCGGACCCCGTCTCGGCAGCACCGTTGTCGAAGCCAATGATGTCTCCAAGGCCTATGGCGACAAGCTGCTTTACGAGAAGATGAATTTCATGCTGCCACCCGGCGGGATCGTCGGCGTGATCGGTCCCAACGGTGCTGGCAAGACCACCCTGTTTCGCATGATCACCGGCCAGGAGCAAGCTGATTCGGGGAGTTTCAAGATCGGCGAGACCGTCAAGCTGGCCTATGTCGACCAGGACCGGCCTCTCGATGGCAGCAAAACGATCTTCGAGGAAATCACCGGTGGCCAGGAGCAGATGCTGCTCGGCAAACAGCTGGTCAACTCGCGTGGCTACGTGGCCCGTTTCAACTTCTCCGGCGGTGATCAGCAGAAGAAAGTCGGCGTACTCTCCGGTGGCGAGCGCAATCGCGTGCATCTGGCCAAAATCATGCGCGAGGAGTCGAATGTTTTGCTGCTCGACGAACCGACCAACGATCTCGATGTCAACACCCTGCGTGCCCTCGAGGAAGCTCTCGAAAACTTCGGCGGCTGCGCCGTGGTGATCAGCCATGATCGCTGGTTTCTCGATCGCATTGCGACCCATATCCTCGCTTTCGAAGGCGATTCCCAGGTGGTCTGGTACGAAGGCAATTACTCGGAATACGAAGAAGATCGCAAGCGAGCGCCTCGGCAAGGATGCCGATCAGCCGCACCGGATCCGTTATCGCGACCTGGTCAGACAGTAGCTGGAGGTCGGGGGCTGGGGACTGGTAAAAGCAAGAGGACCTGAAAAGGCCGACAGATTCCTGTCGGCCTTTGTGTCTTACAGTATCACGCTATACTTTCCCCAGCCCCCGACCCCCAGCCCCCGTCCTTAATGTCATAATCGGCCAGCAGTGCCAGGGGAATAAACGTATCGATTTCCGAGTATGCTGTTCCGGTCAATTGTTCGGTGAATTTGTGAAAGATCGCGATCTCTTCCTGGAAGACGTCGCGAAACCGCCATCGCAGGATATCGTCCGGCAGGTCAAAAGGGGATCGCCCTTGTGCAGAGTGCAGGTCGTCCCTTCGAAATCTTCTCCGGAGCAGTCGATATTCGGCAGGCCATGCAGCCGACAGGTCAGGGGGCGTGAGTTGTAAACCAGGCAGAATCCATCTGCATCGAGGAGCGGACAGGGGGTCTCGTCGTCCTCCGGCATTTCGGTCCACTCATGGTCCGGCAAGTGGTTCAGAAGGTAGGGGGGCTGCAATCCGGGCCAGCGTTGCTGAAGCTCTGCCAGGCGCGGGTGACATTTCTGCAGGACCTCTTCCTGGGTGGCGGGTGTTAAAGAGCTGAATGCGTTCTTCAGCAGGAAGGCATCGAGCAGGGTGATGTCAAACAGTCCCCTGCAGCAGGCGCTGCAGCCGCCGCGGCATGAGAATGCTGTGCCGCCGGCTTCCAGGCAGCGGTTGAACCAGGCGTCAACATCACCGAGCAGGCTGCGATATTCCCTCTCGATTTCACGACTGATCTTCATGCTGTCACGATAAGCCTAACAGGCATTCGTGACAAGCGAATCCCCTCCTTGCGCATAAACTTGTTTCGAAAATTACCTGTTCATTGCTAAACTGTGACTGGCTTCTCCCTGAATGAAAGGCAAATATTATGAGTATGACCGGCTCCTGTTTGTGTGGTGCGGTGAAATATGCGACCAGCTCGGAGTTCGAGATGGTTGGCAACTGCCACTGCAATACCTGCAAGAAGATCACCGGCAGCGCTTTCGAAGCTTTTGCCGTGATCGCCCAAGAGAGTTTTACCCTGTTGGCAGGTGAAGATTCACTGGTTGAATACAAAATCTCGCCGAAGGTGAAAAAATATTTCTGCGGCACTTGTGGAACGCCGGTTTTCAACCAGCACAGGCTGGCACCGGGCAAGCGGATCGTCCATGTGGGGACACTCGATGATCCGACCTGTGTCGCACCGACTCTCAACCTGTATTGCGAAAGCATGTTGCCGTGGGTGGCGGAGATAACGTCGCTGAAAAACTTTGACCAGGGATTTACCAGGTAAAGGCGTGTCGTTATGTTGAATTCCCGTGAAGAAACCAGAAGCTGGATCGAATCGGTGATCGGCGAATTCTGCGCTTCGGCACAGAATTCTCTGCAAATGCAGACCGGTGAGCCGGCCTGGGCCGAACCGCAGATCGCCTATGCCCGGGGCGATGACCCGCTTTTTGAACAGCTCAAGAATGATATCGGCCCCTTCTACTGGACGCCCCTGGAAGCTTTCCGGCTGGCATGGCCCGACCTGGAAGCCACTGCAGCCGAACTGGCCGTGATTGTCTACATCCTGCCGCAGACCGAAGCGACCCGCCTCGATCAGCGTGAGGCGACGGAAGTCCCTGCAGAAAGGTGGGCCCGTTCACGTTTTCATGGCGAAGAGTTCAACTGCGCCTTGCGCCTGCATCTGGCCGAGCAGTTGACGAATGCCGGTTCCCCGGCCGTAGCTCCTGAACGTCTGGGTGAGTTTGCCTACCGCGACAGCGAACGGTTCGGCATCGCCTCCAACTGGTCGGAGCGTCATACTGCCTGGATCGCCGGACTCGGCACGTTTGGGCTATCGGATGGTTTGATCACCCGGGTGGGCAAGGCGGTGCGCTTCGGTTCGGTTGTCGCCAGGGTGGACCTGGAGGCGACCCCACGTTCCTATGCAGGTCACCAGGACTGGTGCCTCTGGTATGCCCGGGGCACTTGCGGTGCCTGTATGAAGCGCTGCCCGATCGATGCGATTACCGAAGCAGGCCATGACAAGCCGGCCTGCTTCGATTATATCCGCAATGTCACAACGCCTTACGTGCGTGACAACTACGGCACCGGAGCCACGCCGTGCGGACTGTGCCAGGTAAAAATCCCCTGTGAAGCGAGGTCGCCGATATGATAAACAATAACGCTGATGCAGACAGAATCGCGTCACCGCATCCTCGGACAGTCATCCAATATTCTTATTCACCAATCGCTTTGCTGGTTCTGTGGATCATTTCGTCCTTCTGCTTCGACCCGCTGCCTACGGTTTCAACCAGCAACGTCATTAAATAAAACCCGACGACCAGGACTAGACAGAATCCCAGCAGCTCTAAACATATCCTTTGGCCTGAAGTAGAACAGTGCCACAACTAGAACGGCAACGCCGATGCCGATGACCGGGTTCCCCTGGACGAGTGCGATGGTGTTCTGCAAATGCTCTTCAAACATGTGTCCTCATATTCCCTTGTCGGATTATCCCCGGCGCCAGTTGTGGAATTTTTCCACCCATTCGAGCAGTTTCTCGGGGGCGTGAGCCTTTTTCCATTCGCCGGCAGCAGCCTTGTTTGCCTCTGCCATGGTCGGGTAGGTGTGGATGGTGCCAAGGACCTTGTTCAGTCCCAGGCCGTGCTTCATGGCCAGGACGAATTCAGCGAGCAGGTCGCCGGCATGGCTGCCGACAATCGTCACGCCGAGCAGCTTGTCGCTGCCGGGTCTGGTGAGCACCTTGACCCAGCCGTGATCCTCGGAGTCGGCAATCGCACGATCGAGGTCATCGATCCCATAACGGGTGACTTCGTACGGGATGTTGCCGGCCTTGGCCTCGTCTTCGGACAGGCCGACCCTGGCAACTTCAGGATCGGTGAAGGTCGCCCAGGGAATGACGCTGTAGTCGACCTTGAATGACTTCAGGCTGCCGAACAAGGCGTTCACCGCGGCATACCAGGCCATGTGCGAAGCCGTGTGAGTGAACTGGTATGGGCCGGCGACGTCGCCGACGGCGAAGATGTTGGGAAAGTTGGTGCGCAGCAGCGGGTCGACGGCGACGGTGCCGCGGTCACTGATCTTCACACCGAGCTCCTCGAGGCCGAAGCCGCTGACATTGGGCTGTCGACCAACCGCTATGAGGATCTGGTCGAAGGGAATTCTGACGGTTTCTTCCTGGACGTCACAGAGCAGCCACTTTTCACCGTGCTCGACGATGATTTCCTTCGCCGCATGGCCGGTCAGGACCTTGATCCCTTCCGTCTCAAACCGGGCCTGGATGTATGCGGAGACTTCCGGATCCTCGCGCCCCATGATCCGTGGGGCCATTTCGACCTGGGTGACCGTGGCTCCGAGCCTGGCCATGGCCTGGGTCATCTCCGAGCCGATCGGCCCGCCGCCAAGTACGATCAGGCGGCCCGGGTTCTCCCGCAACTGCCAGAGGTTGTCCGAGGTCAGGTAGTCAACCTTCTCGATCCCCTTGATCGGGGGGATCAGTGGCTTCGCTCCGGTCGCGATAATGATGTTCCTGGTGGTCAGGATATCACCGTTGACTTCAACCGACCAGGGCGAGACGATTTTCCCTGCACCGGTAAAGCAATCGACGCCGAGCTTCGTGTAACGTTCAATGGAGTCATGTGGCTCTACCTTCTCAATGACCCTTTGTACCCGCTCCATGACCTCGGCAAAGTCGAAGTCAACCTGTCCGGATTTAAAGCCGAAATCCCCTGCCCGTCGCGCGTAGGAGACCATCTTTGCCGAGCGGATCAGGGCCTTGCTCGGTACGCAGCCGGTGTTGAGGCAATCACCGCCCATCTGGTCTTTTTCGATCAGTGCGACTTTCGCTTTGACGGCGGCGGCAATGTAGGCCGAAACCAGTCCTCCGGAGCCGGCGCCGATTGCGATAAGGTTGTAATCGAACCGGTCCGGCATGGTCCAGCCGGTAAAAGCCTTGCGTCGATTGAAGATGTCGATGATCCGCTTGGCGATCAGCGGGAAAATCCCGAGCAGCACGAAAGACAAGATGATCCCGGGAGAGAGGATCCCCGAGGCGCTTTCAATCTGGCCCAGCTGGGTCCCGGCATTGACGTAGACGGCAGTACCGGGGAGCATGCCGATCTGGCTGACCCAGTAATAAGCCAGGGCGCGCATCGGCGTCAGTCCCATGACCAGGTTAATGACGAAGAAAGGAAACAGCGGCACCAGGCGCAGGGTGAAGAGGTAAAAAGCCCCTTCTTTCTCAACTCCCTGGTTGATGGCCTTAAGCTTGTCGCCGAATTTGGACTGGACCCAGTCACGCAACAGGAAGCGTGAAGCGAGGAAGGCCAGGGTGGCGCCTATGGAGCTGGCAAAAGAAACGGTGACCAGGGCGACCCAGAAGCCGAGCAATGCTCCACCAGCCAGGGTCATGACGGCAGCGCCGGGTAACGACAGCGCAGTGACGACCACGTAGAGGATGAAATAAATGGCGATGGTCAGCACGCGGTTGGCAGCGTAGAAGTCGGCAAACGCCTGCTGCCGGTCCTTGAGGTATTCCAGAGTCAGGAAACGATGCAGGTCAAACGCAAAGAAGGCGACGATCAGGATGACAATCGTTACGACCAGAAATACCTTGGTGGAACGTGAGGTCATGACAGCGGCCTTTCGAAACGGTCCGGTCAGCGTTGTCGGTAAATGACTTCAAACGATCAGACTTTGATAGTCTAGCATATACCGTTGAAGGGCCTAAAATCATACCACACTTAAACAGTGGGGATAGCCCGACTCAAGCATAGGGCTTGTGGCGCTCAATCCTGCTGTTTAACCGCAGAGGTTTTTTGGACAGAGTCTGCAGGATCCTGCGAATCGGTACGGTTGATGCTCTCGAACAGGGCGATCTGCTCGGCCATGGATAGCTTTTTCCGACAGCTGGTGGCGCTGCGCAGGCAAAGCCGGCAGCGGTCCTCCGAGCACCACTGGCACTGGCGGCAGTCCGGGCAGGGATGTTTCTTCTCAAGGGTGTCCATTGCCTCATTGTACGCTTTGATTATCCAGCGGGACAAGCCCGCGCCCTTCAAGCAGGCGACTGCGCTGCCGGTACAGGTAGCCCGCCTCGCAGAATTCGGCGGCGAGCAGCAGGAAGATGGCGATGGCTATTCCCGGAAGCGGCAGCGATGACATGGTTATCAATGGCCAGAGAATCAGCATCAGGAGAGCCTTGTAGAGGGTGGAGAGCCCCAGGCGTCCGGTCAGGTGCGCCCCGGCGAACCAGCCGCGCAGCAGGTTGGCGGCGCCATACAGGAACGGGAAGAGTGCACAGGCCGTCAACGGCCAGGTGATATAATGGCGCATGCTGGCATCGAGGCCCATGATGGTGCCGAGTACCGGCTGATTCAGTGGCCAGGCGATCGCCAGCATGACCACTGCCATGCCGATACTGACCTTGATAAAAAAGCTGATCAGGATGTTGTTGTCCCTGTCCTGGCGCACCAGGGTCAGGTACGCCTGTTGAAGATTGCGCATCGGCCCGGCAAGCAGGAAAAGGAAACCGCGAATCACGCCAAACGCTGCCAGCGCCAGGGTCCCATCGGGCAGTCGGCTGATTATGGCGTTGATCAGCAGCGGCACGGTCTGCTGCAATCCTGATGAATAGGCCAGCGGCAATCCGTAGCGCAGGATTTCGACAAAGCTCTTTGTATCATTCTCCGCCGCGGGTAGTCTGACCCGCCAGGCGAAGTAGCCGATGACCAGGGTCTCGGTGCCGACACAGCCGAGCAGGGCGAAAGCCGCGACACGGGTCCCGGAAAACCACAGCTGTCCCAGCCAGAGGTAGGCAAACAGCATGACAATCCGAACGGCCGTGGCAAACGAAACCAGGCCGGTGCGCCGGGCGCGAATCACCAGCCCCTGGAAAAGGCCTCGCAGACCGGTGATGAAAGGCAGAAAAACCAGCAGAGCCAGTGCATCACGAGCGCCTTGCGCCACTTCGGCAGAAACGCCGAGGACACGGTTTAAAACAAAGGTCCCAACCGGGCTGAAGGCCAGCAGGGCGAGCAGGATCGAGACCCAGATTGCGATCAGGAAAATAAAGATCGTTGCGCTGATCAGCGATTTGCGACCGCGCACCATGGCGATCGTAATCGTGTGGTTCTGGTAGGACGGCGAAGCGACGAAAAGGTGCAGGACCATGGCCACTGAAAAACCAGCCAGGATGACAACGGCATCGTCCAGCCGGGCGAGCCCGGCGTTGATCACCGAGTGGGAGACGCTCATCAGCTGGATGTTGAGCAACAGGGGAAAGAAAAAAAGCGCAACGTCCTTCTGGGTCAGACGGGTATCGCTCAAGGTCAGCAGCCTTCAGGGAAGATGATCGGCAGGTCCGTGGTGGTCATCGCCTCGAAATCAGCCTGCAAACCGTCATCATGACCGAGTCCCCAGGCGCAAAAACAGGATTTAACCCGCGCCGCATGAGCGGCGCGCAGGTCGACATGGTGATCACCGAACAGCACGGTCTGTTCCGGTACGCAACCCAGGCGTTTCAGGGCATGGTGAACCATGTCCGGGTGGGGTTTTCTCTGCAGTGCAAGTTCGGCCCCGATCACGTCGGAGAAGAAGGGCGCCAGCCCGAGGCGGTCGACGATTATATCCGCCAGGTTTTGTGGTTTGTTGGTGACCACGGCCATCGGCTTGTCACGGTGCATTTGAAGAAATTCGAAGATGCCGGGATAAACGATCGTTTCATCGGTCAGGTGTTCGGTATAAATCTCCATGAAGCGCGTGCGCTGGCTTGCACCGAACAGGCCTTCCGGCAGCGCACGTTGCAGCAGCAGACCGACCCCGTCGCCAACATAGGTGCGAACCTGGTCGCTGGAAATATCGGCAAGCCCGAGCTCGTTACGCAACAGGTTGACGGACCTGGTCAGATCGGGGATCGAGTCGACCAGGGTGCCGTCCAGGTCGAAAAGAAAGGCGTTAATGGACATAATGAAAACCGGAGGTTAGTGGCGCAAGGCCAGAGATAAAGACTTGCATGTCAGCCACCAAGGCACTAAGACACAAAAAGATTTAAAAGGTTTGAGTTTGGATAACAACCCAGCTTTGTGTCTTTGCGTCTTTGTGGCAATTAGTTGTTTACCTGGCACCGAAGATGGCGGTGCCGATGCGGACCATGGTGGCACCTTCCTCGACGGCGGCCTCAAAGTCGTGGCTCATGCCCATGGAGAGTTCTTCCATCTCGACGTTCGGCAATCCCAGGGCTTCGACCTGTGCGGCAAGTTCTCTCAGCTGTCGGAAATAAGGGCGAACCGCTTCCGGGTCCTCTTCCCAGGGCGGCAGGGCCATCAGTCCCTTGATGTGAAGGTGTCGGAGCCGGGCGACCTGACTCACCAGCTTGAGCAGCTCGTCTGCCGTGGTCCCGGACTTGGTTTCCTCCTCGCCGAGATTGACCTGGATGAGAATGTCTACGGAAGAATCGAGCTTTCCCCATTGGCGGTTTATTTCCTCGGCCAGTGAGAGCCGGTCGACCGAATGGATCATTGCCACCTTGCCGGCCAGGTATTTGACCTTGTTGCTTTGCAGACCGCCGATGAAATGCCATTCGGCGGCAGATTCGACTTCATCGATCTTGGCGACACACTCCTGGACATAGCTTTCACCGAACAGGGTCTGTCCGGCGGCAATTGCAGACTCAATATCCGCCGCCGGTTTTTTCTTCGACACTGCAACTAAACGGATGTCCTCCGGGTTGCGGCCGCATTTTGCACATGCGGAAGCGATCTGTTGACGGATTTGAGAAATGTTGTCGGCAATATCCATAGCATTCATTTGGCAAAAAGTTGAATCGCTGCCAACTCTTCCAGTGCGGCGATGACTTCGCAAAGCGGCAGACCGACCACGTTGGTATAGCTGCCTTCGATTCTGGGAACCATGAATGAGCCGATTCCCTGTATAGCGTAGGCGCCGGCCTTGTCAAATGGTTCACCGGTAGCAATGTACCCTTCGATTTCACGGCTTGTCAATTTCTTGAAAAAGACCCTGGTGACGACTGCGGCACTGATTGTCCGGCCGCTGTCGCGGTCGTGCACAGCGTAACCGGAAATCACCCGATGGCTGCGACCGGAGAGACTGGTGAGCATCTGTCTGGCTTCTGCTGCGTCGATAGGCTTGCCCAGGACGACGTCGTCACGCACAACGACCGTATCGCTGCCGATGAACCAGCGACCTGCAACGGCCTGTCTGCCGGCAACCTCAAGGGCCTTGTCACGACTGAGTCGGATCGCGTGGTCTTCTGCGGTTTCGTCGGCAAGCAACGTTTCGTCGACACTGCTCGGTATGATCTGGAAAGGGATTCCGACCTGCTCCAGCAGTTCACATCGACGTGGCGACGCCGACGCAAGCACTATCCCCTGAGGTTCTTCTGGCATGAGATATTCCGGCGGCGGATCGGGTTGTCAGCCTCGCAAAGCTGGCAGCGCCTTGCCTTCCAGGGATGGTTCGAAGAGAACCAGTCGATTGCGGCCCATGGCTTTGGACTGATAAAGGGCCAAATCGGAGGCATGGATCAATTCGTTTGCAGTGACGCCGTCCGCGGGGAAAGAGGCAATGCCGAGGCTGATGGTCAGCCGGCCGAGTGGCAGGTGGCTCTCGCCGGGAAAGCTCTCTACTTCAATGACCCTGCGCATACGCTCACCGACAAACACGGATTCTTTTTTGCCGGTACCCGGCAGGATGATACAAAACTCCTCTCCACCATAGCGGGAGACGACATCCATATCACGTGCGGTCCGCCGCAACAGGCTGGCCACCTTGCGAAGAACCTTGTCGCCAGCGAGATGACCGCAGATGTCGTTGTACATCTTGAAGTTGTCGAGGTCGGCAAGAATAATGCAGAAATTCTGCTTATGACGTCCGCTGCGGCTGAATTCCTCCTGCAGGCGATCTTCAAGGAAGCGTCGATTGTAGAGACCGGTCAAAGGATCGGTGATAGCGAGCTGCTCGAATTTTCCAATTTTTTCCAATGTTGCGGCACGGGCGATCATCGGTACCGCATAACCGGTAAAGGTTTTCAACCGGTTCAGGTCTTTCTCTGTGAAACTGCTGCCATTACTTTTGTCTGCAAGGTTAAGGACTCCGATCAGCCGACCCTCGGATTCAAGGGGCAGACTGATGAACGATTTGGTCTTGAAGCGCGGTCGATTCCTGTAGGCGACACGCTTGTCCCGTTCGATGTCGTTGACCAGCATCGGAAAACCACTTTTGGCGACGTGTCCGGCAATCCCCTCGCCGAAGGTAACCGACATGGCCTTGGCCAGTGCCGGGTTCATCCCCTTGGCGGTTTCGATTTTCAGAGTCCCGTCCGATTCGTTGAGCAACATCAGCGAACCACTGGATGCCGAAAGCAGCTCTGCCGCCATCTCGAGAATCTGCTGATAGAGTTCTTTGCTGCTTGTGACCAGCGAGAGGTCACTGATCATTGAGATCAGGCGTGCCGAGAATTGGCTCTCCTGCTGGTGGCTTGCCGCTGTTTCGAGGCTTTCCAACCGGGCTGCAAGACCGTTGACCAGAAGTTCAATCATGGCCTGGTCCCGGCTGTGCAAATCGAGATCGAGAATGACGATGATGCCAAGCCGGCAGTCCTTGACGCCGATCGGGAAGATGTGTGCAGAACGAGTCTGCAAACCGTGGAAAAATTCAGTAAATTCATCGCCGGGCATGACCCTGGGTTGGCAGGAAGACCCGTCCAGGTAGTCGGCGAGGCGTTTTTGGTCCAGTTTTAAGGAGTCCGGGTCAAGTCCAAGGGTCGAATGGACCGTCATGGCTTGTCCAGGCTTCTGCAGCACGATCAGGATTCGGGGAAGATTGAACAGCACAACCAGCGCCTCGCTGACGATGTCCATAGCATGATCAACGTCAGTACAGTCTGCCAGGTCACGATTCAATTTCTGGACAGCCTCAAGCCTTTGGGTCGTGCGGCTCAGGCTGAGTGTATGGATCTGCCCGTCGAGAATTTGCGGCAGGATATGGGATATCTCTCTAATCGCCAATTCCGCTTCGGGGGCACTTACAGATCGGAGCGGCTGTTTCGGTTTGACGATCGTCGTGTCTGTCGCATCAGGAGTTTGAGCACGCGTGACATGCGTAATTCGCCCTTGATGTTCGAAAGCGACACAGCCAATCAGGTAATCCGGCAGGTTCCTGTTCTCCGGAAGAGCGAGAACAAAACAGAGAAAACCGTGAGTACAGGATTTGACCGATAGTCGCTTTGCCAGGGATATTTTGGAAAGTTTTTCTTCCCATCCGCGGTAGCAGTCTGGAGTGCAGGAGGTGTCACCGTCAAGCGGCACGCAAATTTCACGAATCGCATCAACCAATCCCTTGCGACCATTCTTTTCAGAGTAGAAAGTCAGGTTGAACGGTGCCATCAGCGGTTGCTGGTGCAATATTTCGAGAAGATCGCGCGGGTCGACCAGTTTGTCTGATAAGCCTGTTGTGACCAACTCTTTTCCCTTCTGTAGAAGACCAGTCCCGAACTTTAGCGGGATGTGTGACTATCAACTATAAACCCTACCAGTTATTTGGTTTTCTGGCAATCATCTTGACGCTATTGCTGTCCTGCTGAGCCAGGATTGCAGATCCTGCAGAGCACGATCTGCCAAGGCCTGACGCCGGTCACGGCGTTTGCGTATCCGTTGCTCAAGAGGGGGGAAGAGCCCGTAGGTGATGTTCATCGGCTGGTAGTTCTCCGCAGAGGCTGTCGCAGGGTAGTTGAGCAGGGCACCAAGGGCCGTGGTTGAAGGGGGTGGCAGGAAAACCGTCCCGTTACAGAGTGCCACAGAAATCAGGCCGGCCAGGAAACCACTTGCGGCGGATTCGACGTAACCTTCGACACCGGTGATCTGTCCGGCAAACAGCAGGTTCGGTTTGTCCTTAAACTGCAGAAATTGGTTCAGACAAGCGGGGGCATTGATGAAGGTGTTGCGGTGCATGCTGCCCAGGCGTGCAAAAGTGGCATCACCCAGACCGGGAATGGTACGGAAGATGCGTCGCTGTTCCGGGTAAGTCAGCTTGGTTTGAAAGCCGACCAGGTTGTAGAGGTTGGCGTGGCGGTCGTCCTGGCGGAGCTGCACGACTGCGTAAGGGTCGTGCCCGGTTCGCGGGTCCGGCAGCCCGACCGGCTTCATCGGCCCGAAGGCCAAAGTCATCTCGCCACGTTCAGCCAGAGCCTCGATCGGCATGCAGCCCTCGAAATGGACGACTTTCTCAAATTTGCGGGGTTCTACTTTTTCGGCCTTGCAGAGAGCTTCGACAAAGTCCAGGTACTGCTCTTTGTCGAACGGGCAATTGAGATAATCGGCACCACCTCGACCGTATCGTGAGGCTGCGTAAACCAGATCACGATCGATCGAGTCCGCTTCAACGATCGGGGCGATGGCGTCGTAGAAATAAAGATGCTCCTGGCCGGTCAGTGCGGCGATTGTTGCACGTGAGAGACTCGGATGTCAGTGGCCCGCTGGCGATGATGACCAGCCGGTCGTCGGGAATTTCGGTAATCTCCTGTCGATGCAGGGTAATCAAGGGGTGTTCTTCTATCGCCCGGGTCAGGTGATCGGCAAAATCATCCCGATCGACGGCCAGGGCGCCCCCGGCCGGAACCGCGTGGGCGTCAGCGGCTTCGATGAACAGACTGTTGCAGCGACGCAGCTCTTCTTTCAGTAACCCGACCGCATTGTGCATGCTGGTGCCACGCAGGCTGTTGGAACAGACCAGTTCACCCAGCTGTCCGCCGTGGTGGGCCGGGGTCATGCGCTCCGGGCGCATCTCGAAAAGCTCGACCGGAATCCCCCTCTGGGCAATCTGCCAGGCGGCTTCAGTACCGGCCAGGCCGCCGCCAATGATGAGTATCGGTGTGGTCATGGTGATTTTTATCCGTTTTTTATTAAGTATACAGGAACAGGACAGAAACGGCCGGGCATTCTGCCCGGCCGTGTCGTCCATATTATGTCGAGCCTGGTTCAGGCTTTCTTTTTGGCGGTTTTCTTTGTCGCAGGTTTTTTAGCCGGGGCCTTCTTCTCCGGTTCAACCAGGGTGACCTGGTAGTCGCACTCTTCCTGGGGACACTTCTGAACAGTCCCGTAACGCTTGGTGGTCTTCACTACGGTCAGCGGGAAGGCGCATTTCGGACAGGGGTTTTCTTGCGGTTCGTCCCAGAGAGCGTACTTGCATTTCGGGTAACGATTGCAGGAGTAGAAGATTTTGCCATAGCGGCTCTTCTTCTCCATGATTTCACCCTCTTTGCAGGACGGGCAGCTGATGCCAAGTGATTTCGGTTTGACCAGGGGTTGGTTGTTCTTGCAGTCGGGATAGGCAGAACAGGCAAGGTACTTGCCGTAGCGCCCTTCCTTGAACTGCATCAGAGCCCCGCACTTCTCGCACTTCTCGTCAGACAAAACCGGCTCATCATTGCGCTCGCCGTTTATCGGGCGGGTGTATTTACACTCCGGGTAGCCGTTGCAGGCGATAAAGTAACCGTTGCGGCCAAACTTCTTGGAAAGCTGTTCCTGGCACTCCGGGCACTTTTCGTCAAGAGGTTCACCGACAAACCGGACCTCCTTGACGCCCTCGACCTCTTGCTTGAACGGAACCCAGAATTCTTTCAGGAAAGACTTCCATTCACCCTTGCCGAGGGAGATGGCATCGAGGTCATCTTCCATGTTGGCGGTGAACTGGTAGTCGACATACTTGTCGAAACACTGCATCAGGAAGCGAATCACTTCGCGGCCGAGATCTTGCGGGTAAAAGACCCGCTTGATCAGCTGTACATAATTGCGCTCCACCAGGGTGTTCATGGTGGCCGCGTAGGTTGATGGCCGGCCGATACCATATTCTTCAAGAATCTTGACCAGCGAGGCTTCCGTGTAGCGCGGGGGTGGTTGTGTTGTGTGCTCCTCACCGAGCAGTTGCTCAAAGCTGAGGGCCTCTTTCTCGTTCAGGCTGGGCAAAAGACCTTCGACTTCTTCGCTCTCGGTGTCCTTGCCTTCGATATAGACCTTCATGAAGCCGGGAAACCGGACCACCTGGCCTGAAGAGCGGAACTGGAACTTCTCTCCGGCGAGGATGTCAACCGTGGTCGCATCGAGAATGGCGTCGGCCATCTGGGAGGCAATCGTCCGTTCCCAGATCAGCTTGTAAAGACGGAGTTCATCTCGATCGAGGACCGTGTTGAGTTTTTCCGGGTGGCGAGCCAGGCCGGTGGGTCGGATCGCCTCATGAGCCTCCTGGGCGTTCTTGGCTTTGCTCTTGTAGACGCGCGGCTTGGCGGGGACGTATTGCTTGCCGAAGCGCTGGTCAATAACCTGCCTGGCTTCATCGATAGCCCCGTTGGAGAGGGTCACCGAGTCGGTTCGCATGTAAGTGA
Source organism: uncultured delta proteobacterium (assembly GCA_963723355.1). Taxonomy (GTDB): domain Bacteria; phylum Desulfobacterota; class Desulfuromonadia; order Desulfuromonadales; family BM103; genus JAFDBW01. Next base: position 50,736 of record CAVRQQ010000004.1, read on the forward strand.
TCAGGCCAACGGGGCCGTCACCTGTGTCGACACCTTCGTAGAGCCTCTGGGCCAAGGACATGGTCTTGCGCGCTGAGAAGCCGAGCTTGCGGTTGGCCTCCTGCTGCAGGGTGCTGGTCGTAAAGGGCGCTGCCGGGCGACGTTTCTTCTCTGTGCGGTTGACTGCGGACACATGTACCGGCAGAGGCCTGATTTCTTCAACCAGCTGCTCGGCCGCCTTCTGGTCGGCAATAACCTGGTAGGTCGAAGATTCCAGGTGCTTGGCGCTGGCAGCCATCTTCTGGCCGTCGATCGCATGCAATCTTGCCGCAAAGGTGGTTTTCTCCGCGCTGGCCATGGTGGCTTCGATGGTCCAGTACTCCTGGGCCTTGAACGCTTCGATCTCTGCCTCGCGCTCACAGATCAGCCGCAGGGCCACAGACTGTACCCGGCCGGCCGAGCGGCTGCCAGGAATCTTGCGCCAGAGCACCGGGGAGAGATTGAAGCCGACCAGGTAGTCGAGGATGCGTCTTGCCTGCTGCGCATCGACCAGCTCCGTCGATATCTTGCGCGGTTTGGCCATGGCTTCGGCAATAGCGGTCTTGGTGATCTCGTGGAACACGACCCTGCTGACCTTGGGAGAATCCCCCTTTTCGTCAACTCCGAGCGCCTCCAGAAGGTGCCAGGCAATCGCTTCGCCCTCACGGTCGGGGTCGGTTGCGAGGACCAGTTCGTCGGCGTCTTTCAGGGCTTTCTTGAGAAGGGCCAGCTGTTTTTTCGCTTTTGCCGAAACGATGTACTTGGGCAGGAAATCGTTTTCGACATCGACCGAGCCATCCTTGCTCGGCAGGTCGCGAACGTGTCCGTAGGAGGCGAGGACATGGTAGCCCTTGCCGAGAAACTTTTCGATGGTTTTGGCCTTGGCAGGCGATTCTACGATAACCAGGGAATTAGCCATAAGTCCAGTTCAAGTCATTTTGTGAGAAAAGAAAAAGGCCGCAGGTTTTCCCGCAGCCTGTTACACGTCAGTTCAGCAACCGCGGCCAGTCATCTTCCAGCAGACAATCGTATTCGCGGCGCCATTCATTGTGAGAATTGGCAAACATCGCCAGGACCGTAATCGTTTTGATCTCTTTCAGGGAGACTTCATCGTCCGCAACCTGCATTGCCTTGGAGATGACTTCTTCCTGTACATCGGCGTCAAGTATACCCATGCCCCGCAGGCGGGTCAGAAAACCGCGTGCTTCACCAGAAAGAATCCGGCTTTCCTCGGCAGAGAAGACCCTGTGGCTGACGGGTGGATTGCCCAGCGTGACGTTCCCTCCGGCTGGAGAACAGATGGTCTGGCTCTCCATCCAGCAGAAGGCTGCATCAATCTCTTCAGCTTCGAAACCGACGGCGAGCAACTCTTCAACGAGATCACTTTCTGTCATCATGTCCTGGTCGTCGAGGAAGTATTGAGCGATGAAACTGACAATCGCAAGGACTCGTTCTCTCAAGAAGTCTCCGTTGGTTAGTTGGGGTTAAAGTACCCGGCGACCGCGGACATACCGTCCACCAGGCAACTTCTCTACGTACCCTTGCAGTTCTAGGTGCAGTAAAATAACGGAAAGCTCCATAGGTGTCAACCCACTTTCCACGGTGAGTTCATCGCTGTGGCGGGGGGTTAGGTCAAGAGCAGCCAGAACCCTTCCGGCCGGTTCAGGTAGATCAACGTCGCTGCTTGCCTGACCGGTTTTCCTGCTGCTGTGGACAGTCGACAGGCCGAGAATCTCGAGGATTTCACTTGCCTCAGTGATCGGGTGAGCACCTTGCTTGATCAGGAGGTTCGGGCCGTAGCTGGTTTTGCGGTCGACACTGCCGGGGACCGCCATGACTTCACGCCCTTGTTCGAGGGCAAACTCGGCGGTAATCAATGACCCGCTGTTACGGCAGGCCTCGACCACCAGGGTGCCCAGGCTGAGTGCGCTGATAATGCGGTTGCGTCCGGGAAAATGTCCTGGCAGAGGGTCGCTGCCCGGGGGGTACTCGGATAACAGCGTACCATTGCTGATGATTTGCATGTAAAGCCCGACATTCTCGGGTGGGTAGATGCGATCGATGCCGCAGCCGAGGACCGCCACGGTCTTGCCGCCTCCGTCGAGCGCGCCACGGTGCGCGGCGGAATCTATCCCACGGGCCATGCCGCTGACAATAACGATGCCGGCGGAGGCAATTTCTCTGGCCAGTTTTTCCGTAAACCTCCTGCCGAAGTCGGTCGGATGACGGCTGCCGACGATCGCGACCGCCGGCTCCGCCGGTAGCTCACCACAACAGTATAGAAGCGCCGGCGGATCATCTATTTGCCTGAGCCTTTGCGGGTAGTCCGCGTCCCAGATGGTGAGCAGGCGCCCGTTCATCTCGTTCAGTAGCTCGCAGGCTGTTCGGATTTTACCGTCTGTTGCTGCAGGGATTGCCCGCGCGAGGCCGTTGCGCAACCCGGCCAACGACCAGCCCCGGTCGGCGTTGTCGATTGCATTTTCAGGGGTTTTGAAGTGCTCGATCAGGCGCATCAGGCCGACGCGGCCCAGGCCCGGGGTGAGCTGCAGGCGCAGCCATGGCGTCAGGTGTTGCATCGTGTCCCTCCATCAAAAGCTGTTCATTACATAAAAAGGGATGGGCTGATATCAGCCCATCCCGAAAAATTTGTTCGGGAGATTCTCCCCGGGTTCTACCTGGTTTTTGTTCTGATCTGGTCGCCGCGGTAGATCGGCAGGTTGGTTGTCCGGGTGATCAGGGCTTCGGCAAAGCCCCTGCGAACCTCGAGAACGATAGCATCTCCGAGGTCGATATCCGGCAGGATCAGCACCTTGTCCTTGTCAGCCTGCTCGGTCGCTTCACGTTTGCGATAGATGTCCAGTTCGTGACCGACCATCAGGCCACTGTCCTCTCCCACGTCGATCAGGATAACCTCCCATTGACCCATAGCAACGTTGCCGACGTCGTTGGCCAGGATATAGCCCTCGAGCACATTGTCAGAGAACAGGCGCTGGATCCGGCTGGGGATTTCTTTATAGGGGCGCAACTTTGCGCCGCGTTCAATTTCCCGCAGCGCGTTGGTAATGGTTGCTACGGCGACGGTCGGAGTGACTTCCGTGATTTCGACGGTGCCGAGCTGAATCGTCTGGTAGCCGAGGATTGCACTCTCTCTCTGGTGTCCCCATTTGCCTTCGGCAAGGGGATGGATGATTGGCTGTCCCATCTCAATCAATTCATAGATATCGCCGGGGTTGGTTGCGGCAAGGTCGTTCATCTCGAGGAAAATCGTATCTCCGGTAGTCACCATGACGCGATTGTCGACGGTGTCGACCAGGGTCCCCAGGGTTTTTACCTCTTCATCACTGATGAAGCTCTGGGCTCCGCCGAAAGTGGGGATCAAGAGGATTTCGTCCTCGGTCATGAATGCTGCACCGATCTCGCCGGTCCCTTCACCGACCGGGATGATCTCGATGCGCCCGTCATAGATGCGCAACTTCTGTCCCGGGTAGATCAGGTGGGGATTGCCGATCGCCGGGTTGTTGGACCACAGGTTAGGCCAGTAGTAGGGGTCTTTTATGAAGCGTTGGGAGATGTCCCATAGGGTGTCGCCCTGTTTGACCGTGTAGATGATCGGCTCCTCCTTGGCGATGGCAATGCCAGGCCAGACCATAAACAATAAACAGGCAGTCAGGATAGTACGTTTGAGATTCATGTCTCCCCCTTGATGCAACCGGTCAGGGTATCACCAGTTCCTGGGCCTTTTGGGTTGCAGTGCTTTTCGGATAACGTTGATTCAATGTATCAATCGCCTGGCGGGCTTCATCGCTTGCCCCCAGTTGCAGCTGAGCGATGGCAATCTTGTAAAGGGCGTCCGGGCTTTTCGGCGCGCCCGAATATTCGCTGAGGACTCGCTCGAATTCACGTATTGCCACGATGTATTGCTGTTGGTTGAAATAGCTGTCCGCAAGCCAGAATTGCGCATTACTGGCATAGCTGTTATTCGGGAAGCGCTGCAGGAAGGTTTCAAAGCCCTGTACTGCAGATTGGAAGCGGCCGGAGGCATAATCGCCGAAAGCCTGGAGATAAACAGCGGTTGGTGAACCATCGTCCTGGCCCTGCACGGTCGTGGTGTCAGGGGTACGTGGCAGTGACCCCGGCTGGTAAGTTCCTGCTGGCGTCAGCGATCCTCGCCGCAGTTGATCGATCTCCTGGGCCTGTTCCTGCTGTTGGTCCTGCAGCTCGGCGAGTTGTCGGGACACATTCTGAAGCTCCTGTCCCTGTTTGTCGAGCATCGTCAGCAGGTGGCGCATATCCTGGGTCAGGTTGCCGGATTGCTTGGTTGTCGGCGGCGGGGCGCACGACGCCAGCAGACCGAGCAGGAGCAAAGCGATTACAAGCCTATATGTCATATGTCTAAGGGAGATTGTCATGTCGTCAGATTCAGTCGTCTCCGGAATTGAAATTTCCTAAAAATTATAGGCTTTTTCACGCCTTGTCAAGCATCATGGCCGGTCGTGTGATAATCTGGCCTTGCATGAAATATGCCTCGTTGTGATAGAGTAAACAGCAATCTTCGCGCACAAAGGTTATCCGATGACCCCCGAACTCCTGGCTCCTGCCGGAAACATGGAAAAGCTGGAAACCGCCCTGCGTTACGGAGCGGATGCGGTTTACTGTGGTGTAGAGCGGTTCAGCTTGCGTGCCTTGGCCGGTAATCTCACCGTTCCGGAACTGTCCCGGGGCTGTGAACTGGCCCATTCCCTGGGCAAACGCCTTTACCTGACATTAAATGCCTACCTGCGTCCGAACGAGGAACAGGCTGCCCGCCAACTGCTGCGGGAACTTCTTCAGGTCCCGGTCGATGCCTATATCCTCGCAGACCCGGGAATGCTGTCTCTGGTCAGGCAGATTGACCCTCTGAAAGAAGTACATCTTTCCACCCAGGCCAATACGACGAGCGCAGCAGCGGCTCATTTTTGGCAGTCGCAGGGCGTCAAACGGCTGAATCTGGCCCGCGAGCTGAGCCTGGGCGAAATTGCCGAGATCAGTGCAAACTCAGACGTTGAACTGGAAGTCTTCGTGCACGGTGCGATGTGCATGGCTTATTCAGGGCGTTGCCTGCTCTCTGCGGGACTCTCAGGACGCAGTGCCAATCGTGGCACATGCAGTCATCCCTGCCGGTGGAAATACTCGCTTATGGAGGAGGCCCGGCCGGGTGAATACCTGCCGATCGAGGAGGATGACCGGGGCACCTATATCTTCAATAGCCGTGACCTCTGCCTGATCGATCATCTGCCGGCTCTGATCGGGGCAGGAGTCGACAGCCTGAAAATTGAAGGTCGGATGAAAAGCCTTTATTATGTCGCCGCCGTAACCAGGGTTTATCGCGCAGCTTTGGATGCCTGGCGTGATAACCCGGATACCGTCCAGATTGACCCGGGGTGGCGCAGGGAGCTTGAAGCGGTTAGCCACCGGCCGTACGGGACAGGTTTTCTCTTCGACCATGACCACGCCTTCGTGCATGCCGAAAACAGCCTGTACAGTCGTGATTGTGATTTCGTAGGGATCGTCAGGGAAGCCTTGCCTGAAGGGGGCTGGCTGGTGGAAGGCCGCAACCGTATCCAGAGCGGTGACAGACTGGAGATCATCGGGCCTGCAATGCGCCAGGCCGAACTGGTTTTTGCCGGGGCCTGCGATGCCCAGGGCGGCAAAATCGAGATCGTTCAGCCAAATGCCATGGTCCAGATGGCCCTGCCGGTTGGGACCATGCCCGGCGACCTGTTGCGCCGCTGGCACGAGCAGGTCGGGTAATTGTTGCTCAAGCCTGCCAGGTCCGCAGGGACATCACATCACAACAGGTCAGTTGGCGGCCGTAAACGCAGCCGGTATCGACGCCTATCCGGCGCTCACCAAGCAGAGGCTCTTTGAGCGGGGTGTGGCCATAGACCACGGGTTTGCCCCAGTCGAAGTCCGATTCGAGGAACTCGTTGCGAATCCAGAGCATGTCGAAGTCCTTTTGCTCCGCCAAAGGGATTTCCGGCCGCAGACCGGCGTGGACAAAGATATGCTGTTCTGATTCGAAATAATGCCGTAACGAGTCAAGGAAGCGGCGATGGGCAGAGGGGACAGGCCACATCCGACAATCGCGGTAGCTGTCCAGGGTTTGCTGTCCACCGTTGATGAGAAATATGGCCGGATCAAGCCCGTCGAGGTAATCGATGAACATCTGCTCATGATTGCCGCGCAAAAAGACTGTTGCAGGAAAGGCCGCGGCAAATCTTATCAGGTAATCGACCACCCCGGCGCTGGCCGGTCCGCGATCGACATAATCGCCAAGGAACACGATCCTGTCGGCAGAATTCGGCTTGACCCGTTCCATGAGCTCGGTTAACTGGGTCAGGCAACCGTGGATGTCGCCTATCGCAAGCCATCTGCCCTCCGGTGGTTTTGTCCGTATTGGCTTCATCTCTTCATTCTACCCGTTTCTGCCGTCCTGTGAAGGCCAGGAAAGGGTTGTTTGAACGCCGCGTTCACGGCATACTGATGCGGTTTCCAGAATGCTGCTATGTTCGGAGCGAGCATGCGGATCAAGTTGATAGCCAATCCGGTCAGTGGCGGTGATGCCCGGCCGCGTATCCAGGCGGCCCTGGGGACTTTGCGAAACCTGGGGGCCGAAGTCGACCTCTGCATGACCGCAGCCAGGGGCGACGCCAGGCAGGCCGCATCGCAGGCCGTTTCGGAGGGCTATGACCGGGTTGTCGTCGCCGGTGGAGATGGCACCCTCAACGAGGTGGTCAACGGTGTCGCCTCACCGGGTCTGCCGATTGGCTTACTGCCACTTGGCACGGTGAATGTTTTTGCCCTCGAAGCCGGGATTCCGTTGCAGATCGAAAAAGCCTGTGCTGTCGCCATGCAGGGGGCCCCGCGTGTGATAACGCTCGGCAAAATCAATGGTGAGCTGTTTCTGCTCATGGCCAGCGCTGGCTGGGACGCCGCGGCGGTTGCGCATGTGCGGCCTGGATTGAAGAAGCTGCTTGGCCGGATGGCCTATGCGGTCAGTGCGGTCGAAACCCTCCTGTTCAGGCCTCCATCAGCACTGCATCTACATCTGCCGGATGGCCGTTGTCTCAAAGGGTTCGGCGTGGTCGTCAGCAACTGCCGTTTCTATGGTGGCCGCTATGTGGTGACCCCTGCAGCCTCGATGTTCAAAGATGACCTGGAGGTTTGCCTGCTCTGTCAGGGCAGTCGTGTTGCGCTCCTGAGATTCGCTTTGTCTCTGGCCCTGAAACACCCGTTGCGCGCACCGCTTGCAGAGTTTCTGACCGTGGATGAAGTCAGCTTGAAAGGTGCCGGTGTCGCCATTCAGGTTGATGGTGATGATTTCGGAACCCTGCCGGTTCTGATCGAGGTGGTTCCGCGGGCCGTTACCATGGTGTTGCCCGGGGGCTCGTTTTCTGAAAGGGCTGTTGATGTCGACTCTCAAATCACGCGATAATGTGTTTCCCGGCAGGGTTCTCGATGTTGGCGTCGAGACGCATGAAATGCCCGACGGCCGGTGCTCGGCGTTTGAGATAATTCGCCATCCCGGAGGGGCTGCAATCCTGCCGGTTCTCGCTGATGGCAGAGTGCTTCTGATCCGGCAGTTCCGACCGGCAATCGGCGAGATGGTCTATGAGATCCCGGCCGGGCGCCTGGAACCGGGGGAGTCTGCCCGGGGTTGTGCTGCGCGTGAATTGATCGAAGAGGCCGGTTATGCGGCCGCAAAAATCCTGCCGCTTGGCAGCTTCTGGAGCACCGTGGGTTTTTGTGATGAACGGATCTACCTGTTCCTCGGCAAGGAGCTCTCAGAAGTTGAACAGCAGCTCGAACCGGACGAGGTGATCGATCTCTGCCCCGTGTCACTGGATGAGGCCCTGAACAAAATCAGGAGCGGAGAGATCCTTGACAGCAAGACACAGCTGGCCCTGTTGCACTACCAGCGCCTCTGCGAAGGGAATGGTGTGTGAGCGCCCTGCCTGATACATATGCTTCACCTCTCCACCTGCCCTTTAACCGGGCCTGTCTGGATGCGCAATTCATCTTGGAAAGTCCGCAACCGGACCCGGGCGGACCAGGGTATGGTGTGTTGTTGCGCGGCAGCAAAATGCTTGTGGTGAGAGCGCAGGACAGGTTCGAGCTACCCTTTGGAGAGTGGCCCGATGCCCCATCCCTTTACCTGGGGCACTGGCAAGGGAAACCTTGTCGCCTGGTTGACTTTGGCGATGGTGACAGGGTGCCGGAGACTCTTGAAATGCTCGGTCTCCTGGACGAACAGCCGCTGCTGCCGATTGACCTGCTGAGCCTCGGCGGCATGGGCCGCATGATCCTGCACTGGCAGGCCCGCAGCCGTTACTGCGGCTACTGCGGTGAGCCGACCGTCTGGCTGGCCGGGGAGTGGGGGAGAGGTTGCCCGTCGTGCGAGGCCCATGCCTATCCGGCCATTCACCCCTGCGCCATCGTCCTGGTGACCCGTCCCGGTGAAGTCCTGCTGACCCGTAAACCTGCCTGGGCTCCCAACCGGTATAGCCTGGTGGCCGGATTCCAGGAGTTTGGCGAATCACTGGAAGAGGCCGCGATACGGGAGATTGCCGAGGAAACCGGGGTGATTGCCGCCAATGTCCGCTACGTCGGCAGCCAATCCTGGCCCTTCCCCAGCCAGGTCATGGTCGGCTTCGTCGCGGATTTCGTCAGTGGTGAGGTCCGGGTTGATAGGCGAGAGTTGGCAGACGCGCGCTGGTTTTCGGTCGATGACCTGCCGCAGCTGCCACCCAAGCGCAGCATCGCTCGCTACATTCTCGATACGACCTTGAACCTGTTGTGATCGGGAGCAGACTATGCCCGCAGAAATCTTCATCAAACGGTATTTTCAACTGCCGCGTGCCGAGATCGGTCAGCTGCGTTTTATCCTGGAAAGCTACGATGGCCTGGCTTTTGCCAGGACTCTGGACAGTCACACCGGCCTGGTCGAGATTGCCTGCTCGCCGAGCCGTACGGATGATCTCGATGCCCTGCTTCAGACGCTTTGCGAGGAGCTTGGACTCCGGGAAGCCCCGGTGCCGGAAGACATCCCCCCGCTTTAGACCGTAACAAGCTCAATCTCCGGCGGATCGACCAGCACCTTCTTCACCGCACATTGGTCGGTGGCGCGGATAATAGCCCCACGATACTTTTCCGGGAATCCGTCCGGCAGGTTCAAGGTGATTTCTATGCGATCCAGCCGCTTTGTTTCAGGGTTGCGCCGGGTGGTCAACGACAGGCGCATGCCGTCGGTCGTCAGTTCGCGCTGTTGACAAAAGCGCAGGGCGTAAAACCCGGCACAAGTGCCTAACGAGACCAGGAACAGGTCGAATGGTGCCGGCGCGGAATTCTCTCCGCCATTTTTCTCTGGTTGATCGGTCGCGATGTCAAAGCCGCCGTATTGTGCGTTGACCCGGACGCCGCCCGGGAATGTGATTTCCATCATATTGCACTCCTCAAATATCTTTCGGTTTTTTCTCTGTAAAGCTGTCCTTGTGGTCTCCGCCTACCATTTCTCATGCGCCGGTTTCAATGGCACCAGTTCATATTCCCGCCTGCCGAGGCCTGTTTTCTCGCCATGCTCGAGTTGCACTTCCCAGTCGATTTTCGGATAGACGCCGCGAAACTTGTCACTGCCTGGTTCATGACCGTTCTGCATGGCCGTGCCGGGCAGACCACGGGCCCGGTTGACAAGGTCGGCGCAGGCCTGGTCGAGTGCGACCGGGTCGGTCGAGGCAAGAATGCCGAGGTCAGGGACGATCGGCGCATCAGAGTGCCCGTAACAATCACAGGCCGGAGAAACCTGGGTAATGAAGTTGATGAAGAGCACTTTCCCGGTTTTGCCGGATACCGCACCGAGGGAGTATTCGGCCATTTTCTTCATCACCAGCGAGGCTTCCTCGTTCCAGTTGATACGGATCGCCTGGGGTTCACAGATGGTGATGCAGCGACCACAGCCGGTACAGCGCTCTTCCGCAATGACAGCCTTGCCACTGCGAAGGTCTATCGCGTCATGGGCGCAGGCCTTGAGGCATGCACCGCAGGCCGTACAATGCTTTTGCGAGATGCTGGGGGCCACTGTGGAGTGCTGCTCGAGTTTCCCCTCGCGGCTTGAACAGCCCATGGCGAGATTCTTGATCGCACCGCCGAAACCGGTCAGCTCATGGCATTTGAAGTGGCTCAGACGTATCATTTGTCGGCCTCGAGAATCTCCTGGCCGATGTCAACCTCGCTCAGAAGCTCGCCGGGGACTGCAACGCGGCGTG